>JANMJR010000454.1:0-28471 GCA_031371465.1 Pseudomonadota bacterium
GCAACGGTTTGATGCATTCCCGCCTCTGCGGGAATGATACTTCGCTTTGTCATCGCGAGGCGCCCGAAGGGTAACGTGGCGATCTAGTAGTGGCGGTTAAGTGCGAGATTGCTTCGTCGCAAAAACGCTCCTCGCAATGACAAGATTGATCGTAGTTGGGATTTGCTACGGCCGACCAAAATAAAGCACGCCGTCCGAATTTTCAGTTCGCGTTAACCGCCCGCCATACATCAAGTAATTCAAATGGGCGATGGCCTCGCCCATTGCAAAGACCACTTGATGCGCATCCAATTCGCGCCGAAATAAAACCGGCAACAACGCTGCCGCAGTTTTCGGTTCCATGCAGGCTTCGACTACTTCGGCGAGCCGATCGTCGTGATGCTGTTTCAATTGGGCGAGCCGTTCGTGCAGGCCGCGGAACACCGGGCCGTGGGACGGCAGAATCAACACATCACCCGGTAAGCTCGCAAATTTATCCATGGAATCCAAAAACAATTTCAGCGGATCCCCGTTCGGTTGTGATGGCCACACGCCGACGTTCGTAGAAATTTTCGGCAATACTTGATCGCCTGAAATCATGACGTTGTTGTCGGCGCAATAGAGAATCGCGTGTTCCGGCGCATGGCCGCGGCCGACGATGACTTTCCAAATTGTTCCGTCGATGTTGATTTCATCGCCTTCGAGAATGCGCCGGAACGAGTAGGGTAACGACGGCACGCCTTTTTTGTAATTGTTCTTGCGCACCGCGTTGGATTCCAATCGCTCGCCCGTCAAACCGTGACGGCGAAACAATTCCGTCGCGCGGCCGATCGCATCGCCGCCGCCATCTTGCACCGCGGCATGGGCGGAAAGGTATTCGGTTTCCGTCATCCATACTTCGCAGTTCCAGCGTTGTTGCAACCAGCCGGCGCAGCCGACGTGGTCCGGATGGTAATGGGTGACGATGATGCGCTGGATCCTTTTACCATCGAGCAAGGTCGCGAAAATTTGTTCCCACAGCGCCAGCGTCGCGTCCACGCCAAAACCGCAATCGACTAGGGTCCAGCCGTCACCATCGCGTAACAGCCACAGGTTAATGTGATCGAGCGCGAAGGGTAGCGGCATGCGAATCCAGAAAATGCCGGGCGCCACTTCGGTTGCTTGCGCGGGCGCGGGAACTTCGGCGAAGGGAAAGGTCAAAGCATTCAGTTGAGTTTGGATCATAATGGGCAATTGAATATAGCCTTGAGCATAGCAGGTTTGTCGAATTCTCAGTAGGGCGATCCCATATGACGGCAAGCACTCACAAGCGTTAAATCCTTTCATTCTCGGAGTTAAACATGACCGAACTTGAACAGAAAGCAATTTTGTCGATCGCGATAATGGCCGCCCTGGCGGACGGCAATCGCACCGAACAGGAGCGCGGCGAAATCGAAAAGCTGGCAACGTCGTTTGCCGGCACTACGCTCAATGTCGATGAGATTTACCACGACGTGTTGCTACGAAAAATCAGTCTGCCGGAGGCCTCGAGTCAGTTGCACGGCGCCGATTCAAAAGAAGCCGCCTATGAGTTAGCCGTCGGCGCGTGTAACGCCGATGGCGCGACGAATGAACTGGAAAATAAATTCCTCGCTGCGCTGGCGCAGTCGTTGAGCCTCACGCCTGAAGTTTTAAGCAAATATCACAAAGAAGCCGAAGCGGTTTCCAATTTACCGGTTCCCACGGGTGCGCCGGCGAACGCCGCACCCAAGATGAGCGAGGCGGAAATGGACGAGATGATCCGCAAGGCCGCCATTGTCAACGCGGCGCTGGAACTCATGCCTGAGACCTTATCGACGCTCGCGATTATTCCGTTGCAGATACGCCTGGTTTATCGCATCGGGCAAAACTATGGCTTTGAACTCGATCAAAGCTACGTCAAAGACTTCGCCGGCGCCTTGGGTATCGGTATGACATCGCAATATTTAGAAGTTGTCGCGCGCAAAGTGCTGGGCGGCATCTTCGGCGGTGTGGGCCGTCAGGTGGCGAGTTCTGGCATGTCCTTCGCCGTCACCTACGCGTTGGGCCAGGTGGCAAAACGCTATTACGCCAGCGGCCGCAAAATCGACACTGCGCAGTTGAAAGAAATATTCTCGAAAATGGTCAGCGACGCCGGTTCGATGAAAGACAAATACAGCCAGGAAATCCAGGCAAAAATCACCGAGTTCAAGGGCAAGAGTTTTAGCGATATAGCGAAGGGTTAGTAACCGGACGAGCGTCGCAAATCGCGCCGAGAAAATACGCACCCGGTGGATCGATTTGCTATGGGCCTTGATCCACCCTACCCCACGGCTCAGCCAATGGCCCGAGGCATCCTACTGCTAGCCTCGGGGCCCGCGCCATCCTCATAGGAGCGTCCCTTCAAGCATGCGGGCCTGCGACGCAAACGCCATGCGCGTTTTACGATATTGCCGGCATCAGCGCTAAGCGTTCGCAATCACGCTGAAGGTAAGGCAAATTCCTGAATTTCGGGGCGATCCCCGGTGACGCATTGCTACGGGCGGTCTGGGCATGCCTCATGGCATGGGGTCATTCCTGGCCGTTACACGAATGCAAAGGTCCTAAGCGAGTAGCTTGCTGAGCCGCGCGTGGGTAGCGTGGTGGGTAAAATCAAAATGTAGTGGCGTCACCGAAATCATGCCGCGCGCAATGGCGTGTAAATCTGTCTCCTCGTTTGCGTTGCTGTTATCGTGCTTAAAGCTGAGCCAGTAGTAGGGAAAATTGCGCGCATCAATTCGCTCATGAACCAGTATTTCAAACGCGGCGCGCCGCCCCACTTTGGTTGCGACGGCGCCGCCGACATTGCCCGCATCCACATCGGGAAAATTGATGTTGATAAAGACGCCGGGATCAAGCTCGGTTTCAATAAGACGGCGCAGTATATTCGGCGCATGCTCTTCCGCGGTCGCCCACCTCACCTCGTTTCCGGAGCGAAACACCTGACTCATTGCAACAGAGCGCACGCCGCGAATAACCCCTTCGATCGCGGCGGCGATGGTGCCAGAATAGGTCATGTCCTCAGCGAGATTGGCGCCTCGATTGATGCCCGATAACAATAGGGTCGGCGGGCTATCTTTCATGATCTGCTGACACGCGACGATGACGCAGTCGGTCGGCGTGCCCTGCAGCGCATAGCGTCGGTCATCGATTTTTCGCACCCGCAGCGGCTCCGTGAGCGACAGCGAATGTGACTTGCCGCTTTGTTCGAATTCGGGCGCGACGATCCAAACGTCGTCGCTCAACTGGCGCGCGATTTTTTCCAGCAGGGCGATGCCCGGCGCGTGAATTCCGTCGTCGTTGGTGATTAAAATGCGTTGGGACATGGAAGACTTTCTGATAATGGTGATTAACGAATGCCCGACACTATTGTCGGACAATTTTGCGTTATTATAGCGCCAAGAATAGGAGCACGAAGACGATGGAACGTGTTTATGTGGTCGGCGTTTCGATGACGCCATTTGGAAAATTTCTCGAAAAGTCCGTCAGGGATTTGACCCGCGAAGCGGTCGTTGCGGCATTGCGCGACGCGAATTGCGATGCTGCCGCAGTTGACGCAGCGTTTTTTGCCAACGCGGCGCAAGGCGCGATGGATGGGCAGCATTCCATTCGCGGTGAGTTGGCGCTGCGCGATTTCGGGTTCGACAATATTCCCATTGTCAATGTGGAAAATGCCTGCGCCAGCGCGTCGACCGCGTTCCATATGGCGATCAACTACATCAAGGCGGGCGCAGCGAATGTGGTCTTAGCCGTCGGTGCGGAAAAAATGTATGCCGACGACAAAGAGAAAAGCTTTGCCGTGTTCAACGGTAGTTGGGACGTGCACGGTGTCGATCAGACCGTCGCTGGCCTGCTGAAAATGGGTGAGGGAATCGAAACGCCGCCGCAGTATGTCGAGACAGGCGCGCATAGCGTATTCATGGATGTCTATCAGGCGTTCGCGAAATTTCACATGCGTAATTTCGGCACCACGCCGCGCCAAATCGCAGCGGTATCGGCAAAGAATCATCATCACTCGACGCAAAATCCGCTTTCGCAATACCGCAAGGACTATAGCGTTGCTGAGGTATTGAACGGCCGCATGGTCGCGTGGCCGATCACCTTGCCGATGTGTTCGCCGATCTCCGACGGCGCGGCAGCGGCGATTCTGTGTTCCGAATCGGCGTTGCGTCAGTTTGCGCGGAATCGCGCGATCGAAGTTCGGGCGTCGATATTGGCCAGCGGCGGTCAGCGCAAGGCGGATGACTACAAACAGGAGGTGTCCCATATCGCCGCAAAGCGCGCCTACGAAATGGCGGGCATGGGCCCAAAAGATATTTCCCTCGCCGAGGTTCACGACGCGACGGCGCTTGGTGAAATCCAGCAGACGGAAAACTTAATGCTCTGTGATTTTGGTGACGGCGGGCCGCTGGCGGAAAGTGGCGCGACCAAGATTGGCGGCCGTGTGCCGGTCAATCCTTCCGGCGGTTTAGAGTCGAAAGGGCATCCCATCGGCGCGACGGGGTTGGGGCAATTATACGAGTTGGTGACCCAGTTGCGAGGTGAATCGGGTGCACGTCAAGTTCACGGCGCACGAGTCGCCGTCGCGGAAAATGGCGGTGGATTGATAGGCGTTGAATCGGCGGCGTGCTGCGTTACTATTCTGGCGAAGTAATGACCAAGCCGACAGTTAATCGCCTATGAACATCGCGGCATATCTCGCCAACGCGGCGAAGGCGTTTGCCGACCGCCCCGCAATATCCGTGGGCGACCGGACGGTGCGTACCTACCGGCAACTGTACCAGCGCGTACCAAAACTGGCGGCGGGGTTGCGCGCGATACCCGGCGTTGCAGTCGGCGATCGGATCGCTTTGATAATGAGCAATCGCCCGCAATATGTTGAGTTGTACTACGCGATTTGGCATGCCGGGCTGTGCGCCGTTCCGGTTAACGCCAAGCTGCACCCAAAAGAAATCTCGTTCATTTTGGATAATTGTGCTGTTAAGGCCTGCTTCGCGACCGGCGACCTGGCGCAAACTGCGCATCTAGCGGCGCAGGACGCGCAATGCGTCGAGCGTGTTTTCGATGTCGATAGCGGTGAGTATGAGGCGTTGTTGCGCCACGAGCCGATTTCTCAACACCCATCACAGCGTGACGAACTGGCGTGGATTTTTTATACCAGCGGCACGACGGGGCAGCCAAAAGGCGCGATGTTGTCGCATCAAAATCTCAATGTCATGCTGATGAGTTATTTAGTCGATATCGATTATTTAACGCAGTATGACGCACTGTTGCATCTCGGCCCGCAGTCCCATGCGGCGGGTATGTTCTGTCTCTCCCACATCGCCAAGGGTTCGAATCAGGTGCTGCCCGACAGCGGCGGCTTTGACGAATCGGAATTAGTCGCGCTCATCGACCATTATCCCAGTTCCACGTTTTTCGTTGCGCCAACCATGCTGCGGCGATTGATGGCGTCGCCACATATAAGGTCGGCAAAGGTCGAACACATTCGCACCATCCTGTGCGGCGCGGCCCCGATTTATGTCGAAGATGTCAAGCGGGCGTTGAGCACCTTCGGGCCGCGCTTGTGGAATGGCTACGGCCAAGGCGAAGCGCCTTGCACCATCAGCGCCATGCCGAAATATTTCTACGCCGAAGCGCAACACCCGCGCTACCAAGCGCGCATTGCGTCGGTCGGCATTGCCCGCAGTGGCGTCGAAGTACGGGTCGTCGATGACGACGATCGCGAGGTTGGAGCGGGAGAAATCGGCGAAATCGTCGTGCGCGGCGACGTGGTGATGGCGGGTTATTGGAATAATCCGGATGCCAGCGCGGCGGCGCTGCGCAACGGCTGGCTGCATACCGGCGACCTCGGAACATTCGACGCCGACGGCTTTCTGACGCTGAAGGATCGCTCCAAGGATTTGATCATCAGTGGCGGCGCCAATATCTACCCACGCGAAATCGAGGAGGTCTTGCTCGGCTACGCGGGCGTTGCGGAAGTGGCCGTGGTCGGCCGGCCCGATCGTGAATGGGGTGAACAAGTCGTCGCGTTTGTAGTGGCGCAAGGCGATCATCCGCTCGCAGCGGATGATCTTGATGCCCACTGTTTGGCAAACATCGCCCGCTTCAAACGGCCCAAACACTATGTGTTTGTCAGCGAACTGCCGAAGAACAATTATGGCAAGGTGCTCAAAACCGAATTGCGGCGCAATGCGCTTGCGTTGAAAGGGGGCGATTTTTCCGCCGCTTGTTAGTGCAGTGGCGAGCGCCACCCTATTCATTGTGATGGGAGTCGGCCTGAGAGGCAATCTCCAAGCGGCTTCCAGGCCATTGGTCGAGGCAATGAAATGCGCCCGCGTGAAGCGGTGTCCTCGCCGCGGTGCTTAGGATGCAACGCTGCATGGGGCCGAGCGATTTCAACTGCCCGCGCGACCAAATCCACCGCCGCCGGGCGTCTGAATAACGAACACGTCGTTCACCTTCATTTGAACCTCACAGATGTGGCCGAAATTTTCGCGGGCGCCGGTATTTCGTTCAACCCAATTCTTCGCCGCCATTCCCGGCTCGCCACCGGCCATGCCATGGGGGCGATTGACCCGATTATTGGCGAGGATCGCGGCGGTCATCGGCTCGAGAAAACGAATACGGCGGTCGGCGCCGTCGCCACCACGGAATTGGCCTTTGCCGCCCGTGCCGACATTGATGCTGTGGGAATCCACCCGCACCGGGTAGCGAAACTCCAGCACTTCCGGATCCGTTAGTCGTGAATTGGTCATATGGCATTGCACGACGCTCGTGCCGTCGAAAGTCGGCCCTGCGCCGGAGCCGCCGGCGATTGTTTCGTAATATTGATAGGTGTCGTTGCCAAAGGTGAAGTTCGTCATCGTTCCATAGGCGCCGGCCAGCACACCCAGCGCGCCGTACAGACAATTAGTCGCCGCTTGCGAGACTTCCACATTGCCGGCGACGACCGCCGCGGGATACACCGGCGATAACATACTGCCCTCGGGAATGATGATGTTGATCGGTTTCAGGCACCCGGCATTCATCGGAATGTCGTCATCAACCAAAGTACGGAACACGTAGAGCACCACGGCCCGGCTTACGCTACGCGGCGCATTGAAGTTGCTTGGACGCTGGGCGGATGTGCCGCTGAAATCTATTGTCGCCGAACGCGTGTCGCGATCGATCGACACCCTGACGTGGATGTGACTGCCATCGTCGAGGTCAACGCCAAATTCGCCGTCGCTGAGTTTGTGAATGGCGCGGCGCACGCTCTCTTCCGCGTTGTCCTGCACATGGTTCATGTAGGCGACGACAACATCGCGCCCGAAGTGCTGCACCATCGCGGCAAGCTCGATCGCACCCTTGTTGCAACTGGCGACCTGAGCGCGTAAATCGGCAATGTTTTGCGTGACGTTGCGAACGGGGTGAGCATCTTGCGTCAGGATTCGAGTCAGATCATCTTCGAGGAAGATGCCCTCGCGCACCAATTGCACATTGTCCAGCAACACGCCCTCTTCGCTGATGTGCTTTGAAAACGGCGGCATCGAACCCGGCGTGATGCCGCCGATGTCGGCATGATGACCGCGGGCTGCCGTGTAGAACAGCGGTGTGTTTTCACCGGGTAAAAAAACCGGCGTAACGACCGTTACATCGGGGATATGGGTGCCGCCGGCGTAGGGTGCGTTGAGCACGAACGCGTCACCGGGCTTCATATTGCCGGCCCGCTTTTCAAGGATCACTCGCACGCTTTCGCCCATGGAACCCAGATGCACCGGCATATGTGGCGCGTTAGCCACGAGATTACCGGCGGGATCGAAAATCGCGCAGGAGAAATCGAGTCGTTCCTTGATGTTGACCGAGTAGCTGGTGTTCGCAAGAGTGACGCCCATCTGCTCGGCAATGGCCATGAACAGATTGTTGAAGACTTCAAGCAGGACGGGATCCGCCGTGGTGCCGATCGCATGGACGCGCGCAATCTTTTTTGTGCGCTCGAGCAACAGATGATTGTGCGGCGTGACCGACGCGCGCCACTCCGGCTCCACGACAGTGGTCGCATTCGACTCCCTGATGATGGCGGGCCCGCTAATGACATCGCCGGGACGCAGATCCTCGCGATAAAACACCTGGGTATCGCGTATCGCAGCGTCGCAAAATACCTTCACTTCGGCGCGGGCGCGCAATTCGATCAATCTTGCAGGCAGATCGAGGCTGGATTCCGGCGTCGCGGCGGTATGCGCGATAGCCTCCGTCGCAATGGCTTCGACTACGAGCGCACGGCCCGGCATCAGGAATCCATAGCGTTGGCGATAGGTCGTTTCAAACGCTTTCACCAATGCAGCGCCGTCGCTGTTGGCTTGCAGTTGTAGTTCGATGGTCGTATCAGTGCCGTCGTACTTGAGCGCCAATGTCTCCGCTACGCGAATCTGGTTCGACGTGAAACCCTGAGCGGTTACTTCATCGCACGCCTGCCGACTCAGTGTTTCAAACACAGCGCGCAGCGCATACAAAAGTTCGTCGGAAAGCCGTTTCTCGACCGCCGCCTGCTTGAGCGTGCGTACATCCGCCAGTCCCATGCCGTAGGCCGACAATACGCCGGCCAACGGATGAATGTAGACCCGCTGCATGCCAAGCGCGTCGGCCACCATGCAGGCATGCTGTCCCGCCGCGCCGCCAAAGCAGGTCAGCGTATATTCGGTGACGTCGTAGCCGCGCTGCACACTGATGTGCTTAATCGCGTTGGCCATATTTTCAACAGCGATGCGCAGAAAACCGGCGGCAATGGCCTGCGTGGATTTGTTCTCCCCCGTCGCGTGTTCGATCGCTAGCGCCAGATGTTGGAACTTTTCGACCACGGCCTGGGTATCGAGCGCTTGATCGCCATTCGGGCCGAACAGCGAAGGGAAAAGTTCCGGCCGCAACTTGCCGACCATGATATTGCAATCGGTCACCGTCAGCGGACCGCCGCGACGATACGCAGCGGGGCCCGGATTAGCGCCCGCGCTCTCGGGGCCGACGCGAAACTTGCTGCCGTCAAAGGTGCAGATCGAGCCGCCACCGGCGGCGACGGAATGAATCCGCATGATCGGCATGCGCAACCGCACGCCGGCGACTTCGGTTTCAAACGCGCGTTCATATTCTCCGGCGAAATGCGTCACGTCGGTGGACGTCCCGCCCATGTCGAATCCGATCATTCTGGCAAAGCCGGCAAGCTGCGTTACCGCGGCGGCGCCGACCACGCCGCCCGCCGGGCCGGAAAGAATCGCATCCTTACCTTGAAATTTGTTCGCGTCCGTCAGCCCGCCCGAGCTTTGCATGAACTGCAAGCGTACGGCGCCGAGGGCGGCTTGCACCTGCTCGACATAGCACCGCAGAATGGGCGACAAATAGGCGTCGACCACGGTGGTATCGCCGCGCGACACAAACTTCATCAACGGTGACACTTCATGGGACACGCTGATCTGGGTAAAGCCGATCGACTCGGCGATGCGCTTCAGCGCGACTTCGTGTTGTGTGTAGCGGTAGCCGTGCATCAGGCAAATCGCCACCGCGCGCAAGCCGTTCTCGAACCCGGCCTGCAAATCGATACGCGCTTGATGCACATCCAAGGCCAATACGATGTCGCCATGGGCGCCAATGCGCTCGGCGACTTCGATGACCGAATCATGCAACATCTCCGGCAATTCAATCTTGCGTACGAATAGCTTGGGACGCGCCTGATAGGCGATGCGCAGTTGATCGCGAAACCCGCGTGTGACGACTAACAGCGTGCGCGCGCCCTTGCGCTCTAGCAGTGCGTTGGTCGCGACCGTGGCGCCCATTTTGACCACTTCAATTTGCGCTGCGGGAATGGGCGCATCAGGCTTCAAGCCAAGCAACTCGCGCACACCCTGAACCGCAGCGTCTGCGTAGCGTTCCGGGTTGTCGGACAACAGCTTAAGCGTTAGCAGCGAGCCGTCCGGCTGCCTCGCGACGACGTCGGTAAACGTGCCGCCGCGGTCAATCCAAAATTGCCATCGTGGGGTCATGGGTCGATAGGTGTGCGTTTACAAAAATTGTCTAAGGTCGAAGCCGTAGCGGGTCATCGGCACTGTTTTGGCGATCATGATGGTCGCCGCATAGGTGTTGCCCGACACCATGGTTGGCATAGCGGACGGGTCGATGGCGCGCAAACCCTCGACGCCACGGACGCGCCATTGCGGATCGAGCGGTGCGTGGGCATCGCTGCCCGTACGACAGGCGCCTATAGGGTGATAGACTGTTGTCGCGGATTGAATATAGACTCATCGTGCCGATTGAAACTTAATCCAGAGCGGGTTGCGGATTGTTGGCGCCGCAATTGTGGCTAAGTGTATCAAATAGGCCGTTGCATTTTTGCGACAACAGCGTAGCGACTTAGTCCCGAAAATTGCTACGCGGTAAATCCGAAATCGAATTGCCTCGGTGCTGCGCGTCCAAATCCATCACATGAGTCGTAGAGTATTCGTCCGGGTTAGCGAGGAGCTTGCCGTTTGGCTGGAAGTCGCCGCTGCCAAAACGGGCCTATCGCAAAGCATGATGGTGCGTGCACATTTGGAACAAGCGCGACTCGCGAGCACCCACCAACGGTTCATGCGCTTGGCCGCCCGCATTAATAATTCGAGAAAACTCTCCGGCTGCAACGGTTTCTCCCGTTCGTGAGGTTTCATTTCCAGATGAAGGTACGCGCCACTATGGTATCGGCCCCCGGAGATGTTTATGATTAACCAAGCGTGATACGGACTCTTCCGATACACCGCATAGACATTCATGCGGTAAAGTCCTATACTATGTTCCTACATTCTTGAGGCTCAAAATGAAATCCGTCAATGTGCGAGAACTAAAGAATAATCCGTCCGAGGCGCTGCGCATGGCGCGCGACGACATGGTGGTGGTGATGAATCGCGATGAGCCGCAGGCATTACTGGTTCATCTGAGTAATGACGGCGTACTGGCCGAGGACGGGGTGCGCGCGGCGATGGCGATTTCGCTTTATCGCGATGGCAGCCTCGCCCTTGGGCGCGCGGCGCGGCTCGCGGGGCTGGCGCCGGCGACATTTATGCAACTCTTGTCGCAACGCGGTTTGCCGATCATGAAAGGCGATTTGATCACGCTACGTGAAGACATCGACACTTTGGACGCGTGGCTCGCCCAATAGTCTTGGCGGACGCGAGTCCGCTGATCGCGCTGGGTGTCGCCGGACAACTCCCTCTAGTGAAGGCACTCTTCGAAAAAGTTAAAACCACCGCGATTGTATTGGCCGAGGTCGCGCCAGGCGGTGAGCAAACATTACCCGGTGAGCCAGAGATTCTTCAAGCCGTTCGCGCAAAATGGCTATCGCCGCTCAATCGCGAGTGGGACGAACCGACATTCTCATTTCTTGACGCTGGCGAAGAAAGCATACTTCGTGCGGCATCGAACTTGCGCGCGCCCATCCTACTGCTGATCGACGATTTGCCCGCACGAGCAGCCGCGAAGAATCTCGGATTTGCCGTTACCGGAACCGCCGGCATCCTGGTCCGTGCAAAACGGCAAGGCCTGTTGCCCACTGTCCGACCTGTGGTGGAGCTGTTGCACTCCCGTAGGTTTCGGCTATCGACGCAGTTAATCAAAGCTATCCTCGTTGAAGCGGGCGAAGTCTAGCGTAGCGCTGATTCCCTTCCCAATCGATGAGCAAAGTTCTCGCATATGAGCGACTCCGCCCCGGTCGTCAATCCCACGAAGTAAAGAACGTTTATCCAAAAGCAAAGCGTGGGGCTCCTCGCAATGACAATTGGAAATAATGATAGCTTGTGAGGCAATACCCGCGCGCCTCCCAGGGCATGCATCGCCACATAGCAAGCTAGGTGCGGCCGGCCCGAGGCCATTTAGGCGTGGCGCGGCCGCCCTTTCAATTGTCATCCCCAGCAACGCGAAGGATCTGCTTTTTTTCGACGGAGAAAAGCAGATCCTTCACGGAGTTTACCCTCGAGCGCAGCGAAGGGCTCAGGATGAAATGCTTAGATTTCACCCGCACAAATCTTTTCAATCAATTAGCCTACATTCCCGCCATCGAATAATTCGTCCAGCGCCGGTGGCGCATTTTGCAATCCGTCGACGCCATCAACTCGATATTTGAGCTTGCCTGCTGGGCGCCAGCCGGCCAAGGGGGTAATGGCCTCGGCTGCAAGATCCCAATAGTGTAAGCCACTGGCATTTCTTGTCGTTCCCGGTCGTCCGTTACAAAGTACCGCGCTACCCACTTTACTTGCGCCGCATCACCACCATCCCCGCGCCGAACATTGCGAAAATGAGCAACACGCCTTGAACGATGTATTGCCAATAGGTTTCGACGCCCATGATCGATAACCCGTTGCTGATTACGCCGATCATTAACACGCCGATGAATGTGCCGAAAATGTGGAACTGTCCAGGGCGCAGCGTCGATGCGCCGATGAACACGGCGGCGAAGGCGTTGAGGAGATAGGTGTCGCCGACGCCTTGCGGGCGACCGGCGCCCAAGTTCGCCGCGGCGACGATGCCGCCAAGTGCGGCGCACGCGGCGGAAATGCCCAACGCCAACAACGCGTAACGTTTCACCGGAATGCCGGACAGCCGCGCCGCTTCCATGTTTCCGCCGATGGCGTAGAGGTTGCGGCCGTTCTGAGTGTGTTCCAGCATTACCCAAAGAACGAGTGCGACCATGACCATGATGATGACGGGGTTCGGAATTCCCAATGTCGCTTGTTGGCCGAGCACGAGAAACGATTCGGGAATGCCGCCGAGTATGGTGCGGGATTGCGAGAAGCCGAGAATCGCGCCGGTGATGATGGATCCCATGGCCAGGGTTTCGATAAAGGCTGAGATGCCAAGATAACTTACCAGCAAGCCGTTCAGCACACCGACGGCGCCGGCGAATATCAACACGCCGGTCAAGGTCAACCACAGGTGTGGATTTTCGCCTTGATCGACCAACAGCTTGCACACCAGGTACCCTCCTAGCGTCGCCATTGAGGCGATGGACAGATCGAATAAACCCATCACCAGACACACCGTTAAGCCGGAGGAAATGATCAATAAAATTGACGCTTGATTGAGAACGTTGAGCAGATTGAGTTGCGTCGCGAATACTTCCGGGCGCGCAAAACTGAAGCCGATGACCAGCAGCAACAGAAACAAAATCGTCGCGTAGCGCGACAGCCAGCCAATAACATCTCCACCTTTTTTTTGCATCGGATTCTTCCGTTTTAAGCGACTTTTTGTTGCTCTTCCACGCCCACGGCAAGGCGCAGAATTTGCGCTTCCGTCACGTCACTTCCATGCAACTCGGCTACGACACGCCCAGCGCGAAACACCAGCACGCGGTTACACAAGCGCGGAAATTCCTCTACTTCCGTTGAGGTAAACAGCACGGCCGCGCCAGCGGCTGCGATGTCTTTCAACAATCGATAGATTTCCGTCTTGGCGCCCACATCGACCGCAGCGGTCGGCGAGTTGAGTAAATAAATTTTCGCATTCGTGCCAAGCCAGCGCGCGAGAATGGCTTTTTGCTGATTGCCGCCACTGAGGGACTCGATTTTCGATTCCAGGCTAACGGTTTTTACGTTCAGACGCGCAACCACATGTTGCACTAACGCGCGTTCCTTGCCGCGCTTGATCACACGCAATATCGGATCGGTAATGAATCGCGTGAGCGATGGCAAAGACACATTTTCGCGCACGGAAAATCCAGGCATGGCCGCTTCCGCCAAGCGCTCCTTCGGCACCAGGGCCAGCCCCGCCGCAACGGCCGCACGCGGCGATGAAAAACGCGCAATCACACCGGAAACCGCAATCGTGCCGCCGCTTTGCGCATCCCGACCATAAATGAGATTCAGGGTTTCTTCAGCGCCGCTACCGGGCAATCCAGCGAGGCCGACGATCTCTCCCACTTTGAGTGTGAACGAAACCTCGTTCACCCGAGCCGATGACAATTCCGTTACCGCCAATAGTTCGGCGCCAAGCACTTGGCTTGGCGGCGCGCCCTCTACGGTCGCTAATTCTTTCTCTTTTCCGACGATCGCCGCCACCACGTCGTCGCGGCGCAACCCGGAACGGTCAGCGCAGGCCCACACATGCTTGCCGTCGCGCAGTACGGTGGCGCGATCGGCAATAGCGAATACTTCCGAAAGGCGGTGGCTGACATAAAGGAAACCGTGGCCGTCGCTCGCCAGCCGCCGCATCTGCGCAAACAACGTCGCGACTTCGTCTGGCAGCAGCGCCGTTGTTGGCTCATCGAGGATGATGATCTTGGCGTCGGTGGCAATCGCTTTGGCGATCGATACCATGGCGATTTCATCGGGCCGCAGCGCTGAAACGAGTGCGGTAGGGTCGATACTCAACCCCACGCGTTGCAACAAACGCCTGGCCCGCTCCCGCACGGCGCCCCAATGAATGAACACGCCAACACGACGCGGCAAGCGCTCACCGAGCATAAGATTCTCTTGCACCGTCAAGCTGGGAACCAAGTTGCCGTGCTGATGAACCACCGCAATACCCGCGGCCTGGGCGGCATGGGGATGGTTAAAATGGACTACCTGGCCATCCACCAAAATTTGCCCGGCAGTGGCATGATAAACACCGGTGATGATCTTGATCAGTGTAGATTTGCCTGCGCCATTTTCTCCGAGCAGCGCGTGGATTTCACCGCGCCGCAGGGTCATGCTCACCTGATCCAGCGCCCGTTGGCCGGGGAAATCTTTGGTGATTTCTTTGACTTCAAGCAACGGGGCCGCGCCACCAGCGTCGGAAAACGCGGCCCCCAATTGCTGCCTAAGTTCCATTTACTAAGGAAGCTCTGAATAAGTCCGATTTCGTCATGATACGGCGTTGCGAACAAAAAATATCTCCTCACATATCATGCATAGGCTGCGTCGATATTTTTTGTTCGCGCCTTGTCTCATTTAGAACTCTAACTTATTCAGAGCTTCCTTAACCCGATATCGGCAGCATAGTGGGAAGCAATTAGTCCGCCTTCACCTCGCCGGAGAACGGAGTACACGTTTTGAAATCCATCTCCTGACCGGCCTTCGGAACGATTTCCTTGGTCACCAAGCACGTCCGAGTCCAAAGCGCGCGGAATGGAATCTTCTTACCATCGATCACATCGGCGACCACGTCCACGGTTTTTTCAGCGATCGATTTTTTGCTGTAGGCGACGGACATCACATAAGGCGAATTGCCCTTGCGCATCAAGTCATACACGGGCTGGATGCCATCCATGCCCATGACCTTGATCTTATCCGCCATCTTGGCCTGCTCGACCGCGCGAACCGCCGGTGCGCTCAATTCATCCCAACCGACGATCACGCCATTGATGTCTTTGTTCCCTTGCAGCAGCGTGGTCAATCGGTTGTAGACATCTTCCACTTGACCGGGAACCTTTACTTCGATTTCAGTGACCTTGATGCCTTTGGCATCGAACATTGCCGCTTTCACGCCTTGTGTACGGTCGCGCAAAGTCGGCAATACGTTCCAGTTGAACAACACGACGTGGCCTTTGTAATCGACGGCGCTCTTCATTTCGTTGGCAACGATGGCGCCGTCCATCACGCCGTTCGCGCCGATGTCGGCGGTCACGCCGGGCACGTCGCCCGAGAACGCCGACACGAACGGAATCTTCGCCGCGTTCGCCGCCTTGATGACCGCGCTCATCTGATTGTTATCGGAGGCGATGTTGATGATCGCGTCGAATTTGCGGTTGATGAAGTTAGTGGCCGCATTGTTTGTCGCGACTTGATCGCCTTTGCCATCGTGCAGTTCGCAGGTCCAGCCACGCTTCTTGCAGTCGGCCATGGCGACATCGGACATTTCTTGGATGGTCGGCGAGTTATAGTTCACCGCGACGATGGCAACATTGAGTTTATCGGTGGATTTTTTCGCCAATGCGTTCGTGACGTTCAGGCCCAGTGCAGCCACAACGGCCAGGGCTGTGCGGCTCAGTACAATAAATTTAGTTTTCATATTGTCTCCTCGTTTCCTTGTTCGATAGAATTTGCGCCACACAACGCGGCACGCAACAGGCATTGCTCCCAGCTTAAAAGGTGCTGGTTTTAATGTGTTTTCCTCATGTCTCGCAGGCGTTCGTGCGCCGTGCTTTTTAATTCTTTAAGACGCTTGATTCTAGAGTAGCGTGATAGCAACGTCAACGCTTTGACTGACAATATTGTTCGACAATCCGGCCACCTAAAGGCACAATGATCGCCATGAACACTACTCTTTCTCGCGCCAACAAAGCCACGGTAACCAGTACGCCCGACATGGTGGTCAACGCTATCACTGAAGGCATTATGAAACGCCGCTATAGTATCGGCCAGCGTCTGGTCGAGTCCGATCTTACGCGCGACCTCAAAGTCAGTCGCGGCACGGTACGCGAAGCACTGAAGACCCTCTCCGCCGAAGGCGTGGTGAAACTTACGCCGCATCGCGGCGCATTCATCCGCTCCCTGTCGCGCAAGGAAGCGCATGATTTACTCGTCGTTCTCGAAGTATTGTGCGGCGTCGCCGCGCGATTGGCGGCGGAGCACATCAAGCAGGGCGATAACCACAAGCGTTTCAAGGTGGCGCAACAGGCGATCGCCGGACTGCGCAGTGGCGGCGGCGTCAGCGGTTTCGCCGAAGAACGTGCGCGCTTCTACCAGACGATGCTAAATATCTGCCGTAACGCGGAGTTGGAACGGATCATGCCGCTGGCCCATATCTTCATGTTCCGCACCCAATTCCAAGGGCTGTGGTCGAAGAGAGATATTGCCGCCGTCTTTAAGGAGTACCAAGATATCGCCACGGCGATCTTGATGGGTGACACAAAACTCGCGGAGTCGCATATGCGCCGCCACATTCGTAAAACCGATGTGCGCATGAGCAAATTACCCGAATCGGCATTCGCCATCGAGGAGGACCGGTAGTAGTTTGCCGAGAAAACTTAGGGACTAGGATCGCCATTTGCAATCGCGGATTTTCTTTGGCATGATGAAAACTAAGCTGGAAAATTTCCGGCCAAACACTTCAAACTGGCGGCGCCGAATGGACGGAAAAGCCCACAGAACGGCGAACAAGGAGGAGACTACTCATGCATGCAGAACTGATCGCAGCAGAATCGGGTGACGTGTGCCGTCGGGCGCAGCAAGGGCCCGGTCCGTGGCGCGAGCAGCGGCGCTTAGTTGTGAGTGCTTGAGGGAGCCCGCCATGCCACCCTCGGGGTTGTCTCCGAAACCGCACTGGAAGTCTGATGCAGCTAGCCCCATCCCATTTATGGCTTACACCAGCGCGGAGCTAAACAAAAAAGAATTAGAGCGGTTCGTTTATTCCAAGCATTGGTGCTACGCCGGCCTCGAGGCCAAAATTCCAAACCCGGGCGACTTCAAGCGCACCACCGTGGGCGAACGCTCGGTGGTCACGGTGCGGGAGGCGACGGGCGATATCAATGTTTTTGAGAACGTTTATGCACACGGCGGCATGCGCTGGGGTCAAACAAGACGGCATTCGAGCAGATTTATTGCAGTAGTTTTCATTTCCACGGAGGATAAAATCAACATGAATCGGCTTGTTACTATCATCGGTGCGCTCACCATGATGTGCGCGGCGCCAGTGTATTCACAGGCGCCGGTCAAGATCGGCTTCATCGGCGAACTCTCCGGCCCCCAGGGCGTGATCGGACAGGAGCAGTATGACGCGTTCATGCTGGTCGTGCAGCGCAACGGCGGAAAGCTCGGCGGCGTCCCCGTC
This sequence comes from Pseudomonadota bacterium, assembly GCA_031371465.1. Taxonomy (GTDB): domain Bacteria; phylum Pseudomonadota; class Gammaproteobacteria; order Burkholderiales; family JALYOK01; genus JALYOK01. The sequence continues at coordinate 17,761 of JANMJR010000454.1, forward strand.
GAGGTGCTCAAGGAAGACAGCCAACTCAAGCCCGATGTTGCAACGCAGATCGCGCAGCGGCTGATTGAGCGCGACAAGGTATCGATCATCACCGGCTTCACTTTTTCCAACGTCCTAATGGCGGTGCACAAATCGATCACCGAAAAAGAAGTATTCCTCATCGGCTCGAATGCCGGACCGGCGCCGATCGCCGGTGCGCAATGCTCGCCCTACCAATTCATCGTCTCCTGGCAGAACGACACCCAGGCCGAAGTAGTTGGCCAGTACGCCACCGACAAAGGCTACAAACGTGTGATCGGGCTGGCGCCGAACTACCAGGCGGGCAAGGACTTCATCGCCGGCTTCAAGCGCTTCTACCAGGGCGAGATCGTCGACGAAATTTATACCCCGCTCAACCAACCCGACTTCGCCGCCGAGCTCGCACAGGCCGCGGCGCAGAAGCCCGATGCGATCTTCATCTTCTACCCCGGCGGTCTGGGGGTAAGCTTTATCCGCCAGTTCCAGCAGGCCGGTCTGCTCGGCAAGATTCCACTACTGTCCGCATCCACCGCCGACGGCACGAGCCTGCCGGCGCTAAAAGACTCGGCCCTCGGCGTCATTTCCGGCACCTTCTGGGGGCCGGACTTCACCAACCCGGCAAGCAAGCAGTTCGTCGCTGAGTTCGAGAAGAAGTTCAGCCGCATTCCCTCGCAGTACGCCGCGCAGAGCTACGACGCAGCGCTGCTCCTCGATGCCGCGCTGGCGCAGGTCCAGGGCAATGTAGTGGACAAGAAGGCCTTCATGGCGGCGCTCCGGCGAGCGCAGTTCAACTCGGTGCGCGGTAACTTCAAATTCAACAACAATCATTTTCCAGTTCAGGACATGCACGTGTTTGAAGTCGCCAAGGACGCGAAGGGCAGGATAAGTCTAAAGACCATCGCGACACCACTGAAGAATCGCGAGGACGCCTATCACACGCAGTGCGCATTGAAGTGACGAGAGCTTCACCGGTGACGCGCGACCGGCGCCCATGACCGCGGGCCTGCTGCTCACGCAGACCCTCAACGGCGTGCAATTGGGCGTGCTGTTATTCCTGCTCTCAGCCGGACTGACACTGGTGTTTGGGATCATGAATTTCGTGAACCTGACGCACGGGTCACTGTATATGATGGGCGCCTACTTCGCGGCGGCGGCGTACAATGCGTCGGATTCGTTTTTGGTCGCCGGGCTGGTCGGCATACCGGCAACCATTGTTCTCGGGCTGCTGGTCGAGCGCATCGCGCTATCTACTTTGTACACGCGCGACCACCTCGACCAAGTGCTCGCAACATTCGGCCTAATCTTGTTCTTTAACGAAGTGGTGCGCATTGTCTGGGGCCCGTCCTCGATCTACATGAACGTCCCCAGCACGCTCTCAGGCACGATTGACTTATTCGGGCTGCCCTATCCCGCCTACCGCTTCGCCATCATCGGCGTCGGCCTCGTCGTTGCGCTCGCGCTCTACTTGCTGATTCATCGCAGCCGTATCGGCATGCTGATCCGCGCAAGCGCATCCAACCCGGCGATGGCGGGTGCGCTCGGCGTCAATATCAAGTTGCTCAACGCACTGGTGTTTGGGCTGGGCGCAGGGCTTGCCGGCCTCGCGGGACTCATGGCCGGGCCGATCATGTCGGTGCAGCCCGGAATGGGCGAGCCGATTCTGATTCTTACACTGGTGGTCATTGTCACCGGCGGCATCGGCTCGATCCGCGGCGCATTCTATGGCGCTCTCATGGTCGGCATTGTCGATACTATGGGGCGCGCGTTCCTGCCGACGCTGTTGCGCGAAGTGTTCGAGCGCTCGATCGCCCAGGCTGCCGGTCCGGCGATCGCCTCCATGCTGATCTACTTGCTGATGGCCAGCGTTTTAGCGCTGCGTCCCCAAGGCCTGTTCCCGGTGAAGTATGGTTAAAGCCAGTCCACGCGCGCTAGCGGCCGTCGCCATCCTCGCCATACTCGCGCTCGTGCCGCTGCTCACCGCGATAATCGGACAACCGTTCTACCTCACCATCGTCGCGCGGATCATGATTTTCGGACTCGCGGCGTTGGGCCTCAATTTGATACTGGGCTATGGCGGAATGGTCAGCTTCGGCCACGCGATGTACCTCGGGATAGGCGCCTATGCGGTGGCCATCCTGACTTTCCACGGCATCAGCAGCGGCTGGGTACACCTCGCCGTCGCGCTCGCGATCGGCGTCACCGTGGCGATCTTGGTGGGGTCGGTGTGCCTGCGCACCAGCGGGATGGCGTTCATCATGATCACCCTTGCGTTCGCGCAAATGTTCTTTTTCCTGGCCGTCAGTCTGAAGCAGTACGGCGGCGACGATGGCCTCTCGATTCCGGCGCGCAGCGACTTTGGTTTCGTCGATCTCGGCAACGCGACGCTACTGTATTACACGATTTATGTTGTCCTTCTGGCGACGCTCCACGGCGCGTGGCATTTGATTCATTCGCGCTTCGGGATGGTGCTGCGTGGCTGCAAGTCGAATGAGCGGCGCATGATTTCGCTCGGCGTCCCAGCGCTGCGTTACAAACTTACTGCCTACGTGATTTCGGCGCAGGTGTGCGTGATCGCGGGCCTGCTGCTGGCTAACCTCACCCGTTTCTGCTCACCCGCCTACATGCAGTGGCAGGTGTCGGGGGAGTTGATTGTGATGGCGGTCCTCGGCGGCATGGGGACGCTGCTCGGACCCGTTGCCGGCGCCGCGACGCTACTGCTGATCGAGGAAGTGCTGTCCTCACTTAATCTTGGCTTGCCCTGGGGGATAGATGCTTTTATCCGCGATCATTGGATGGCGCCGCTTGGGCTATTTATCGTGCTCGTGGTGTTGACGCTCAAGCAAGGTGTCTACGGCCACCTGGCCGCGGCGCGTAGCGGCTCAGCCTAAATTGCGTTCGTTACGGTTGCGGCGAACTCGATCAGCGGGTTCCTAATTTGCTAATGATCGAGAATCTGGTGAAGCACTTCGGTGGCTTGCTCGCCACGGATCATCTGTCGCTGCATGCGGAGCCGGGCGAGATCCACGCCATCATTGGCCCGAACGGGGCCGGCAAAACGACGCTGATCCACCAACTTTCCGGTGAGCTCATGCCCGACGCAGGCCGAATCCTGTTCGACGGCCATGACATTACCCGCGAGCCGACTCACCGCCGCGCGCTCGCGGGCCTAGGCCGTTCATACCAGATCACTTCGGTATTCGCTGAGTTCACCGCGCTTGAGAACGTCGTACTGGCGGTGCAGGCCCACGCCGGCCACAGTTTTCGCTTCTGGCGGCAAGCGCTCAGCCAGCCGCGCCTGGTTGAGCCCGCGTTGGCTGCGCTCGCCCAGGTTGGCCTCGCGACGAACGCGAACGCTGCCGTTGCGACGATGGCGCACGGCGAGCGCCGCCAGCTCGAGATCGCCATGGCGCTGGCGGGTCGACCAAAGCTGCTGTTGCTCGATGAGCCAATGGCAGGCATGAGCCCGCACGAATCAGCGGCCATCGTCGCGTTGCTCGCTACGTTGAAGGGCAAGCACACCATCGTGCTGGTCGAGCACGACATGGACGCGGTGTTTGCGCTGGCCGATCGCATTACGGTCCTGGTCTACGGCCGTCCGATTGCCACCGGCACGGCAAGCGAGATACAAGCCAATCCCGAGGTTCGCACGGCGTATCTTGGTGAGGGTGAGGACACGCTATGAGCACGCCGCTTCTCGACGTTCGCGGCATTGACGCCTTCTACGGCGCGAGCCAGGTACTGTTTGGCGTCTCGCTTACTGTCCACGAGGGCGAGTTGGTCACGCTCCTTGGTCGCAACGGCATGGGCCGCTCGACTCTGGTGAAGTGCCTATTCGGTTTGCTGCCGGTACGCGCGGGCAACATCCAGTTCAGGGGATTGCGCACCGACGGGCTGCCTTCTCACCGAGTCGCCCGCCAAGGTTTGGCGCTGGCGCCGGAAGGCCGTCAGATTTTTCCGAATCTCAGCGTGCAAGAAAACCTGGTCGCCACGGCCCGACTAAGCCCCGACCCGCAACACCCCATCGCACCTTGGACCCTGCCGCGTGTCTACGGCTTATTTCCACGCCTGATGGAGCGGCGAAGCAACCTTGGATCACAGCTCTCGGGCGGCGAACAACAGATGCTGGCGATCGGCCGCGCCTTGCTGACCAACCCGCGCTTGCTTGTGCTGGACGAGGCGACCGAGGGCCTGTCACCATTGGTTCGCGCCGATATTTGGCGCGTCCTGAGAGACCTTAAGCGTGAGGGTCTGGCGTTGATTGTCATCGATAAAAATGTCGGCGCGCTGCTTACCCTGGCCGACCGCCATTACGTCCTCGAAAAGGGCCGCGTAGTGTGGCATGGCGGATCAGCTGAGCTGCGCGCGTCGCGCCAGGTCATCCAGCGCTATCTCGGCGTGTGATGTGACGCAAGCTCTCACCTCCGATGTATTCGCAACCTGTGAAGCGCAGTCGGTAACCGTACGCTGGACTTCAACCGCGCTTAATCAATTGAGCGTCTAATTGTTTCGGATATGGATCTCGGTTTTCACCTTCGACAACGTTTTCATTAAAAAGTGATTCGCGCCCATCGTTAAGCCCGTCTACCCGTGGCAAATCTCGGCTAGAAAATCTGTAACGCCGCGCTACTTTTTTACCCGCGTTGCTTTTATCCGGCGCTGTAACTCGTGACGGAGTAGGCGTCGTGCGAAACTCATTTTAAATAACAGCGCTCGGTATCGTTGGTCCTACTCATCACAGGGGCGTGGGTTCGAAAATCCGCGAACGCCAAGCCAGTCCGCAAAAAAAGTACTTGGGAATGGCGCTGGATTCGGCTTACTCATACTGACTTGGGCATTTGCGAATAGTCTTCACCACCCCAGTCGGGTTGTTCCTTAAGGCCAAAAAAATTCAGCTCGATGGTGAGTCCGTCGGGATCTTTGATAAACATTTGGAACAGACCGAAGTCCGGCAATTTGCGCGATCGGTAATTGAGTTTCAGCGCATCTAGGCGTTGGCGAACCTCAGCCGGGTCCTGCGCCAGAAAGGCGATGTGATCTACCACCCCTGAATTGCTCACTGCCGCGTCCGGCGGCGTGCCAATGTAATACAACTCCGAATGGTCTATGCCGTGCTGCCCCATGTGAATTTGAACCTTGCCGTTTACGCCTAGCCAATAACCGCGAAACGGAAATGGCGGTCGCGGCATGGTCTCGAAGCCGAGTGCTTCGCAATACCAGTCTTTTGAGACTTCCAGGTCATTGCAACGTACGAAATAGTGGTTCAGCTCGGTGAGCGGCATACTTCCTCCTGACTATTGACGGAAACTCGACGTAGCGTAGTATATCGAATTCAAGCGCGATCAAAACATCGCGGAATGTAGCATCAGCAGCGACCGGGGTTTCCGGTAGCGCGAGTGAAAGCAGATCCTGGGGAGGAATACTAAACGTGACCACTTTACATTACCGTTCTCGCCGCGCCGTTTTGCGCCGCGCTGCCGTCGTTTCACTCATGTTGTTAAGCGGCGCGCCGGTTGGTGCGCAGCAAGTGATCAAAATTGGCGCAGTGCTATCCCTTACCGGCGCCGGCGCGGGCCTTGGCATCCCTGAAAAAAACGGCGCGTTGCTGGCGGAAAAAATGATTAATCTGCGCGGTGGTGTAAAGGGGCGACCGATAAAAATCATCATCGAAGACGATGGCTCAAAAGCCGATATCGCCAAGAGCAAGGCCGAGCGTCTCATCTATTCCGAAAAGGTGACAGCAATGATCGGCCCGTCGCTGACTGCCAGCACTGGCGCCGTGGCCTCGATTACCAACGCCGCCCCCATGGTCCAAATCGCCTGCACGGGGCTCGGACCACAGATCGAATTGACCTACAAAAAACTGTTTCACGTTTTACCACCCCAGGTGCTTAACGCCAAAGCGCTGCTTGAGTATGCGACCAAAGCAGCCAAAGCCAAACGTATCGGTGTATTACACGATTCGGGCTATGGTAATGTCGTGATGGCCGCCATGAAATCCGTGGCTGGCGATTACGCGGTGGAATTCGTGGCAACCGAAAAATTCGAGGTCGGCGCTACCGATGTGACTACCCAGGCCGCCAAGGTTAAGGCAGCGAATCCCGACATCGTTTTAGTCATCGCAACCTCGCCGATTCCGTTTCGAAACGCCAAGCAAATCGGCATCAAGCAGCCCATACTCGCGGCGGTGGGTTCGTCCAGTTACGAATACGCAAAAGGCATGGGCGAATTTGCCGATGAGATCGCGTTCGCCGAGTTCTTGGTGGCGGAGGAGCCGTTGCCACATCAGAAGGAGTTCGTGGAGTTGTACCGCAAAGAATACGCTGCGCTGCCTAAAACTTACGAAGCAGCGGGCTGGGACGCGGTTCACATTCTGGCCAAGGCGCTGGAAAAAGCGGGCCCCGAGGCCGATGCGGAGGCGTTGGCAACTGCTATTCGCGGCGCAACCCAGGGCGTACTAGCCGCGTACGATTTTACCCGCGAAGACATGACGGGGATCGAGTTATCGAGTTATACCTATTCGAAGTTGGTGAAGGGACAATTCATTCGCCTACCATTCGTTAATCGCAAGTAGCGCAATTTTATCTTGGCGCGGATATCCTCACCCATGCGCGATTGAACGCGGGGCCTAACGCCTCCTTCGGTATGACTATCTCGTTATTCATTCAGTCGATTTTTGCCGGTGTATCGAATGGTTTCGTGTATGGCTTGATCGGACTCGGCCTTGCCGTCATTTTCCGCGGAACTCGTATCATCAATGCCATGCAGGGTGAGTTCTGTGTGGTGGCGGGAATGGCCGCTGTGGTGATGCTGGACCATTGGCGCGTCCCCCTCGCTGTCGCGATGCTCGGCGCGACGCTACTCGGGGGTGCGCTGGGCCTGCTGCTCGAGCTCGTGCCGGTGCGCGCTTTGCAACGGCGCGGCGGCGGCGACGATAGTTATCTTTTGCTTACGCTTGGCGTTGCTTTCGCGATTTCGGCGCTGATTCTTTACTTCGTCGGACGCGATTCGCTGGCGCTACCCGGAGTCGGTGGCGAAGCCACGCTGATCGTCGCTGACGCCGCCATTCGCGTCCATGCGATTTGGCTGGTCATTATCAGTACCGTCGTTATGTTCGCCCTGAAATGGTTTTATTCTCGTACCCACATCGGCCTGTCGATGATGGCCGCGTCGATTGACGCTGACGGCGCGGCGACCACGGGGATCAACGTGCCGTTTATGCGTAGCGCAACGTTCTGTCTCGGCGGCCTTATCGGCGGGCTGGCGGGCGTGCTCGTCACGCCGCTCACCACCGTCCATTACGCCATGGGATTATTGCTGACGCTTAAAGGCTTCGCCGCCGCGATACTGGGTGGACTTAACAATCCCTTCGGGGCGGTCGTCGGTGGGCTCACACTGGGGTTGCTGGAAGCGCTTGCCATCGCCTTTGTATCGTCTGGTTACAAAGATGTGATCGCGATGTCAATATTGATTGTCATCATGATTCTGCTGCCCAACGGCATGTTGGGCCGCCGCACCCGCAAGGGGGGGTGAGGGCTGTGCCTGCCATGCCGCGTGCTAAGCTGTTGCCGTATGTCGTCGCTGTGGTGCTGTGGGCCGCGCTGCCGGGCTTGGTCTCGCGACACGTCGTCGATCTGCTCATTTTCGCCGGCTTGTATACCATCGCCGGGTTGGGCGTGTCGTATCTTCTGGGTCATTGTGGCATCGTCTGCTTAGCGCAAAGCATGTTCTATGGCATTGGCGCTTATTGCGTCGCCTACTTCAGTGCCCAACACGCGCTGCCCAGTGTGGTTGCTTTTGCGGCAGGCGCGCTGCTCAGCGCCGCCATTGCCTTCGCGGTCGGCTGGCCGATTCTGCGTTTGTCCGGACACTTTCTCGCGCTTGCTACCTTGGCGCTCGGCGTGATCGCACAAGTGCTGTTCTTAGAGTGGGATTGGCTGACGGGTGGGACGCTCGGCATCGGCGGGTTACCCAAACTTCAGCTATTCGGCTGGGAATTAAATACGCCACAACGCTTTTACTATTTGGTGTGGCCGGTTGCTGTCCTGGTCATGTGGCTCAAGCGCAACCTCACGCATTCGCGCAACGGCCTTGCCATGCGCGCCATGCGCGATGCCCCAGCCGCGGCCGCGGTTGCGGGTGTGGAAATTCATCTGGTTAAAGTGCGCATGTTCGTGCTGAGCGCAATTCTTGGCTCGCTGGCAGGCAGTTTGTTCGCGCACTACGTCGGGTTTATCAGCGTGGACAGTTTTGGTATCGATCGTTCCATCAGTTTTTTGCTTCTCGCGGTACTGGGCGGCGTTCAGACGACTTGGGGGCCGGCGTTGGGCGCATTGTTCGTCACCCTGGCGCCGGAACTGTTGAGTCGCTTCGGCGAAATTCACGCCGTCCTATTCGCAGTCACACTAGTGATCGCAGTCATATTTTTGCCGCAAGGTCTAGGCGGCGCGATTGAACAGCGGTTGCGGCGAGACTCGGTGCGATGAGCAGGGCACTGTTATCACTACGCGATATCCACCATAGTTTTCGCGGCCTGCATGTGCTCAAAGGCGTGGCGCTGGAGGTCCCGACGGGCGCTTTTGTCGGGCTGATCGGCCCAAATGGCGCGGGTAAGACCACGCTGTTCAACATCGCCTCGGGCTTTCTTGATCCCGATGTCGGCGGCGTTTTCCTTGACGGCACAGACCTCATGAAATGTTCTGTGCAAGAGCGCAGCCGTCGCGGGCTGGTGCGCACTTTCCAAACGCCGCAAGTATTCAGCGCCATGAGCGTGCTGGAAAATTTGATGATAGGGCGACACAAGCAGACGCGTTCCGGCATTGTCGGCAATTTGTTCCGTTCGCCGCGCTCGCGCCGCGAGTATCAAACGGCCAAGCAGGCGGCAATGGCCGTGCTGGAGCGTTTTAACCTGAGTCCTGTAGCCGAGCACAAGGCCGGGAATCTACCGGCCGGGCAGCAGCGCATGCTCGAACTTGCGCGCGCCTATGTGGGCGAGCCGCGTCTGTTGTTGCTCGACGAGCCGTCTTCGGGACTAAACAATGACGAGATTGCGCAACTTAGACGGGTGCTGAACGAACTGAACGGCGAAGGGGTAACGATTCTGCTGGTTTCCCACGACATGAATTTGATCGAAGCGGCTGCCAACATTCACGTACTGTGCTTCGGCGAAATCATCGCCGTGGGCTCGATGGCGACGCTGCGCGAAGACGCTCGGGTGCGCGAAGCCTATCTGGGACTCTAAAATGCACCCTCCAATTCTCGAGGTGAAAAATCTTGCCGCAGGCTATGGCAAATTGCCGGTGCTGCGCGATGTCAGCCTCAGCGTGACGAGTGGCGAAAGTGTCGCGATCGTCGGCGCCAATGGCGCCGGCAAATCGACGCTGGTTCGCGCGATTTGCGGTTTGATTCGAACCTCTGCCGGAACCCTTTTGAAGGACGGCGCCGACCTGACCGGCCGAGCCGCCCATGAACGCGCCCGTCACGGCGTCGCGGTGGTATTGGAAGGGCGGCATTTGTTTGGCGAGTTGTCGGTGCGCAATCACCTTTCCCTGGCACTGACCCAGGACCGCAGCGGAAGCGTGTCGCGATTTTCGCTCGACGATATTCTGCATATGTTTCCCTTCATGGCCGAACGCATGAGCGCGCCGGTTGAACTGCTCAGCGGCGGCGAGCAGCAGATGGTGGCAATCGCACGGGCGTTGCTGTTACAACCGGAACTGTTAATCCTAGACGAGCCGTCAACGGGGCTGGCGCCGAAAGTGGTTAAAGACATCGTCGCGGTAATCGGCGCGCTACGTTCGCGTGGTATGAGTATTGTTCTGGTGGAACAAAACGCGGCGTTGGCCGCGACCACGACCGATCGCGCCTACGTGATGTCGCTTGGGCGCATCGTTCACGAAGTGGCGCCGGGTCAATGGTCGCAGTTTTTGGGCGACGAAAAGCTGACACGAAGTTACTTGGCGGGTTAGACCTAGATGCTTGATGTTCGCACCATTCGCTTGTTCGTCGCGATTTATGAGGCGGGGAGTATCACCAAGGCCGCGGAGCGCGAGCACATCGCTCAACCGGCGCTCACGGTGCGCTTGCAGCAACTCGAAGACGAGCTCAACGTTAAGCTATTCGAGCGTTCGCCACAGGGTGTGACGCCCATGCCGGCGGGCCGACATTTCTACGGCCTGTGCTTGGACTTGCTGAAACGCTTTGACGCCGTCGGCGCGCAGATGATCCAGTTTAATGGTGCGGTGGCGGGCGCCATTACCGCTGGGATCATGCCGTCAATTTGCCATGGGCCCCTGGCACCGATGCTGGCGCGCTACAGCAACGACTACCCAAACGTCGAAGTGCGTATTGTCGAAGGCTTGAGCGGCACGCTGGCCGGCTGGGTGTTGAACGGCGAGGTGGACTTCGCCATCTGCAATCGTCCGGCGTCACCATCGGGATTGGAATCGCGCTTGCTGTTGAGCGACCGGCTGGTGCTGGTTTCTGCTCAAGGCACTGCCTTCAAGCCCTTCGCGCCGTGCAAATTGGATCAGATAGGCGCGCTCAAGCTGGTGTTGCCTTCGCGTCATCACACCTTGCGCCACGCGCTTGATCAGCATATCGATCGTGGCGAATTGTTGCCGGTTAAAACCCTGGAGATCGACGGTCAGAGCGCGACGCTACAGTTCGTCGCGCATTCGGATTGGTCGACTATCCT
>JANMJR010000456.1:0-15565 GCA_031371465.1 Pseudomonadota bacterium
AACGGGATCGTCTATTCCATTCCCTGGGGCGGCGATCCCGACACCTGGCGCATCGTCAACGATCGCTTGTTCATCTTTGGCGGCGAGGGGTCGAAACGCTATTGGTCGATGGACGAAAAGAGGAATCTTGAGTTGGGCGATCAGTATTGGCGCGACGAAGTGAAGGGGTCAACGCCGGTCATTCAGCGCTACAAACGCCTGGTGTTGCGGGTTCCCCATTACAAATCCGGCAAGGAACTCGAGGCGGAGTGGCAAGCCAAGCAAGGCAAGTCCTAATGGGATTGTTCAAGTTGCAATTCGAAGATGACGGTCAGGTTTGGCACGACGTAAAAAATCCGCAAGGCGAAGTCATAACCTTCGACGATGAAAGCAAAGCGCGCGCCAAACTCGAAGCACTTTATCCGGTGGAGGTGAAGTTGGAGCGTTATCAGTCGGGGCCAAAGCGCACTCGCGTGATTGCCATTTGGTCGGACGAGGACGAATGGCCTAAAAAATAAAGGGTGGGAAATGAAATCGCCCTACGCCACGCGCCGCGCCCCGCCGGGGTGTCCTTGGGCCATTGCCTCCTGGCAATGCCTATGTCGAAAGGCGCACCCCAATTGCCGTTCCAGGCAATTCACTTAATCCACTGAATCTCCCGCGCCGTTTGATCCCCGACTAACGTTTCCTGTAATCCGCGCGGCATGGCCGCGGTATTCGGGCTGAGCGGAATACGCCCGCCCATGATTTCCGCCCAGCGTTGGGGGTAGAGTTTTTCGGCGTCCGGCTCGGCATAGCCGTGGGGAGGCAGGGGCTGATTGGTGCGCGGGTCGTATTTATCCTGGGCGCCGACGGTGTGGAGTAACTCGTGGGTGATGACGACATTATTGCGCGCCTCGAATTTACTGCCGGCATAGGTGTTGACCACGCCGATCATACCTTGCTCCAAACCGAGGGAATTAGGTACGACGGTGTGGGTTGCCGGGTCGAACAAGCGCACGAATAGCCGAATATGCGCCTTGCTGCTACCGCTGGTATCGGCGCGATAGGCCCAGTAGCGCAACTGTAAACTCCACAGAATGATCCGTAGCACATTGCCATCGGTCGGCGGTGTAGGCGGTTGGATCGCCACCTCCGGCGCCAGGGTGAGGGTGATGGGCTTGCCGTAACGCATCGTTACTCCGTGACGTTTTGCTTCCTCATCGAGATAGTCGGCAATGGGCTCGAACGCCCCACTGTTGAGTTGCGCAATATACGCCTGGGTCGCAGCGCTACGATCACCGTTAATGGGGAAAACCGCGACTCGCAAGGGATAGCGCCAATCCGCGACGCGTGCCTTGGCGCGCCAGGTGCTGAACGCGACGCTGGCAAGAATAAACAGCAGGATAAAAATGCGCAGGCGTCGAAACACGGTGGTTGTTTATTGGGATTGCGGCCGGTTAGCTTGGATTGTCTACGAAAAAAGGTGTTGCATCCAGCGCAGATTTTTTAAGGTTGCTGTTTTTTTCCGCGCGAATGCATTGACAAGCGCTGCTTGACTCGGCATTCTGCGAGATGAGCATTGATTGGTACGACGCGTCAGCGTTGATCTTTTGAGAGTGACTCTACATAAGGAGGAATTAAGAATGGCAACTGCAAAGAAGCCCGCTGCAAAGAAACCCGCCGCCAAGAAACCGGCGGCAAAAAAGCCCGTCGCCAAGAAACCGGCGGCAAAGAAACCCGCCGCCAAACCCGCCGCTAAGAAACCCGCGGTGAAAAAAGCAGCACCCGCCAAAAAACCGGCCGCCGCCAAGAAACCGGCTGCAAAGAAACCTGCCGTGAAACGCACTCCGAACGCCGCCTTCATGAAGGCGATGAACGTCAGTGCGGCGCTAGGCGCCGTCATTGGCAGTGCACCCGCGCCGCGGACGGAAGTAACCAAGAAAATTTGGGCCTACATCAAGAAAAATTCACTGCAAGACCCCGCCAACAAGCGCATGATCAATGCGGACGATAAACTAAAAGTTATCTTCGGCGGCAAGAAGCAAGTCTCGATGTTTGAGATGACGAAATTGGTTAGCGCGCACTTAAGCTAACGGTTTTTTCGAGGTCTAAGAAACGGCTGGGCAGAGTTTGCTCGGCCGTTTTTATTTTAAGGGGCCAGTCCCAGCCGTTGTTTTTATGGGGCTTGTCCCAGCCGTTGTTTTTATGGGGCCAGTCTTTCCAAGCACCAAGCCTGGTTTGGGTCGCGACGATAACACAATCGATCGTGCAAACGGCTTTGGCGCCCCTGCCAAAACTCCACAGATTCCGGAATCACCCGAAAACCACCCCAAAACGGCGGTAGCGGCACGTTATCGCCAAAGCGTTCGCCGGTCGCGGCGAACTGTTGCTCCAGCCACGTGCGGCTGGGAATAACCTGGCTCTGCGGCGATGCCCAGGCGCCGATGCGGCTCAACAGCGGGCGGTTGCTGAAATATTGAGCGGATTCTGCTTGCTCAACTTTCTCGACGCGGCCTTCGATTCGCACTTGTCGCTCCAATTCTACCCAGTGAAATACCAGCGCCGCCCAGGGATTGGCCGCGAGTTCTTGGCCTTTGTGGCTGTCATAGTTGGTAAAGAAGGCAAACCCGCGCTCATCGGCGACCTTAAGCAGCACGATGCGTGCGGCGGGTCGGCCGACACGGCCGACGGTCGCCAGCGTCATGGCCGTGGGCTCGGGTAGTGCGGCGGCGATGGCCTCGTTCAGCCATTTATCAAATTGCGTGAGCGGATCGACGCCAATGTCTTTTTCATCCAGAGCGGCGAGTTTGTAGTCTTTGCGCAGGTCGGCGATAGACATAATTCTCCTAAAGGGAATCTAAAAAGCGCAGCAACGCCTGGCGATCTTGCTTCGGCATTTTCAGAAAACTATCGCGGGAAAAGCGCCCTTCGCCGCCATGCCACAAAATCGCTTCGGTGGTATCGCGGGCGCGCCCGTCGTGCAACAGATCGGTGTGGCTATTGACGGTTTTCGCCAGCCCCAGACCCCACAGTGGCGGCGTGCGCCATTCGTTTCCCGTGGCCGCAAAGTCCGGGCGCTGGTCGGCTAGGGCGTCGCCCATGTCGTGCAGCAGCAGGTCGGTATAAGGGCGGATCACTTGGTTGGAGATTTCGGGGATCGGCGCGTAGCTGCCGGTTGTAAGTTCCGGGACGTGGCAGACGCTACAAGCGGCGTCTTTGAACAATTCCGCGCCGCGCTTTACGCTCGGGTCGTCGACGTTGCGGCGTGCCGGAACGGCGTTGGCACGCACATAAAACAACAGCGGCGTAAACTGATTCGGCCCCAGTTCCGGCTGCGGCGCCGAAAACGCGTGGCGGCAGGATTTTTGAATTTCGGTGCAATTTTCCCGAGGAAATAGATTGGACGTCACGCCCATATCTTCGTGGAACGCCGCCATGATTTGCTGGCTTAAATTGGGATGACTGGCTTTCAAACCGAAACGGCCGATTGCCTGACGCTTCGCCGCTATATCCCAAACGCGATTGGTTTTGCCTCGAATGCCATGGGGTTTGCCGGCGCGTTCTAGCGCTTCCAGGGTGGAATCGGGGATGGCTTCGAGTAAACCCAGGCCGATCAGGGGCTGGGTGATGCGCACGGAAACGAGTACTTCTTCACCGAGTGGGCCGTAGCCGAGCTGCTCGATGGCGATTTTAGGGGCGCGCAGGGTGATCGTTTCGCCATCGGCGAATTGCATCGACTGGTCCTGCCAATGAATGAATACTTCCGCCTCCCCGTGGACTTCGCCGTCGACGCCCAGAGAATTTAATTGATGGCCGTAGCGAGCGTGCGGTATCGGGCCGCCGGTCGCATCTTGGCCGGGAAGGCTGACGCGTGTGATCATCGTTCGCATCGCTTCCGTGGCAGTTGCCGGCGCGGCGCCACGGCCGCTGTTGACATGGCAGCCCAGGCAGGATTCTGCATTGGATAACGGGCCACGGCCCCACACCCCGGTCGGTAAAAACGGCATCACCCATTTTTGCGCCAGGGAGTCGAAACCGTCGAGGAAATGCAAACGGCGCTTCTCATCGGGAAAAACGATGGTTTGGCGGTAGGCGCCGGCATCTTGCACGGGCGTGGTGAATAGGCCGCCGGACAGGGATTCCAGTCCCGAATCGGCCGCGAAAGCGAAGGCTGAGGCAAGCAGGGCAGCGCTCGCTATCAGGGAAGCTCTGAATAAGTCCGATTTCGTCATGATACGGCGTTGCGAACAAAAAAATATCGCCTTACATATCATACATATGCTGCGTCGATATTTTTTGTTCGCGCCTTGTCTCATTTAGAACTCGAACTTATTCAGAGCTTCCTTAGTTTAGCGTGACTCAGCATAACCTTGTCTGCCAGGGGCAGATCACCTCCCCCTTTGAAAAAGGCGGATTGAAGGGGAGTTCGGGCGCCGTGAAATCCCTCCCAGCCCCCTTTGCAAAGAGAGGAGCCAAACGCCTGATCGATCGTAGCGGTTCGCGACCGTGGATCCCTGAAACACCGTTCCAATACTGGCTCTCAGGCCATCGCCAACGAAAATATAGTTTCATAAGCCGCAAGCCTAACACCGCCACCATCAGCCCGATAGCGGCCACGCGGCGGCGAGCAACGCGCAGGAGCGCAGTCGCGAAGCATAATCGCCGGTGACGGTGATGACCATCAATTCGTCAGCCTCGAATTGTTGTTGGATATCACGCAACCGCGCACAGACTTTATCCGGCGTGCCGATCACCGAGCGACCGCGATGCCATTGCATGCGCGCTTTTTCTTCGTCGCTGTAACTTCGAGCGAGCGCTTCCTCACGGGTCGGAATCGGTGTGTTCAGGCCGTAGTCCATTTGCAGGCGGCGCAAATCGATGCTGCTCGCTGTTGCTTCGGCTTCCGCATCAGTTTCTGCGCAGATCACGAATACCGCGACCATGGAGTAGGGCTTGGCTTCCCTTGCCGACGGGCGGAATTGTTCGCGATAGGCCCGCGTGACTTGGTCGCCGCCTTGGCCGTTGATGAAATGTGCAAAGGTGAATCGCAAACCCAAGTGCGCGGCTAGGGCGCCGCCGAAATCCGACGAGCCGAGGATCCAAACCTCGGGCGTGTGATCGTTTTTGGGCTGCACCGTGACCCGTGCAAACGGATGATTTTCCGCGACCGTGCCGTCGATATAGCCGACCATGTCAAACACTTGCTGCGGAAAATCATCGGCGCTGTTGTAGGCGCCACCCGACATGGCTTGTGCCGTCAAGCGATCACCGCCCGGCGCGCGGCCGACGCCGAGGTCAATACGATCAGGGAATAATGCGCAGAGCATGCGAAATTGCTCGGCGATTTTGAACGGGCTGTAGTAGGGCAGCATGATGCCGCCGGCGCCAACGCGGATTTTTTCCGTTAGACTAGCGATGCGCGTGAGTAAAATTTCCGGGCAGGGATCGGCGAGGCCCAGCAACCCATGATGTTCGGCCAGCCAATAGCGGTGGTAGCCCCAACGCTCGGCGGCTTGGGCGAGTTCGAGCGTTGCTTGTAGCGCCTCCGTCGCCGTGCGGTTACTGGGGATCGGCGATTGGTCTAGGATGGAGAGGCGGGTTTGCGGCATAGCTTTTTGGCTTCGTTTAAGGCCATGAGGGGGCAAGCGGCTAAATTTTCCACCAACGAACACTACGCCTTCTGCGCCCAAGAATCCCGCAACGTCACGGCGCGATTGAACACCGGTTTACCGATGCCATGATCTTTCCGATCGGCAACAAAGTAACCATTGCGTTCAAACTGAAAACTATCCTCAGGCTTTGCCTGGTTAAGCATCGGCTCCACAAACGCTGTGATGATTTTTTTCGAATCGGGATTCATGTCCAATTTGTAATCGCGATCGCCGCTGCCGGGATGGGCAACATTGAACAGCCGATCGTATAGCCGCACCTCCGCGGGTGCGGCGTGTTTGGTCGAGAGCCAATGGACATTGCCTTTGACCTTGCGCGTTTCCGCACCGCTTTTTGTTTGCGGGTCGTAGGTGCAGTGAATTGCGATGACGTTGCCCTTCGCGTCCTTATCGACACTCACGCACTTCACGATGTAACCATAGCGCAAACGCACTTCCGCACCAGGCGCTAAACGGAAATAACCTTTACTCGGGACCTCCATGAAATCATCGCGCTCGATCCATAGTTCTTTGCTGAGCTTGACGACACGTTTGCCCAGGTCGGGTTTTTGCGGATGGTTGGGGGCGAAGCAATCTTCTTCGCGGTCGTCGGGAAAGTTGTCGATGATGAGTTTCAGCGGATCCAAAACGGCGATGGCGCGCCGCGCTCGCTCGTTCAAATCCTCACGCACGCAATCTTCCAGCACGCTCATATCGATCAAGGAATCTGCTTTGGATACGCCGATGCGTTCGCAGAACAAACGCATTGCCTCCGGCGTAAAGCCGCGGCGGCGCGCGCCGACTAGGGTCGGCATGCGCGGATCGTCCCAGCCATCGACAAACTTACCCTCCACCAGCTCGATCAGCTTACGCTTCGACAAAACGGTATAGGTGAGATTCAGGCGCGCGAATTCGTATTGGCAGGGCCGATAGGGCACCGGCACACTTTCCACCGTCCAGTCGTACAACGGACGATGGTCCTCAAATTCCAATGTACATATGGAATGGGTGATGTGTTCCAGCGCATCGGAAATGGCGTGGGTGAAATCGTACATCGGATAAATGCACCACTTGTCGCCAGTGCGGTGATGGTGAGCGTGACGAATTCGCCACAACACTGGATCGCGCAGATTAATGTTGGGCGAGGCCATGTCGATTTTCGCCCGCAGCACGTGGGCGCCGTCGGCGAACTCACCGGCGCGCATGCGGTGCAACAGCTCTAAATTCTCGTCGACGCTACGCTCGCGATGAGGGCTGTTTTTGCCCCCTTCAGTCAATGTGCCGCGATGGGCTCTGATTTCATCGGCGGACAAACTGTCGACGTACGCTTTGGCGTCGCGAATCAAGTGCTCCGAATATTCATAGATTTTCTCGAAATAATCGGACGCGTAATAAAGATGCGGCCCCCAATCGAAGCCCAGCCATTTCACCGAATCGAGAATGGAATCGACATACTCGGTGTCTTCCTTCACCGGATTGGTATCGTCGAAACGCATGTGGCACTCGCCGCCGTAGTCGCGCGCCAGGCCGAAATTTAGGCAGATGGATTTGGCGTGGCCGATATGCAAATACCCATTCGGCTCCGGCGGGAAGCGCGTCGCGACACGACCGGCGTGCTTGCCGCTGCGATTGTCGGCGTCGATAATATTGCGCAGAAAATTAGCGGTACGTGATTCGGGTGAGGGCGAATTCATGATGTGTTGCGCGGAAAAAGGACTCAATTCTACCGGATAGTGCGCTTACTTGGTCACAGTGCCCTGATCGCTGATGCTGCCAAACCGCCGATCCACCGCCTCGAACCGCCAGCGCACTTCAAACTTGCCTGCGCTGCCTTGATTGCAGCGCACCTCGGCGCCAAGTTCGCTGGCATCACGCATTTCGTTAATCACCAGTTCCGGGCCGACAGCGATCGGGCAATCCAATTCCAGGGAAAATCGCACCGATTCTGCTTTCAACGGCTGAGTTTTCTCCGCATCGGCGTAGAGTTTGACTATTCCCTTAGCGCGCCGGTGATTGCTCGACCATTCGCGGCTGACATCCCAATTCCACCATACACCGGGGCTGTCGGGGTCGGGCGGTTCGGCATGTCCAAGGTTGGTGACCAACAAAATGCCGGGTAAAAGCAAAAGTCGGGCTACAATCATCGATCAGTCGGACGCGTCGGCCATTCATTTGAAGGGAAACGTATTGTAGACCTTTGTGGCATGCTGTCGGTTGTGATTGCGACGAATTTCCTCATAGACGGCCCGCCCATGGGTGTGTGACTATAAGAATCAACATGATCAAATCAACGAATTTCTTCTTACTTGCGCCCCGTAGTAGGGAAGAAGAACCGATTTTCAATGAGTTACTGGGCGATCTGTACCGGCGCATTCCAGTCAATATTATCGCGAGCCTGGTCGCAGGCCCGTTGCTGGCTTTCATCATGGCAAGCAGCATATCGAAGGAGCGCATTTCGATCTGGCTGCTGATCCTGATTGCGGCGCAGATGATTGCTTTCCTCGTCACCTTCGTGTTTAACCGCCGCACCGATCTTTCCCAAGCCGGCGATAATAAGTGGCTTTATTTGCTAGGGCTCACTGTCATTGTCGATGGCATCGCATGGGGCCTGGGCGGATACTTGTTTTATACCGAGGCATCCTACCAGGACCAAATGCTGCTGTGCGTGTTTCTCATGGTCGGCGCCGCTGCCGCGACGATTACCTTTTCGTCCTGGCTGGTCGTCGCGCTGATCTATATTGTCGTTATCCTAGCGCCCGGCACGGCGCTGCTACTCACCGCAACGCCGGAATTTTATCGCTTGCTCGGTGCGGCGGCGGTGGTTTTCGCCGCAATCCTGTGCGGCTTAGCGGTGACCTCGAATCGGACCACTACGAGGATGCTGCGCCTGCGTTTCGACAACGAGCGGCTGGTGGTGAATTTGTCGGAGTCCCATGCTCAGTTAAGAGAATTAAACACGGATCTGCAAAAGAATAACCATGCGCTGCAACGGGCATTGGACAAAATTAGCGAGATGGCGACGCGCGACGAGTTGACCGGCAGTCATAATCGGCGCCATTTAATGGAATTTCTGGCGCGGGAGAAAGCGCGTTGCGATCGCGCCGCGTCGGTGTTTTCCTTGGCGGTCATCGATTTGGATTACTTCAAACGCATTAACGATTCCTACGGCCACCTCGCCGGCGACGATGTGCTTAAACAAGTCGTGACGCTGATTCAGCGCCATGTGCGCACGACAGACTGTTTCGCGCGTTTCGGCGGTGAGGAATTTGCCCTGGTCTATACGCTGACGGCGCTGGAAGAAGCGCAGCAAAGCGCCGAGCGACTTCGCCAGGAGATCAGTACGACCGCCATGTTGTGCGAGTCGTTCGCAATTTATACGTCGGTGTCCATCGGGATCGCCGAATATCGGCCCGGCGAAGGTGTGGTGGAGTTACTACGCCGCGCCGATCAGGCGATGTACATCGCCAAGAGCGGTGGACGGGATCGCGTCATGGCCGTGAGCCGCGATCAACCGAATCAACAAATGGGTGGCCTCGCCATTCGCCGCGCCTAGCTTTGCTCCGCAAGGCCTATCCCTGAAGAACCGCTCTGGGCGGTTGTTCTGGCCTGGCGCCTGAATTCTTGTAACGGCTAAGATTTCCGCCCGCGCTTAACCCCGTAAACAAATGTCCGCGTTTACAGCGTTGTCCTAATCACAAAAAAAGGCACGCCATGAAACGTTATCTGTACGCCGCTTCACTACTTCTTGCTTCGGCTCACGCCTGGGCGCTGGGCGATCTGGCCGAACTTTCGGTTTACGATCGCAACCAGGGACGCGACTTACCCGTCTATCAACACGAAGGCCGCCACTACGTCGTCGGCAAACCCGGCAATCGCTATCAAATGGTCCTGCGTAACCGATCCGGCCAAGATTTATTGGCCGTCACATCCGTCGATGGCGTGAATGTCGTTTCCGGTGAAACCGCCACCTGGCAGCAAAGCGGTTACGTGCTCGATGCGAATCGACAAACCGATATTAAAGGTTGGCGTAAGAGTTTGACTCAGGTGGCGCAGTTTTACTTTACCGCACTGCCCAATTCCTATGCTGCGCGCACCGGCCGCCCTGACAATGTCGGTGTGATCGGCGTGGCATTGTTTCGTCCGCGGATCGAGGCGCCGCAGCCCTATCGGGACGACGGCGAACTCAGCGAACGCGATGCGCGAAGCGCGGATAAATCCGCGCCGCAAAACCCGTCCGCGCCGAGTTTGGGCAGCGCTGGCGCGGCCCCGCGCGCAAAGGCGGAAAACAAACTCGGCGCCGGCCACGGGCAAAAAGAAACCTCGCCCACACGCTATGTCGATTTCGAACGGGCGTCCGATTCGCCGGACGAAGTCATTACGATTTACTACGACAGCTATCGCAACTTGCTGGCGCAGGGCGTGATTGCGCGCCATCGCACGGCGCAAGTGCCCGACGCATTCCCGGGCCAGTTCGTGGCGGATCCCAACGAGTAATTTACGCAGAACAGCATGATCAATCGACTACTGAGTTATCTTCTCGCGCTCGTCGCCTTGCTCGTTTCACGCGCACCTGGATCAGAGCGGCATTGTGCAAGTCGCCGAACTTCCGGTTTCTACCTTCAGCGAAAAAAATTGCGCATGTGCGTTTGCGCTGCGAAGCTGGCTCAGGACGCGCGGCGATGATCGCTTCGGCTATCGCAGTGAGTTCTTGAGCTTGGTCAAGCTGGCGCAATCCCTGGGCGAATCCGCGCCGCGGCCCAAGCATCTCTTGCAACAATAAATGACGTAGAATGTGGGGGCGATGGACGGCCCCCACACCTATCAACGATTAGCGGACGAAGCCTTGATGTTGCGTTATCGCGACGGCGAGTTGCCTGCATTCGAGCCACTCTACCAGCGCCACAAAGGCGGCGTGTATCGCTATCTGCTGCGCGGTTGCGGCAGCCAATCCCTGGCCGACGAATTATTCCAAGATGTGTGGTTGTCGCTGGTCAAGGCGCGCGAGCGCTACACGCCGAGCGCCAAGTTCGCCACTTATCTCTATCGCATCGCGCATAATCGCTTGATCGATTATTACCGTCAGCATGGCATACAGCTTGAATCGCCGCTACCCGATGACGCAGGCGATGAAGGCGTTGCCTTGTATGGCGCGACGTCCGATAGTCCGGAACAGATCGTCGCGGCGCGCCAACAAGTAGTAAAGGTGTTGGAGGTGATCGATAATATGCCGATCGAGCAACGGGAAGCATTTCTGTTATTCGAGGAAGGCGGCTTGAGCGTGGACGAAATTGCCGAGGCGACCGCGGTGAATAAAGAAACGGCGAAAAGCCGCTTGCGCTACGCCTTCAACAAGCTGCGTCGCGCGCTGGAGGGTTGACGATGGGCATGCACGATTTTGAGGTCTATCTCGCGCGCGGTTCCAATCTGTCACAGCGTTATCGCGACGAAGCCACGGAAAAACCGAACCAGGCGCTCGATTCGATGATACTCACCGCGTCGCGCCGCACGCCGGTGTCTACTGCGATAGCCAAACCGCAATCGTGGTTCAAGCGCTGGCGCGTCCCGTTATCCGTCGCGGCCGTGATGTTGCTTAGCGTGGGTGTGATGCTGCGCACGGTGCTGGAGGAAACCAAGCGCTCCGTGCCATCTTCGGATGTGGCGTTGCCGCGACCGGCAAGTGCGCCGGCCGCCGAGCCAGTCGAAACTAAAGGTGCGTTGGAACCCGCTGGAGGCGTGGCGGTGGGCGGTGCTGCGAGTTCTTCGCCGACGCCGGCGCCGCCGCTGGCGGCCGATAAGAAACGCGCGGAATCGAGAGGTGTCGAAGAAGTGTTGGTCGAAGAACGTTCCGCGCCACCGAGCGCGGCGCAAGATAGTGCGGCCGCTAAAGTGCCGTTGCCAGCATCCGATCGCCCGAGGCAAGGGGAGAGCCTAGGGCTGCCCAGTCGCAGCGCGCCAGCTACGCAAGACGCCCTGGAGAGCCAATGGCCCAAGGCGACCCAGGCGAAGCGCGGCTCTACCGGCAAAGACTTAAGTAAAGGGGCATCGACGGGGATTCCGGAACGCGACGATGTCGCGGCTGAATCGCCGGTCGAGTCGGCACAGCGCGGCGGCGAATCCTTAGCGCGGCCGCGCGAGCGGGCGCTTCCAGATAGCGCCGAATCCGAGGTGCGCCCTGCACCGGCCGCGCCGCCGCTATCGTTGGAATCTGCGTTACCCGCGCCGCCGCAACCATTGCCCGGCGAGGGCCCGCGTTTGCCGGAAAGTCACCGTCCGATCGTCGATGCCAAAACCTATCGTGCCGAGAAAGATAAGGCCATGCGCGAGGCGGCCGGGAAAAAAGACAGCACTGCCGCGGCCGCGATTGTGGACAAGGTTGAAGAGACGCCGGAAGCGTGGCTACGCCGCGTGGCGGAGTTGCGGCGGCTGGGCCGCATCGACGAAGCGAATGCGGAATTGGCGCGTTTTCGTACACGCTATCCGGACTATCCGGCGCCGGTTGAACCCTAATTTTTTAACAACACGCAATAACAATATGGCCTTCGGCGCACTCATTATTGGCGATGAAATTCTCAGTGGCAAGCGACACGACAAACACTTCGTCAAAGTGATCGACATCCTCAAGCAGCGCGGTTTGGAATTGGCCTGGTGCGAATACTTAGGCGACGATCCGCAGCGTATTACTGCCGTGCTCAAGCGCACGTTTGTCGGACATGACGTGGTGTTTAGTTTCGGCGGTATCGGCGCAACACCGGACGATCACACTCGGCAGTGCGCCGCAAAAGCGTTGGGCGTGTCGATCGTGCGCCATCCCGAGGCGACCCAGGAAATCGTCGATCGCTTTGGCGCGGCGGCGTTTCCCCATCGGGTGATGATGGCGGAGTTTCCCGAAGGGGCGGCGCTGGTGCCCAATCCCTTCAACCGCATCGCCGGATTCAATGTCGGTAAACACTATTTCTTGCCAGGATTTCCGGAGATGGCGTGGCCGATGATGGAGTGGGCGCTCGACACTCATTACGCGCATTTGTTCAACACTGTGCCGCCGGTCGAAGAAGTCATCGTCACCGAAGGCGCCGGTGAGGGCGATTTGATCGAAGCGATGAATGACATCGTGGCGCGTTATCCCGATCTGAAGCTTTCCAGCCTGCCGCGATTGGTGGTGGACAATCGGCGTATCATTGAACTTGGCATCAAGGGCAGTTCGCTGCGTGTCGCCGAGGCTATGGCCAGCATGAAACAAACGGTTACCCTGCTAGGCTACCAGTACACGGAAAAACGTTAACATTTGTTACGGCGGCTTGCGTCCCTTGATCTGAATAATTCAAAAGAAAATTAGGGCGGCGCATTAAGTTAGGCGTGCGCATTTGTTCAATCTTGGAGCAGGGGGAGTGGAATGGCAAGTATTCTGGACATCGAAG
The DNA here is from genome assembly GCA_031371465.1 of Pseudomonadota bacterium. GTDB lineage: Bacteria > Pseudomonadota > Gammaproteobacteria > Burkholderiales > JALYOK01 > JALYOK01. The sequence goes on from JANMJR010000456.1 coordinate 13,025, forward strand.
GGGTCGGCGAAAGCTACGCGGACAAACTAAAAGCAATGGGTATTGCCTCGACCGAGGCGTTACTGGAAAAAGGGTGCAACGCCAAAGGCCGCACTGAAATCACTGAAAAATCCGGCATCGGCGCAAAGTTGATTCTGCGTTGGGTAAATCATGCGGATCTGTTTCGCATCAAAGGAGTCGGCGGGCAATACGCCGAACTTTTGGAGACCGCCGGCGTCGATACCGTGGTGGAGTTGTCCAAGCGCAAGGCGGACAACCTGTACCAAGCATTGGCGCAGTGCAACGTGGAAAAAAAAGTGGTTCGCGCGCTGCCATCTCAGGATAAAGTGACCGACTGGGTCACGCAAGCCAAAGCGTTACCGCGTAAAGTGCAATATTAGTTTGGCGCCGGTTGGCCTGTTGCGAAATAAAGGAGACGGATGGTGGGACTACTGGATGGATCGTTGGGCTCGGTTTTGGGCAAAGTGATCGGCGGCGGTCAGCAGGGCAATGCGCTGGGCGGCGATTTCATCGACCAGATCGCCAGCAAATTGGGTGTCGACGCGAGTCAGGCGTCCGTCGGACTGGCGCAATTGTTGCCGACGTTGATGACAAGCTGACACCGAATGGCGCGGTACCGGCCGAGGGCGATCAACTAGCGCAAGGCCTGGCGGGCCTAAGAAAATTGCTGGGCTGACGGTCTAAGCGGCAATTAAGGTGATTTGAAAAGTCGGGAAACAATACTTCCGGCTTTTTCTTTTTTTAAAGGAGTAATGCCCAAGATGAAACGCGTGTCCAAATTCATGATTGGCGTGGTGTTCGGATTAGTGGGGCTCGCAGCAGAGCAATCATTAGCCGCAGACGATCCGCTGTGGGATCAGCTTAAGAAGGGTGGCTATGTGATATTGATGCGTAACTCGGCGATCGATGAAGGACTCGGCGATCCCAAGGGTTACAAGGTTAACGATTGCGCCACGCAACTGAATTTGACCGATAAGGGCCGTGCCGAAGCGAAGAAAATCGGCGACGAATTTAAGAAACGTAAAGTCCCAATCAAACAAGTGTTCACCAGCGCATTTTGCCGCACTAAAGAAACGGCGCAATTGGCGTTCGGCAAGGCGGAGGTCTGGGAAGCGCTCAATTCGTTCTACGACAAGCCCGATCGCAAATCGGAACAGACGCGCTTGTTGCATCAGCGCATGGAAAGCTCGCCGAAGGATGGCACGAATTTAGTCCTGGTGACGCACGGCTACAACATCGTTTCCGCGACCGGACTGAACCCCGATCCCGGCGACATGTTAATTATTAGCCCGGCATTCAAAGTGGGTTACAAAATCATCGGTGAGTTGTCGGCGAAAAAATAATCGCGCTATCCGCCTCTACCGGAATGGGCGCCGCAGGCAGTAGCCTTGCGCCTGGCGTGCGCCGTCGCGAGGTGTGGAGTTGGGCGATGTATGACTTCGCCAACTCCGGCTACACCACTGTTGTTATCACCGCATTGTTCAACGCCTATTTCGTCGGCGTCGTTGCGCGCGATCAGCCATGGGCTACCTTGGCTTGGACCTTGGCGCTGTCCGTTTCCTACGGGTTGATTATCCTCACCGCCCCGGCCATCGGCGCGTTCGCCGATGCTCACGCCAACAAGAAGCCGTTGTTGTTGATCGCGACGGTTGGCTGCGTCGCCTTCACCGCGGCATTATATTGGGTCGGGCCGGGCGATGTGATGCTGGCGATGGTTTTGATCGTTCTGTCGAATTTTTTCTATGGTACCGGCGAAAATCTCAACGGCGCTTTCCTGCCGGAACTCGCCCAGGCTGGCGCCCTCGGCAAAGTGTCGGGCTGGGGCTGGAGCTTCGGCTATCTCGGCGGTTTGACCAGCCTCGCCGTCGCACTCGGCTATGTCAATTGGGCGCAGGCGGCGGGACAGGGCGCGGCCGATTTTGTCCCGGTCGCCATGTTGCTCACGGCGCTGATATTCGCCCTCGCCAGCGTGCCGACGTTCGTATTTCTGCGCGAGCGCGGCGTTGCCAGGCCGCGCGTATCGACGACGTTGCGCGCCTCACTGCGCCAATTTTTCGTGTCGCTGCGCAGCGTGCGCGCGTATCCCGACTTCATGCGTTTTTTGCTGTGCGGCGCTTGCTATCAAGCCGGAATTTCCACGGTCATCGCGCTGGCTGCGATCTACGCGCAGCAAGTCATGCATTTCGTCATGCAACAAACTTTGTTGCTGATCATGCTGGTCAACATCACCGCGGCGATCGGCGCGTTCGCATTCGGTTATCTGCAAGATTACATCGGCCACCGCGCCACACTCGCCATCACCCTAATCGGTTGGATCGTGATGACCTTGCTGGCGTATTCGAGTCAGGGCGCAGCGATGTTTTGGGCCGCCGCGAATGTAGCCGGGCTATGCATGGGCGCAAGCCAATCCGCCGGACGAGCGATGGTCGGATTGTTTGCGCCGACCCATCGCCGTGCCGAGTTTTATGGCCTGTGGGGTGTCGCGACCCGATTTTCCGCGGTGATTGGCCCGCTGACTTATGGCCTGGTGACGTGGCTCTC
>JANMJR010000458.1:0-5999 GCA_031371465.1 Pseudomonadota bacterium
GCGCAGATCGGCCGCATCAAGGGAACGCAAGCCGGATTTAAAGCCGGATACACCAGCCTCAGCACGCGCTCCGGCACCGATGTCGATCGACCGTTGCGCGGATTTTTATTTCAAAATATGTTTTTGAAAGATGGTTCGGTCATTTCGGCCAATTTTGGCGCGCGCCCGCGTTATGCGGCGGATTTGATTGCCGTGGTGAAAGACGATGACTTGAATACTGCCGTAACATCGCTGGACGCACTTGAGCACATTTCATATTTCTTACCCTTCATCGATCTATCCGACCTCATTGTCGAAGAGGGCGCGCCCACTGATATGTTCAATTTGATTGCGACCAATATTGGCTCGCGCTGGGGTGTGCTGGGTCAGCCCATCGCCGTGGAGGCGACGGAAGAGTTTCTCGCTCGGCTTGAGACCATGACGATCGTGATCGAAGACGAAAAAGGCGAAACCATCGGCCGCGGCAAAGGCAGCGACGTGCTCGGCCATCCGATGAATTCGGTGATGTGGATGGTCCGCGATCTCGCGCATTCCGCGCAGCGCGTGCAGCAAGGCGACAAGCTTGGCGTGGGCGCTTTTTTTCCTGCCGGAACGCCACAGGCCGGGCGCGGCGTGAAGGTGACTTATCAGGGATTGCCGGGCGATCCGAGCGTTAGCGTGCGGTTTGAGTGACGCACGCTTTCGCCACGGCCTTCGTTCACTTTACTGACGCAGATCTTTAGCGTTGCCCACCCCTCTTGTCATTCCCGCGTGCCCTTGGGCACGGGAATCCAGTTGGCGAAAAAATCAAAATCCGAATATCACCTGTCAATAAGTCGTCATTAAAGATTCAAAGAAGTGAAATTGTCATTGCGAGGAGCAAAGCGACGAAGCAATCTAGTTTTTAGGTTTCATCCAACGCGTGCAAAAACGAGATTGCTTCGTCGCTTTGCTCCTCGCAATGACAAGATTATCAGCGCTTGCGCCAGGCCGGGCCCAAGTGCGCACCGCCATCGACTTTCATCATTTCTCCGGTGATCATATCGCCATGTTGCACCAACCACACTGCGACCTCGGCTACATCGTCCGCGCTGCACGCTTTGCCGAGCGCGACATTCTCCGCGTACTTATCCACGAACTTGTCGTAGTCCGCAGGATTTTGAAAACGCGCCGTGTGCCAGCGCGTTTCGATCAGGCCGGGGCACACCGCGTTAACTCGCACACTCGGCGCGAGCGCGCGTGCCAGAGCGAGTGTCATTGTGTTAAGCGCACCCTTGGACGCGACGTAGGCGTTCGACGATCCCACGCCGGTGATCCCGGACATCGAAGAAATCATCACCACCGAGCCGCCTTGTATTTGTAGAGCGGGCGCCGCGGCGCGCGTCATTTGATAGGGGCCGATGACGTTGACCGCGTATAGCCGTTGGAAATCCTCGGCGTCGATACCATCGAGATCGCGCTGATCGGCAAATTTGGTGATCGCCGCGTTATTGATCAGCCCGTCGATGCGCCCCCATTTATCCAGCGCGGCTTGGACAATGCGTTTGCAGTCGGCGTCTTGTGACACATCGCCCTGCACCAAGATCGTTTCGCCGCCGGCCTCACTACATTCGGCTTGGGTCGCGAGCGCTTCTTTTTCGCTCTTGCTGTAGTTGATGACGACACGTGCGCCTTTTATTGCGAGTTGCACGGCACACGCGGCGCCGACGCCGACGGCGGAACCGGTGACAATACATACTGCCGATTTTAGATTCATGATCTTCCTGTTTAGATTTTTAAGACTAAGAGGCGATGCGTTACTTCTCCATGTTGACCCTCATGGCCCTAGGCTAGCCGCTGGCCTAGGGCCATGAGGGGCGAGCGTCTATTGATTCAATTGTCGAAAATTAAAGTTTGCTAGTGCGAATAGTCGCATCCTTACGCTTCATTACGCTAGGCTTCAACTTCGTTCCCAACCCCGGCCCGATCGGCGCGCTGATATAGCCGTTCTTCAGTGGCGGTAATTGCGTAACGAGTTCTTGATACCAATCGTGATAAAACGCACGCACCACTTCTTGCACTAAAGTATTGGTGCAATTCAGCGATAGGTGCACGCCCGCGGTCAGCAACACTGGCCCGACACAATCGTGCGGCGCAATCGGTCGCGCATAAGTCTCCGCCATCATCGCGATTTTTTTCGCTTCCGACAATCCGCCGCACCAGCCGATGTCGAGCATGCAAACCGACAGCGCATTTTTCTCAAACGCCGGACGAAAGCCCCAGCGTGTCGAGAGCGTCTCACTTGCCGTTACCCAGACGTCGGTGCGGCGCGCGTATTCGGCCAACGCGTCGAGGTTATCCATCTTGATCGGATCTTCATACCAGAACGGATCGAATTGCTCCAGCACTTTGGCGATACGAACAGCCGTCGGCAGATTCCACAGCGAATGAAACTCGACATGAATATCCATTTTGTCGCCGACCGCCTTACGAATTTTTTCAAACGGTTTCAGTGCTTTTTTCAGATCGGCATTGGAAATATAGGAACCGCGCGAGGCTTCGGCGTATTCATCGAACGGCCAAATTTTCATGCCGGTGTAACCTTCGTCGAGCAAGCTTAAAGCGAGTTCGTCGGCGTGATTCATGAACGTATCGAGATCCTCGTAGGGTCGCGCCTTACTTTTCTTCGCGACGCCCCAATTGTCGTAGGACTGCACTGGCTTGGCGCGCACATACTTGTAACCCGCGCAAGTGTTGTATACGCGCACCTTGTCGCGACTCGCGCCGCCGAGCAGTTGATAGATCGGCTGATTGGTTACTTGGCCGAAAACATCCCACAACGCGACATCGATTGCCGACGCGGCGCGAATCTCCGCGCCCGCGCTGGCAAAGCCGACGTAGGTGCGCAGAAAATTCCAATTATGTTTGTCGATTTCCAGCGGGTTTTTGCCGAGCAGGTAAGGTGCGCACGATTCATGAATATGTGCGGCGACCGGCTGCGCCATGTAAAACGTCTCGCCCAAACCGATATGGCCCGAGTCCGTATGGATTTGAACCCACAGCACGTTGGGAAATTCGGCGAGATTGATGGTGTCGATGGCGGTAATTTTCACGCGCACTCCGGTAGCCTCACAACGGCTTGGTAGTTTGAACTTGTACTAGAATACACGGAAGAGTTGAACACAACAAAATTCAATCGGTTTGCGTCCCTCACGAAATAGAGATGTCACCAGATGTTCGGCCACGAGCCGCCTGTTGGCTTGAGGAACGAAACCCAACATCGCGTTATCGATAAAAACATGTCGGGCATCGTTCCTTAACCCAACATTTTGCTTTTGTAACTGCGTTATGAGGCACGTGTATCTTGACTCTTGGCAATGCATGTCCTGGGAGCCAGTATTCACGGGGTGGCCTGGGGTCATGCGCCTTTCCGGAACGCTCAATATTTAAGCGGTGCGCGTTTGAGTGAGCCGCAACTCCTGAATCATCTTATCTCGCATCACAAATTTTTGCGGTTTGCCGGTTGCGGTCAGCGGCAATTCAGGCACAAAGCGAATAATTCGCGGAACTTTGTAATGCGCGATTTGCCCTTGGCAGTGGGTTTGGATTTCTTCTGCGTTCATCGATTGGCCGGTTTGCAAAACGATCCAAGCACAGACTTCTTCGCCGTATTTCGCGTCGGGCACGCCGAACACGCTGGCGTTTTGAATTTTTGGATGACGAAACAAAAATTCTTCGATTTCGCGCGGATAAACGTTTTCACCGCCGCGGATCAGCATGTCTTTGACGCGGCCGACGATGTTGCAATAGCCTTCCGCGTCGATGGTCGCGAGATCGCCGCTGCGCATCCAACCGGCTTGGTCGATGGACTCGTTGGTGCGCTCGTCGTCTTCCCAATAACCTTGCATGACTAGATAACCGCGGGTGCAGAGTTCGCCTTGTTTGCCGACGGGGACGATACGGCCTTGCGCGTCGACGATTTTCACTTCGGCGTGGGGTTGGATGCGGCCTACTGTTGAAACTCTTTTTTCCAGCGGATCGTCGAGGCTCGATTGAAACGAGATCGGGCTGGTCTCCGTCATGCCGTAGGCGATGGTGATTTCTTTCATGTGCATGTCGCTGAGCACGCGGCGCATGGTTTCGATTGGGCACGGCGCGCCGGCCATGACGCCGGTGCGTAGCGACGAAACATCGTAGTTGCGAAACTCGGGGTGATCGAGTTGCGCGATAAACATGGTGGGCACGCCGTGCAGCGCGGTGCAGCGATATTGCTGAATCGCTTTCAACGTTTCGACGGCATCAAAACTCACGCCGGGAAACACCATCGTCGCGCCGACGGCGGTGCACGACAACACCCCGATCACCATGCCGAAGCAATGATAGAGCGGCACGGGGATGACGAGTTTGTCTTTTTCGCTCAAGCGCATCGCCTCGGCGGTGTAGCGCGCATTGTTGACGATGTTGAAATGGGTCAGCGTCGCGCCCTTCGGCGCGCCGGTGGCGCCGCTGGTGAATTGGATGTTGATCGCGTCGTCGGGATCGAGGGATTTTGAAATGTCATTCAAGCGCGATTGATGGGCGGGGCCGGCGATGCGGGTGAGTTTTTTGAACGCCATCATGCCCGCCGGTTTTTCGCCTTCGCCGATCAAGACGACTTGTTCGAGATGAGGAAAGCGTGCGAGTTGTAATGGCTTGTGTGCCGAGTGGCGCGTCACTTCCGGCGCCAACTCTTTCAGTATCGCGACGTAGTCGCTCGACTTCAATGAACGTGCCGTGATCAACACGCGACACTGCACTTTGTTCAGTGCGTATTCCAATTCCGACCTGCGATAAGCGGGATTGATGTTGACTAAAATCGCGCCGATGCGCGCCGTGCCGAATTGGGTGAGCAACCATTCGACGCAGTTCGGCGCCCAGATGCCGACGCGATCGCCGCGCTGAATGCCGAGGGCGAGTAGTCCCGCCGCTACTTCATCGCTGCGGCGCTTCAGATCGTGCCAGGATAAATGTTCGCGGTCTTTAGCGAAGATCACTGCGTCGCGCGAGCCGTGGTTCATCGCGGCTTCGTCTAGCAGCGCGGGGATGGTCATGAAGCGCAGTGGGTCTTGCGTTGCGCCTGAGACGTAGGATAGGCCGTTCTGTGGGCGTTGTTGGTCGCTCGCCGTCGATTGAAACTGACGGGATGTGAAGGGGTTGGAAGTCATCGCCTACTTTGACATGTCATTCTGAGGAGTGCAACGACGAAGAATCTGCTTTTTGCGGCGGTGGAAAACCTAAAAGCAGATCCTCCACGTAGTTTACCCTCGAGCGCAGCGAAGGGTTCAGGATGACATGTGGGTAAGTTGAGGGCAGTGGAAACTACAAATTCCGCCAATCCCCAATCTGCTCGAAGGCGTGCGCCGCACGATAGATCGTCGACTCGTTGTAATGTTTCGCGATCAGCATCATGCCGATCGGCAATCCTTGGCTCATACCGCAGGGAATGCTCATGGCCGGATGCCCCGTCACGTCGAACGGCGCCGTATTCGGCAACATCGCGAACGCGGCTTCGCACCACTGCGCGAGCGGTGCGTTTTGCGGTGGGATTGGCGGGGCTTTGAACGGCATGGTGGGCATCAACAACAAATCGTAGCGGCTCAACGCATCGTCGTAAGTTTTACGCAGCAAGCGCCCGAGGTTTTGCGCTTTCGCATAAAAATGGCCGCGATAGTTGCGAATAAAATATTCGCCGGCGAACATAGAAATTTTCAACGTGCGCGAGAGTTCGTTAGCGCGAGCGCGCCAGTTCGAGTGCGCATCGAGCAGGCTGGTGGTGTACATGCCTTTCCAATTAAAACCCATGCCGTTGCCATGCATCATCTGCGCTTGCAAGCCCTCGAGCGCGATGGGCGTCCAGATCGCCGGGCCGTCCAAATGCATCGGAATGGAAACTTCTTCGACCGTGGCCCCGAGCGCGCGCAAGCGATCGGCGGATTGCCGAACTTTTTGATCGACGTCGTTTTCGCTGATGGCAAAGCCGAATCCTTCCGTCACCACGCCGA
>JANMJR010000027.1:0-10452 GCA_031371465.1 Pseudomonadota bacterium
TCGATAATGAAATGTGCCGCCAAGGTCGCCATGGCTAGATACAAGCCGCGCAGCCGCAATGACGGAATGCCGAATATCATGCCGACGGCGGCGGTGATCAGGCCCGACAACGGGATAGTGATGAGCAGCGGCAGTCCGGCATGGTTCGCCAGCCAGCCCGTGCTGTAGGCGCCCACCGCGAGGAAAGCGGCATTGCCCATGGAAATTTGGCCGGTGTAGCCGGTCAAAATATTCAGCCCAATGGCGCCGATGATGGCGATGCCGATGCGATTGACCACGTCCAGCCAATAGTTAGTGGAAACCAACGGGAACAACATCAATAGAACCAGAAAAATGACTACGCAATAGCGCGCAAAGTCGGTGTTAAACACCGCCATATCGCTCGCGTAATTGGTTCGAAAGTCACCGCATTTAATCATCAGCATTTCTTACAAAAAATTTTAATGGCATGGCTGGAAACCGCTCCGGTATTGCCTCGCCGAGCATGCATAGCCAGGCGCCGCACCAATACTTGCTTCTGGCAAGAATCCCCTAAAACTTGTCATTGCGAGCCACGCGAAGCAATCTCGTTTTTCTACGGCCAACAAAAAGCGAGATTGCCGCGTCGCCCTACGGGCTCCTCGCAATGACAAGGCAAAATTAAACACGATCGATATGCACCTTGCCAAACAAGCCATAGGGTTTAATCATCAAAATCAAAACCAACACCACGAACGGAGCCACTTCTTTCACGCCGCCCCCGAACAACGGATCAAGATATCCACCGGCCAGATTCTCCAACACCCCGACGATCAGCCCGCCGACAATGGCGCCGAGAATACTATCCAAGCCGCCCAAAATCACCACTGGAATGACCTTTAAACCAATAGCCGCGAGCGCCGCGTCCACGCCACCGCGCACGCCACCGAGCAGGATTCCGCCGATGGCCGATACCACGGCGGCGATCGCCCAGGCCAGCGCAAACATGCGCCGCACGGAAATACCCATGGACTGCGCCACTTGTTGCGAAAACGCCGTGGCGCGCATAGCGATGCCCGCGCGCGAATATTTGAAAAACAGCGTAAACAGCAACAGCAGTATTGCGACGCAGACCACGCTGTAGATGTAACCTTGCGATACCGGCAATGGTCCGATTTGAACCGGCGTCGACGGGAAAATTTCTGGGAAGGGGCGCGTATCGGTGCCCCAAATTCCCTGTACGACCGCCTTCAATATGCTCGACAAACCCAGCGTCACCATAATCACCGAAATCACCGGTTCGCCGATCATCGGCCGCAGGATAAGTCGCTCGATCAGCATGCCGAGCGCGACGGAAAATAACAAGGTCACCACCACCGCCACCCAAAACGGCATGCTGGTCTGGCTGACCACCGCCAGGCTGATATAGGCGCCCAGCAGCAAAAATTCGCCTTGCGCGAAATTCACCACACTGGTGGATTTGAAAATGACGACAAAACCGAGCGCCACCAGGGCGTACACGCTGCCGACCACCAGGCCGTTGATCACCAATTGCAGGAAAAAATTCAGGTCCATGGCCTAGGTCAAATTCCGCAATAACAAGACGGTTTGAAAGCGCGCGGTCTTGCCGTCCTGAAATTTGATGGTGGTATCGATCGGCACTTTTGTCCGCTCGCTGTAGAGCGCATCGATCACATCCTTGTAGCGCTCCGCAACGAAGGTGCGCCGCACTTTACGCGTGCGCGTCAACTCTTCGTCGTCGGCATCGAGTTCCTTGTACAGCAACACAAAACGGCGCAGCTTCGCCGGCAGGGGCAATGTCTCATTGACCTTTTCGACCTCTTGTTGCAGCAAACCGTAGACCGGCTCACGCGCCGCCAGATCCGTATAAGTGGTATAAGAAATTTTCTGATTTTCCGCCCACTTGCCGACAATACTCATATCGATGCAGATCATTGCCGTCAACTGCGGCCGGTCGTTGCCGATCACCACCGCTTCTTTGATATAGGGTGAAAACTTCAAGCGATTTTCGATGTACTGCGGCGAAAACTGCGTGCCGTCCGCGAGCCGCATCACGTCTTTGATGCGATCAATTACCACCAGATGACCATCGTCCGTGAGATACCCGGCGTCGCCGGAATGCAACCAGCCGTCGCGAATGGTTTGCGCCGTCGCCGCGTCGTTTTTGTAATAGCCCGGCGTAATCGAGGCACTGCGAGACAGAATTTCACCGTCCGCGGAAATCTTCACTTCCGTGCCGGGAATAGGTTTACCCACCGTATGGAACTGCACGTCGCCATCGGGATGGATACAGGAGATACCGCTGATTTCCGTCTGCCCGTAAATTTGTTTCAACGGCACGCCCAAGGCATGAAAAAAGCGAAACACATCGGGACCTAACGCTGCGCCACCGGTTGAACAGGTACGCAGATTGCTCAGCCCGAGACGATCTTTCAGCGGACGAAACAACGCCCAATAAGTAAGCTTGTGCAGTAAGGACAAACCGAACGGCAGCGGCTGTTTTTTGAACTTTAGATCGGCGATTTTGTAACCGATCGGCATCGCCCAGTGATACATAAAGCGTTTGAACGGTGTGGTGTCCATGATCTTCACCTGCACCGTCGAACTCATATTTTCCCACACACGCGGTGGCGCAAACATGGTGTGGGGTCCGATCTCGCGAATATCTTCCGTCACCGTGTTCGGGTCTTCCGGAAAATTAATGGTAAAACCCACTAATAGGCTATTGGTCAGGGACACCATTTGCTCGCCAATCCACGCCAATGGCAAGAACGACACGAACTCATCGCTCGCCCATTTCGCATCGACGGCGTTGACGCTTTTCCCCATCACAATCAAATTGTCGTAAGTCAGTAAGGCGCCCTTGGGAAAGCCCGTCGTCCCCGAGGTGTAACAAATAATCGCAGTATCACCGCCCCCACCAGCCGCGAGGTTTTGTTCCCAGCGGCGCGGCTCGGCTTGATTCAGGGCCCTGCCCTTTTCTTCCACCGCGGCAAAACTCACCAGCGTCGGATGATCGTATTTGCGCATGCCGCGCGGCTCGGTATAGATTACGTTCTTAAGTTTGGGCAGCTGATCGATCAGATCAAGGATCTTATCGACTTGCTCTTGATCCTCAGCGACAACAAACTTCGCGTCGCAGTGGTCGATTACGAAGGCCACTTCGTTCAAGTTCGAATCCTGGTAAATACCCACGCTTGCACCGCCCGCCCCCTGCGCGGCAAGCTCGGCACAGACCCACTCGGGCCGGTTGTTGCCGATGATCGCCACTGTGTCACCGCGCTCGAAACCCAGGCTCACTAACCCGAGCGAAAAATCGCGCACCTTATCGTGATATTGCTGCCAACTGAGCGCTTGCCAGATGCCGAATTCCTTCTCGCGCAGCGCCGGCTTCGCGCCGAACTCGCGCGCATTTCGGGCGAGCAGTTTTGGAAACGTATCGAGCGCGTCGGTCATTCGTCTTGTCCGAGATAGGCTTTCTGTACTTGGCTATCGCGTTGAACTTCGTCCGGTGTGCCATCCGCGATCTTCTGGCCAAAATTCAGCACGACCACGCGATTGGAAATATCCATGACCACGCCCATATCGTGCTCGATCATGACAATGGTCGTGCCACGATCGTCGTTGATGTCGAGAACGAAGCGCGCCATGTCTTCTTTTTCTTCCGCATTCATGCCCGCCATGGGTTCGTCGAGCAATAATATTTTAGGTTCGAGCGCCAGTGCTCGTGCGAGTTCCACACGCTTCTGCAAACCGTAGGCCAAGGTGCCGACGGTCTTTTTGCGTATCGGTTCGATCTCGAGGAAATCAATAATGTCTTCCACATACTCGCGATGAATAACTTCTTCTTTTTGCCCGCGGCCGTAATAAATACCACCGGCGAGTAGGCCGGCTTTCTGGTGCGTGTGGCGACCGATCAGCAAGTTATCCAGCACCGTCATCCCTTTGAACAGCGCGATATTCTGAAACGTCCGCGCCAAGCCCAGGCGGGTGCGCGCATAAGGTGACAAGGCGGTGATGTCTTGCCCATCCAGCGCGATGCGCCCTTCCTGGGGATGGTACACACCGCTGATGCAATTCAGCATGCTGGTCTTGCCCGCACCATTCGGACCGATGATGGCGTGGATCGAGCCTTGCGCGACATTAAAACCGACGCCCTTGATCGCCGTGACGCCGCCGAAGCGCAAGGTGATGTCATTCACTTCGAGCTGCGCCACGTTCACTTCCAGATCCGGCGATCGTCGATCTTCTTTGTCCCTTGCTCTATCGTGCCCGTCGTGGCGATTTCCACTTCGCCGCGCACTTTGACTTGATCGATAAGCGCCGCGGCTAATTTTTCTGCGAACCCGTCACACGAAGCCCCTTGCGCAAGCTCAACCAAATAGCGCAACTGATCCTGATGCTGCTCGCGCGTGACAATGGCTTGATAACGCAGCACATCCGGAAATGCCTTCATCACGCCATCGATTTGCGCGCCGCGGATGAACATGCCCTTCACTTTCACCGCATCGCCGACGCGGCCCAGCAAGCCATTCAACTTCGGCGCGGTGCGACCGCACGAGCAAGTCGCCGCTTCTTTCCAACTGCTGATGTCGCCGGTGGCAAAGCGGATAAGGGGATACGTCTGATCAAATAGCGTCGCAACGATTTCGCCGGCTTGACCCGGTTGCGCCGGTTGTCCGGTTTCGCTATCGATCAGTTCGACAATGCATTCTGGATGCAGATGCAGCCCGTCTTTTTCCGGGCACTCGTAGGCGATCAAGCCTAAATCCGCCGTGCCGTAACCTTGCAACACGCGGATACCAAACTCGTTCTCCAATTCGGTTCGCAAACTCGGCGCCAGCATCTCGCCGGTGACAAAGGCCACTTCGATTTTTAGCGGCGTGTTCATTTCACGCGACTTGGTCAGCAAGCTGTGAAGAAAGCTCGGCGTACCGGTGTAGCCCGTCACGCCTAGATCTGCGGCCATGCGCACCTGCAATTCCGTTTGCCCGACACCCGCCGGAACGACCACGCAGCCTAAGTGTCGCAATGCACTGTCAAACATGAACCCGGCCGGCGTCATATGATAGGAAAAGGTGTTTTGCACCAAGTCGCCGGCGCGAAATCCCGCTGCGGCGAGCGCCGGTGCAAAGCGCCAGAAATCCGCGGCGTCGCCTTGCGGGTCGTAAATATTTCCCGGCGACATGAATACCCGGGCGAGTTTTTCTACCGAGGTCGCATTCAATCCGCCGAACGGCAGGCTCTGCGCTTGGATAGCCGACAAACCATCCTTACGAATAATCGGCAGGCGCAACAAGTCATTCGGGCTGCGTATATCCACCGGTTTGACGCCGACGGAATCCAGTTGCGCTCGCGCACGGGGCGCGTGGGCGTAGGCGAGGCGAACGGTCTCGGCCAAGCGACCGCTCAAGAACGCCGAACGGGTAGCGGCGTTCTGAGTTTCCAGGGCGAGGTCATAAATGCGGCTGGATCTAAGGGGTTTTGTCATAGATTACTTGAGGATCGTTTGAACGACGCCGCAAGGCGCTAAATTTACGAAAGCCATCTCTTACGCCGTTTATAAAACTTCAAATTCCTGTAGGTCTTCTTCTCGCCTTCAACACCCGCGCCCAGATAGAAGCGTTTCACGTCCTCGTTATTCCTCAGCTTCTCGGCATCGCCATCCAATACGATGCGGCCATTCTCCATAATGTAGCCGTAGTCGGCAATCGACAGAGCGAGATTGGCGTTTTGCTCCACCAGCAAAATCGTCGTTTTTTCTTCTTGGTTAATCTTTTTGATAATGGCGAAAATCTCCTTCACCAGCAAGGGCGCGAGACCCAGCGAGGGCTCATCGAGCAAAATCAATTTCGGTCGCGACATGATGGCGCGGCTGATGGCCAGCATTTGCTGTTCACCACCGGACAAATAACCCGCCAGTTGATTGCGCCGTTCTTTCAGGCGCGGAAAATAATCGAACACCAGATCGTGATCGCGCTTGAGTCCCGCGCGATCCGATCGAATGTAGCCGCCCATCTGGATGTTTTCATCGACGCTGAGGTCTTCAAAGACCCGCCGACCTTCCATGACTTGAAACACGCCGCGGCGGACGATTTGTTCCGCCTCCAAGTTCTCCAGGGGTTCGCCGAGAAACTGAATATCGCCATCGGTGACTTCGCCCTCCTCCGTTTTCAGCAAACCGGAGATTGCTTTGAGCGTGGTGCTTTTGCCGGCGCCGTTGGACCCCAGTAAGGCGACGATCTTGCCCTGGTCTACTGACAAGGACATCCCCTTCAAGACCAAAATCGCCTTGTCGTAGATAACCTCGATATTGTTAACTCGTAGCATAACCTTCAATAGCGGCGGACAAAAAGAAACTCCCTTACGGCAACCCGAAAGGGAGTTCTCGATACGCTACCTTACATACCAAGCCATTCTTTTTTGCGCGGCAAGTCGTACTCTTTTACTTTGACTAGCCGACCATTTTTCACCATATAAATCGGCGTGCGGGTACTCGGGCGGTGGTCGATGGTGGAGTAAGTCAGGTTAGAGGTCAGGCCACCGACGCTAAAGTTATTCATTGTTTCCATCGCGGCCTTAATTCCCTCACCGCTCAAATTGCCCACCTTGTCGGCACGACGGATTGCCTCCACCCAAACCAACGCCGTGGCCCAACCGCGCACATAAATCGCGTCGAGGGAAGACTTAGGCGTTTTGCCTTTGTTGAAATCCAGAATCGCCTTCATCCCGGGCACATCCGTGCCGTAGGGAACGTGAGGCATCACCCCGGTCACACCTTCCGCCGTGGCGCGCGCCACCTCGGGCAACTTCTCGCTAAAGCCATAGGGATTGGAGCCGAATTTGATTTTCAAGCCGAGTTTTTGTGCATCTTTTAAGATGATTGACGCGCCGGTGGTCGTGACATTGATATAGGCGTAATCGGTATTATTCTTCTGCATATTCAGCAGTTGGCTGGTGGCATCTTGGAAGTTTCCCGGCACCACTTCTTCATTCGCGACCTCCAGGCCCAGTTCTTGGGCATAGGCTTTCCCGGCGGCGAGGGGCGAACGACCATAAGGATTGTCGCCGAAGATGAAGGATACCCGCGCCTTGCGGCTAGGGTCGTTCCAGTCCTCCTTTACCCAGCTCAACCAGGCGCGTAGCTGATCCGAGTAGCTCGGCGCAATGAAGAAGTTAAACGGGGTTTTCGTCGGATCGGTCAAATGCGCCGAAAACGACGCGGAAAAATAGGGAATTTTGTCGTTATTCACAAAATTCTTTAACGCTTCCGTGTCACCGGTTCCCCAGCCGCTGATCATCAGCACTTTTTCATCACCCACCAGGCGCTTATACGCCGCCACCGCTTCGGGAATTTTATAGCCATAGTCAACATCGTATAACTTAATTTTCTTGCCGCCGACGCCGCCACTTGAATTAGTAAACTCGACGTAGTCCCGCACGCCCTGGGCAAAAGGTTTGCCGACGTCGGAAGTTATCCCGGTCAAATCAAAGATACCACCTACTTTAATCTCCTGCGCAAGCGCGAGACTAAATCCGCCAAGGGCAATCAGTCCAAACAGGACGGCCTTGAGGCGCAGTAATGTAATCATTGAAACTCTCCTAAGTATTTATCGTTCTACACAGCGGCTCGAGATACTAACAAGCCCCCACTGGGAAGTCAAAATCGTAGCGCGTGCTACACTGCGGTTAACGCTGCCAGCAGCAAATGGCATGACAGCAGTGCATTTTTCCGATGGAAAACCCCTTGAAATCTTCCCGCTCTGAATTTCCCTCGATCAATGGGCTGCGCTACCATGTTCGCGTATGGGGTGAGCCCGATCAGCCGAAATTATTCCTATTGCATGGCTGGATGGACGTCGCCGCGTCGTTTCAATTCCTGGTCGATGAGCTGGCACAAGAATGCTGCGTCATTGCGCCGGACTGGCGCGGCTTCGGGCTCTCCGAGTGGAGCAACAAAGCGTATTATTTTCCCGACTATTTTGCCGACTTGGATAGGCTGCTCGACCATTACCAGCCGGGCAGCCCAGTCAAGTTAGTCGGGCATAGCATGGGCGGTAACGTCGCCGGACTGTATGCCGGCATTCGTCCGCAACGCGTTGCTAAACTTGCGCTGCTGGAAGGCTTCGGCCTGAAACCGACCCAGCCAAGCCACGCCCCGACGCGCTTCGCCAAATGGCTCGATCAACTCATACAGCCGCCCTGCTTCAAAATCTACGCCAACATCGAGGAGTTCGCGCGCCGACTACAGCAAAATAACGCCCGCCTCAACTGGGATCGTGCGCTGCACATTGCGCGGCATTCATGCAAAGAAACCGCGCCCGGAAAGATTGAATTGCTCGGCGATCCGGCGCACAAATTAACCAACCCGGTTTTATACCGATTGGATGAAGCCATGGCGTGCTGGAACCAAGTAACCGCCGCCAGCCTATGGATCACTGGGGCCGATTCCGAATTCATGCGCATGCAAGTCGCGAGCCCTGAGGACTACGCCGCGCGCAAGGCCTGCTTCAAAGATTTGCGCGAAGAGATTATCCCCGATTGCGGCCACATGATGCACCACGATCAACCGCGGATACTGGCGGCCTTACTCGAAACTTTTTTCTCAGAATGAGTTAGGGAAGCTCTGAATAAGTTCGAGTTCTAAATGAGACAAGGCGCGAACAAAAAATATTGACGCGGCATATGTATGATATGTAAGGCGATATTTTTTGTTCGCAACGCCGTATCATGACGAAATCGGACTTATTCAGAGCTTCCTTAGCCAAAGCGCCGCCCGCTGCTTGCCCCGTGGCAGGGCCATGGCTGGGAGCCGCGCCGGGAGCGGGCTATTGCGAAGGCCCAAGTTTTTCGGTACTGTGCAAATCGTAATATTTTCCTAATAGAACACCAAACTCGATCGCCTGTCGTCACTGTTTTCACTGATCTGCTTAAAATCGGAAGATCGTGTCGTTGCACATCATATTCGCCCAACGGTACAAACCAATGAATGCAGAAGAACAGCAACAAGCCGCTCGATTCATCGCCGAACATCGCCTCGGCAAAACGCCCTTGCCGGCGCTGGAAGCCGCCATCCAGCCGCTCGACCTCGACACGGGGTATGCCGTGCAAGCCCTTGCCAATAGGCAACTGTCTCAGGCCAATCTGGGCAAGGTGTTGGGACACAAAGTCGGCGCCACGAATCTGGTTCTGCAGCGCCGGCTGAATATCGCCCATCCGGTCGCCGGGGAAGTATTCGCAACCACGATCCATCAGCGCAGCGCCGCCCTGCTTCACGGCGACTATGTGCGGCCCGGCGTCGAGTGCGAGGTGGTCGTACATCTCGGGCGCGACCTGCCGCCGCGTGCGGCGCCTTATGCGCGTGCCGAAGTCGAGGCGGCAATCGCCGCCTGTGCCGCGGGGATGGAAATCATCGACGACCGTTACGTCGACGTAAAAACCCTGGGCGCGCCGACCTTGATCGCTGACAACGCATTGGATGCCGGCGTGGTGATCGGCGCACCTGTCACCGATTGGCAAGCACTGAATCTGCCCGCCCTGGCCGCAACAACGTCGATCAATGGCAACATCGTGTGTCGCGGAACCGGGGCGGACGTGATGGGCGATCCGATCAACGTCGTGGTCTGGTTGGCGAATGACTTATCACGCCGAGGGCTGGGTCTGAAAGCGGGCGAATTCGTCTTCACCGGCAGCATGGTGGATATCGTTTGGGTGCAGCCGGGCGATCATGTGGTCACTTCAGCGTCAGTACTGGGTTCGGTGGCGTGCGTGTTTCGCTAACGGGTTTAATTGGGCGCCATCAATTGGTTAAACCCGAACACCCTGCGCCGTGCGACGATGTCATTTTCTAAGGGGGGAAGACAATGGAAGTATCTAACCAAAGCCACCTGCAACGCATGGGGATTGCATTTATCTTGGCAACAATATGGGTCGGGCTTTCGTTACATGCCAATGAAATTTTAGCGGACGAGGAGACGCGAACAATGAAGGTCACACGTATCTATACCGGATCAGACAATCAATCCCATTTCGAGGACGTGTTGGTGCCGATGAAAGACACCGGCAAAATCGGCTTCATGTCGGAAATCTCCAAGGCGACCGGCGTGGTGTTTCGCGAAACCGGCGGCGACTATAACTATGATTTTCACACCGCCCCGCGAAGGCAATATGTGGTTAATTTAGAGGGGGAAGTGGAAATCGAGGTCGGTGACGGCAGCAAACGCATTCTGCGCGCCGGCGATATTCTGTTAGCGGAGGATACCACCGGCCAAGGCCACATCAGCCGCGCCGTCGCCGGAAAGCCGCGCAAGTCGTTGTTCATTACCCTGGATTAGTGGAAAGGGGCAACCATGGGCGCATTCCAACACATGCTCTGCAAAGTGATTCGTGCCGACGGGCAAGCGCACTCCGCGCGAACGGTGGAGATTTTCGGCTGGATTATGTTCGCCGAAGCAGCGGGATTGCTGTTCGCGC
>JANMJR010000055.1:0-4464 GCA_031371465.1 Pseudomonadota bacterium
CTCTCAAATCTTTAAGCGACACCAATGAGGCGCATTTCTAGCCGCATTTCTTTGGCTCCATATCAGTGGACCGGCTGCTTTTTGGAGCGACTGGAAAGTCCGAAAGCTAGACGACCTCCGTCGCTCCCGATCCAAAGAAGACCCGCTTCAGTTAAGCGTCGCCTGTAAGCGGCACGAAGCGAGCGAATTCGCGTTGCGAACTGATGTCGGCTTACTGAATAACAGCGGACTACTCACGTAATAATCTCTAAACTAACATTTTAACCGGACCACTCCGCGGGGATCGGTCACCATCAAGGAGAAACAGAATGCTGAAATTCTATTTCAATGGATCGCCGAACCCAAGCAAGGTTGCTCTGTTACTTGAAGAGGCGGGGCTGCTTTATGAGCCCATACCGGTTGATACGCGCAAAGGCGATCAGTTCAAACCAGATTTCCTCGCCATTAACCCGAACGGCAAAGTCCCGGTGATCGACGACGACGGTGCCGTTGTTTTCGATAGCAACGCTATCCTGCTCTATCTTGCAGAGAAGACTGGGAAGTTTTTGCCGCGAAATACAACGGCCAATCGCAGCCAACTCCTGTCATGGCTGATGTTTGTTGCTACCGGCGTTGGTCCATTCTCTGGTCAGGCTGTTCATTTCAAGCACTTCGCGCCCGAGAAGGTTCCATACGCCAATAATCGCTATCAGTTCGAAGCTCAGCGACATTTCTCAATACTTGATGAGCATCTCGCCAAGCGCCGCTTTATGGTCGATGAAACCTATACCATCGTCGACATGGACGTATGGGGTTGGGCGCGGATGATCCCGTTTATCCTAGGTGAAGGCGCAATCGTAAAATTTCCAAACGTGAAACGCCTGGTGGACGAAATCTCGGCTCGTCCAGCAGCGTCGCGAGCGCTCGCGCTAAAAGATAAATTTACTTTTAAAGCCGAAATGGACGACGAAGCGCGACGGAACATGTTTAGACATCTGTCGATGAGTGCCGCGTAGTTATCCTGCGTCACGCATTTCCTGAGTCAGGCACAGCCGGTTTGAGGAGAAAATCTGCGGATTACTGCGTGCTTTGGTCGCTGGCGTCGGCCAGGAATTTCTCAAGCGCATTTTTGGCCTCCTCCGGCACTGAAAGGCCATGACGCGGAAACACGACCTTTGCGCCGTATTCGCTTGAGTTGTACGTCAGCCAGACTTTGTCTTGATCGTCCTGCCAGACTAACGCCTTCATCGGCAGATCAATGGCGAGCGACGCGCTTTTGGTCATAGGAGACGTCCCGCCTTTTGGGTTGCCAAAAATAATCACAGTACGCGGACGCATCTCCAGTCCGGCTTCTTTTGCGGCAGCGGCGTGGTCGATCCGGGTGAAGACCGTCCATCCGCCGGCGGCCTTCGCTTTAATCGCTGATTCAAATTTCTCGATTGTATCTTTGACGGAGTATTTACTTGGCTTAGCGATAAGGCCGTTGTCGGCTAGAGCGTAAGTGTATGACATTGCCAGCGCGGTTGCCGCGATGATTACCTTCGTTATCATTTTGATTTCTCCCTTGCGTTGGCGCTCTGAAAATTCCGCCGCTTCTCAAGCTTGTAACAATTTACTCGGCTGCGCGTGACCAATCCCCGACAAAAGACCAAAGAGGTCTCAGCTTCGACGAACAAATCGAGACGTTTCTTTTGGGAGATGACGAAGTCCGGTCCTTCTGATTGGCAAAGCGGCAGTCTTGAGGGCAAATCGCTAAAGTTTTCTGGCGCGTTTGAGTCCGTCGAGTTGGGCTTGGATCGCACTGGCCTCCGTGACCGGATATGAGCAAAACGTGCTCGTGCATGCGAAAGCGGCCGGCCCGTCTGGATAATCTGGATAGTCTACGTCGGTATTAGTAAGATTACCCTCGCGCTTGTCCCACCATTCCGCGCGCTTGTTCGTAAGTGGATAGGCCAATGCAGCTCGGTAGAGCGCTGCGGATCGCGGATCGTCCTTTGCGCCGACGATGGTCACATGCACCGGCTCGTTGCGCAATTCGTCCTCCGCCAGCAACACGTCGGGCAGGAATCCGAACGCATCCAGGATCGGCGGCGATGTCAGGTAGCCCATGCCGGCTTCCGCAATCTCGCGATAGCGGCTCTCGCCGGTGTAGGAGGACAGCAAGCTGAACATCCGCACCGCAGTGACATTATCCTCGCGCTGCTTGATCGGTTTGACGAGTTGCTGCGCGTCGGGCGACGCTGACGCCACAAAGCCACCTGTTGCGCGATCGATGAATGTCTTCGCAATGAAATCGGCCGTTGCGCTTGCGTGTGAAAGCCATGTGCGATCTCCGGTCGACCTGTGCAGCGCAAGCAACGCCTTCGCCATTTCGACGTTATCGGCGAGATAGGGGCCGCCCTTGTCCTGTTCGGCATGACGATAGCCGCCGCCGGGCAAAGCGCGGTTGGCCAAAGCCCAATACGCGCCGGCTATCGCCAATTCGCGCGCCTCAACAACTCCAGTAGCATCGAAATAGGCGAGCAGACCCGAGATCGCCTGCGCAGTCTCGCGCGCATATAGCCGCCGGTCGATGCCGGGCGTTCCCTCGTCTAGACCCATCGAAGCAAAAAAACCGCCATCAGGGGCGACCATCGCGGTTTTGAGGAAGCCAAAGATTCGGTCCGCGGCTTCCCGATAGGTGGGGTCCTCGAACATCACGGAAGCGCGTGCATAAGCGGAGAGCGCTGCCTCTTGTGCGAACATCGGAAACTCGCGTGCGGGCTCGGACCAGTCCGCCTTGAGGTTAACCTGGCTCACCGCGCCTGTTTCCTTGTCGATCATGGTGTTGGCCATCACCTTCAGAACCTTTCGGATCCGCGCCTCGTTCTCCTTGTCGCCTTGCCATGCCCGCTGCAACGCCCATGTGAGTATCGGCCCGTCCACAAATTTGGAGTTGCTCCAGCCGCCGTAGTCCTTGTTCCACGCTTTTTCGATGAAGCCTATAATGTCGTTGCGTTGCGCGTCAGACAAACCTGTCGCCAGCGTGCGCTCGCGTTCAGGACTGCTCTTGCCGTAGTCTATCGGGGAGGGATCCTTCACAGTGTCTGTCAGCACCGGAATAAAGAACGGTGCCGAGTAAAATCCGCGGAGTTTGACGATTTCTTTGCCGTCGGGTCCGAAGATGATGGTGGCGGGCCAGCCCCAACGCTCATAGCGCTGTGAGATATCCGGCCGGCTATCCTGATCGACATATACCGGGATGAAATGGTCCTTGAGGGCGCTCCGGACCTCCGGTTTGGACCAGGTCTCATCGTTCATCACGTGGCACCATTTGCACCACCAAGATTGCAAGGAAACAATGACAAACTTATGCTCGCGCGCCGCACGGGCAAACGTTGTGTCGCTCCACTCGCTCCAGAAGCCGTCGCTGTTGTCGATTGGCGCCGCACGGGCGCTTGCGGCAAACAACAACGACAGAAGCAGCACGCCAATGCGGATCATTGCCCGTCCTCACGGTCAAAGTATGTTACGAGGCACAGTGGCAGATCATTACACGTGCCAAAATCACAGGGACGTGAGGGCGGATCGTGCGGTCCAAGAGTCTTGACCATATTGCCCTGTGTGTACCGAAAACCCGATGCAGTTATTCCGGAGATAGAGAGTCCCTGCTCGGGCGAAAAATTTCCCTGTTCTTCGAATTTCCGTGCTGCTAGCGTACATGAGATATCACAATGAGGTACGGACGCATTTATCTTTGGAGAAGGATGCGCCGTTCTCGCGCGCCGTTGAGAGGGCAGGGCGTATTCTTTGCCGCCCCATTCTCGGCGGGCTACATCACCAATATGTCCGGATTTGATTTACGACAGGCACACCGTGAATTAACTATTTGATTCTTTAACTATTTCTGTTGACTTATTGGTTTGATGGCGAATTCGTGAAGTGATCTGGCTTTCCAAGCCGCTTTTCGTATGTGATGATCTCGTATGCGTTTTCGCAGGCACATAGGCCGATTCTTGGCGATTTTCGTGATTGCTGGGCTCGTTGCTGGACCGTTAGTGGTCCCCGCAGCCGCGAAATCGTTTTGCGTGACATGCACGATGGATATGTCAGATGCATCGGTCGGCCTGCCGTGCTGCAATGACGGGCAGAGCAACGATTGCCAAGATTGTCCTCTTGTCGCCATGTGTATGGTGTCTGTCGTTCAGGCTCAGCCTGCTTCAGTTCCGGGCATCGTGGCACCGCTATCCGTACGGCTGTCGTTTTCTTCTTTCGACGACTTGATCACTGATAGTCTCGCCGGCTCTCCTCCCGACCATCCTCCTCGAACTTTGGTCTGATCGGCATTACGATGCCGTTTGCTGCCGCGCGACCTGATCGCGCGGATCAAGGCATCCCGCATTGCGGTTGACCAAGTTTTTTCGAGGACTTTCAGATGAAGATGTTTCATTTCTCGCGTGCCGTTCTCGCGGCATCGCTCGGCGTTGCAAAGGCAAAGCCGTGATT
>JANMJR010000064.1:0-3841 GCA_031371465.1 Pseudomonadota bacterium
GCTCAATATTTCATCGAAGCGCTGGGTTTTGTAATCGATCACGACATCCGCGCCGAGACGCTTGACCAGATCGGCGTTCTTCGCGCTCGTTGTAGTCGCGACCGTTGCCCCGACATGCTTGGCGAGTTGAATCGCGAAGCTGCCCACCCCGCCGGAGCCCGCGTGGATTAAGGCTTTCTGGCCTTTTTGCAGTTTGCCGAAATCGATCAGCGCCTGCCACGCGGTTTGGCCCGCCAGCGGAATCGACGCGGCTTCGACGTGACTCAGGTTGTTCGGTTTGAGTGCGACGCTGGATTCCGCCGCCACGGCGTACTCGGCAAAAGTACCGATGCGCTCCTTATCGAGCCGGACATACACCGCATCACCGGGCTTGAACGCGCGGACATCGGCGCCGACTTTTTCGACAACGCCAGAACCATCATTGCCGAGGATCAACGGAAATTTATAGGGCACGACCCGCTTTAAATCGCCGTCGCGAATCTTGTAGTCCACGGGATTGATACTCGCGGCATGGATCTTAATGAGCACATCGCCTGAACCGACGTTGGGCAAGGGCTGGTCGCCGATTTCGATGGTGTCGTTGTTACCGTATTTGCGAATGTAAGCGGCTTTCATGGGACCTCTAGTGTGAAACAAATGAGCGGTTGAGTAGCCCGGCCATCGGACTGCGAGGCAACGCGGGCAGGACGCGGCGCCTGGCAAACTCAACGTGAATAGCGCACCGCAGATCCTTCACTTCGATCAGGATGACATTGCTTGATGGAGACCTAACTTGCGCTGCGTCGTTGCGCAGTGCGCACCTTACATGACTTTTAATCGCTTCAACTCGAAAAAACATTTCGCGCAAGCGCGCACGTCGACCAACGCGCGATGGGCGCCGCTGAACGATTCGCGAAATAACTTCAGATGAAGCTCGTTCAGCGTCGGCCATTTGAAACCATGGGGTCCCGGCAAGCGACAAAAATCTGTCGCAGCCTGCATGGTGCAGCGACGTTGTTTCGCTTCGACATGATTGGCATACCCGGCGCGCAGCAATTCCGCAGCTAGAATTTTTTCGTCGAACGCCATGTTGTGCGCGAGCAGAATCTGCGCGGTTTCGATGTCTTTCACGATGCCGTCGAGAACGGCATTGATTTCCACGCCGCGCTCAAGCGCAATGTCCGTGGTGATGCCGTGAATCTTTGCCGCATCCGCCGGAATGGCGAAGCCATCGGGCTTGACGATATGCTCCGCGCTATGAATTTCGCTACCTTTAGCATCGGTGACGAGCCAAGCGATCTGCACCAAGCGCGGCCAATTTTTGAGATCCGACACCGGCGCTTTATAGTTCTTGGGAATGCCGGTGGTTTCGGTGTCGAAAAATAAATACAGGGCTAAATCTCCTAAATTATGGGATAGGGTGGATCATGCGAAGCGGATCCACCATCGCGTGTCTGGTGGATCCGCTTCGCTTGATCCACCCTACTTGTTACTTTTGTTTAATCAACTCGATGATTTTATTCATCGTGATCGAATCATCGTCAAACCCGCCGTGAGTGGTGCTGATGGTGTCCTGCGACGGCGCGGCATACGTCTGTACATTTTTCAGCTTCAGTTTGGCAATATGTTGGTCGAAATATTTTTCCATGCCGAGAATCGGTGTGGTCTGACCGCCCTCGAAGGATTCGCACACCAGATACAACAACGAGCGGCCATAACCCAGCAACATTCGGCAGGTGGTGTCCTGTTGTTCGGCGGTGTCGGTGAGATGAAATTGGTAATAGCGTTTCACTTTGCCGGACTTGAGTTCAGGAACGATGCTGGTCTTAAAGGTTTCCACTGTGACGGCTGGCGCCATGAAATGGATGCTATCGAAGGTCCAGTTGTGCGGCGCCAGTTCTTTGACAATGTAGGAATGCACAATCGAACCGGCGGAATGGCCGATCAAATGCAGTCGAATATTTTTCGCAGCGGGGGACGCCTGGCAGGCTTTATACAAAATGCGCGCACCGCTTTCGTTGCCGTTGATCGGTTTGGGGCTGCTGATGGCGGCGGCGTTTTGTTTCATCTCGCCCCAAATTTGCGTGCCCATGCGGGCGAGAAATCGTTCCAGACGTTTGTTCCAAAACTTGCCGAGCATGCCGCGCATGGCGTCTTTTTCGCGTGGCACATCTTTTTGTAAATCCTCGAAGCGGTTTTTCAGCGTGTTCCACAGATCCGTTTCCCACATGAAGAAAATCGGAAAGATTTTTTTATCGTACAACGCGGGAATCCATTTGGCCGCTGTCTCGGCGGCGTCCTTTTCACTGGTCAATCCGCCGTGGGCATACACCGCCACGTCGAGCGGCTCGCTGTCTTTCAGATTCCACCGCTTGCGCGCCTCTTGTGCGTGAAACGTCACCAGCGCCTCGACATCGCCGGCGCTGGTGCGAAAATCGCCGCGATTCGACAGGCTGCCGTTGTTTTCCATATCGATGATGAAGGGCGACAACTCGTGATTGCGCAACACCTCATTGGCCGCCAATTTCACTTTCTTGTCGGCGACGCGCAGACTCGGCGCGACGGACACATCGCGATGCTCGTCGGTCACCACGCCCAACTGTGGCACCCAGCAATCCATGGCGTTTTGCAGCCAATCTTCGTAACTCAAAATCGCGCGGCCAGCGGAACCCCAGACCTCGCTCCAGGAATTTTGAATGAGAAAACCTTGTTGGTTGTAGCCGATAATAACAAAGGCATGGCCGCCCAATTCCACCGAAGCATCGAAGCCGGGAATCAGCCAAAATTCACCGCGCTTTAACTTTTGATCGGCCGCGCTTTGCCAACCGCTGTGGCAGATGGCGCTGGCGTAAAGGATTCCCGTTTCGTTCAGCGCGACATGCATGTCGGAAATCGAACGCGGATCGACGCGATAGTACGCGCCGAGCGGACGCTTCGAGGCCTCCAGCCACCAGTCGGCTTTATTGTTGGTGGCAGGCGGCATGGCGAACGTGGTCCAGGATTTATTCGCGCAGGCGCCGTGTTTAAACCAGCCCTTCATCGCTGCGCGCAGGCTCGAGCCGGTGTCCGGATCACTGCCGTCGTCTTTGAATTGATCGTAGCGCCGCGCCATGTCGTAAAGCATGAAAGGTGACACCGGCGTTTCTTTCACACGACCGGCATGGATAAGCAAATGATTCACCACATTAGACAACGCAAAGCCAGTACAGGCGCTCGTCTCACGCTGATTCAGCACCGGCAGAATAAATTTGGGAATCAGCCGTTGCGGCGGCTGCAGGGCGATGGCGGGTCGGTAGGGCCGATCGCGCAAATCGAGTTTATCGGGACAGACATTGCGCTTAAACGGAAAATTCGCGGCAGCTTTGGCTTTTGGCACGGCGACACCCACCAGGTCGATTTGATCCTCTATTAAACTACGAGTGGGAGAAAACGGCCAGTTCCGATTCGAGATTGTACCGCTTCAGTTTCGCACCAATTAAGTACCGATATGGATATTGCGCCCTTTTTTAGTGCGTTATTTCTCAGCTATCGTCACATAAATTTATAATAATCAATAACTTAATTATTTGGAACAGTTATTGCATAATAGCGAGGTTCGCCAAAAGGAGGAAAAAATGGAAAATCTAAAAGCAGGTAGTGACGTTTTATTTATTTTGATCGGCGCCACCATGGTGCTGGCCATGCATGCGGGTTTCGCATTCTTAGAGTTGGGTACGGTGCGAAAAAAAAATCAGGTCAACGCGTTGGTGAAAATCCTTGCGGATTTTTGCGCGTCGACCATCGCCTATTTTTTCATCGGCTACGCGGTCGCTTATGGCGTGAATTTCTTTTCTAGCGCAGAAACGCTGGCGGCGAAGAACGG
>JANMJR010000327.1:0-9661 GCA_031371465.1 Pseudomonadota bacterium
CGAGACGCTGGTTTCTGTAGGGATTCTAAAAGGCGATTTGTTGCACGAATCGGAACAGGGCATCGCCGATTATTTGCACAAGCAAAACGGTTACACGACCATCCAAGCGCGCGATTTGCATCGCGCCGGCGCGCGCGGCGATGCGTTGAAATTGGTGCTGAGCCCGTTGGTAAGATTCCTAAAATTTTACGTGCTGCGGCGCGGATTTTTAGACGGCGTACCGGGGCTGATACACATTTTGATCGGTTGCTTCAATACGTTTAGCAAGTACGCGAAGTTGATTGAATTTAACAGGGGCGCATAGGTTGAAAATCCTGGTGACCGGCGCTGCGGGATTTATCGGCATGCACACGGCCAAGCGGTTGCTTGAGCGCGGCGATGAGGTCGTCGGCATCGACAACATCAACGACTACTACGACATCCGCCTAAAATACGCGCGCCTCGAACAGCTCAAACCTTTTCCGAATTTTACGTTCATCAAGATGGACATCGCCGACGGCGCGGCGATGGAAAAACTATTTGGCGAACACAAGTTTCCGAGAGTGATTCATCTTGCAGCACAAGCGGGCGTGCGCTACTCGCTGAAAAATCCACATGCTTATATTCAAAGCAACGTGGTCGGGTTTATGAATATTCTTGAGAGGTGTCGGCACAACAGTGTTGAACATTTGGTGTATGCGAGCAGCTCAAGCGTGTATGGCTCAAACACCAAAGTTCCGTTCAGTGAACACGACAACACCGATCATCCGGTGAGCTTATACGCCGCGACAAAAAAGTCTAATGAGATGATGGCGCACACCTACAGCCATCTTTACCGCTTGCCGACAACTGGGCTGCGCTTCTTCACCGTTTATGGTCCCTGGGGCCGGCCCGATATGGCGGCGATGTTGTTCACCAAGGCGATCCTCGAAGGCGCCGCGATTGATGTTTACAACCATGGCGACATGCGGCGGGATTTTACTTACATCGACGATATCGTCGAGGGCGTGGTGCGGGTGCTCGACAAAATTCCTGCGCCGGAAGCGAGTTTTGATCCCATGACTCCCGACCCCGCCATCAGCAACGCGCCCTATCGTTTATATAATATCGGCAACCACCAGCCGGTCGGTCTCATGGCTTTTATCGAGACGCTTGAAAGTGCGCTGGGCAAAAAAGCGATCACCAATTTGCTCCCTATCCAAGCGGGTGATGTGCCGACGACGTTCGCAGATACCGATAGGTTACATGCGCTGATCGATTTCGCGCCCCATACGCTGCTTGCCGAAGGGATAGCGCGATTTGTCGAGTGGTATCGGGCGCACGTTGGGCCCCCGGTTTGACGGGGCTCATATTGCAGCTAGTGTAGTGTTGCATTCTTGAAGGCACATTCAACAGCGCGCTCGTCATTCCCGAGAAATCGGGAATCCAGTGACGTTCCAGGTATCAAGACACTGGATCCCCGCCTACGCGGGGATGACGAACAATTGAGTTTGTAAGTCTTCATTAGCTTGCAACACTACACCAGATCCATAGCCAGATCCTCAAGCGAAATCGCTTCAATATCGGCCGCAAGGCGGTAACGCTCCACGCCGGGATAAACCACGAATTTTCGCTTAGGCGCAAGATCCGCGCAGGCAGCGTGAAAACCACGTTCTAACTTGGGGCTAAGACTGCGCTTGATCTCGATTGCCCATAGGCTCCCGTCCGGCCATGACAACAGCAAATCAATCTCGGCGCCGCCGCCGGTACGGTAAAAATAGCCTTGCGCTTTGGTTGAGGCGCAGACCAGCAGATTTTCCATTACGAAGCACTCCCAACTTTGACCGACAACGGGATGACCGAGCAGGGTTTCCTTGTCAGGAATATTAAGCAGTGCATGGACAAGGCCGCTGTCACGCACATAGACCTTGGGCGATTTAACCAGCCGCTTACCCAGATTGGCGTGCCAGGGAGGCAAATGACGCACGAGCAACAAGTGAACGAGCAAATCGAGATAGCTTCCGACAGTTTTAACATCCACGCCGAGGTTGCGGGCGAACTGCGCTGTGTTGAGCAACCCGCCCTGGTGGTGGGCCAGCATGGCCCAAAAGCGGCGTAAGATTTCGGCTGCAATGCGCGGGCCAAACTGTGGAATATCCCGTTCCAGGTAGGTGCGAATAAAATCCTGTCGCCAACGCAGACTTCGTGCCGCATCAGATGCAAGCAGACTTTCCGGAAAACCGCCGCGCAGCCATAGATCATCAGCCGGTAGTGTTCGTGTTTCCAATACGTTAAAAGGTGCAAGCTCTAAATGGGCGATACGACCCGCCAACGTTTCACCGGATTGTTTGAGCAAATCGAGCGAGGCGGATCCGAGTAGCAAATATTGCCCCGATCGTCGACCGGCTCTGCGTCCTCGGTCGATGAGCCCGCGCAGTACGGGGAACAGACCGGGCGCGCGGTGTACCTCGTCAAGAATGACCAGCTTGTCCTGATGGTCGGCTAGATACAGCTCGGGTTGCACGAGTTTGGCGCGATCCTGCTCGGATTCGAGATCAAGGTAAAGCGCATGGTAGTGTTGACCGACCTCGAGCGCCAGCGTGGTCTTGCCCACTTGGCGCGGTCCGAGCAGTGCCACCGCAGGAGAGTGAGCGATTGTGTCCGAAAGTTGTGGGGCAAGATTTCTGTCAATCATGTGTGCAATTATGGGAATACACTCCTATAATTGCAAGGATAAACGCTCAGAATTTAAGTACTTTCGCTTTTAAAACTCGCTTATCAGGCATTGCTGCGGATCGCTCAAAACGTCGTTCTCTTACCGGATCATGCCGAAAAGCCCACCAGCCCGATAGCGGCATCAGTAATTCTGATTCCATTGCGGGATTCGTCCATGACGAGCAACTTAGCGCGTGGATTCCATGACTGCCGTTGCAACACACTCCGGTTCGGTAACACATCCCAGTTGAGGTATTGAGCATTCCAGAACAACTGAATCAACTGACGAGTGAGCGTAGTTTTCCCCACCTGTCGAGGCCCAGTCAACACCACCATCTTGGTGGCAAATCTTTCGATACCAATTCGCCAAGTTAGCGTTTCATCGACTAATCGTCCAATGACTACAATAAAGTCGCGACTTTATTATCATGCATGGCATAAACGTCGATTTAAATGCGCAGTTCCGGAAATTAGAACGGGCAGCGCTATCAGTGCGCCAATATGGGCGGAGAATATAGAGGCGGTCGGGCGCTGTCCCGATGGTGCCGTCAAACTCAGCAAGGTCGCCGAATGTTTGCTCCATCCCACGACCTGATTCACATCACGGAAAATTCAGCTTGGCTATTTGGATGACACAGCGTTACTTGCGGGTGGCCTTTTGCGGACCCGCTGGCTTTTCAACCTGTGCGTTAGCCGCAGCGAACGTGCATTTTCTCGTTCATCATCCTTGACCTTCCCGGCCATTGAAAATTCAGATGACCCGCGCGGCGGGATTCATCGGCACGCGCACGGCCAAGCGCAGTTTATAAAAATCCTCACGCCATCAAGGAGTTCAACGTAAATTTAATTGATTGGGCGCTTCAATAAGGCTACTATCGCTAGATGAAAACGGCTTCAATTTCTCAAACAAAAAACCAGCTCAGCGCACTAATCGATCAGGTTCGGCAAGGGGAAACCATCATTATCACCGACCACGATCGGCCCGTGGCTAAGCTGGTTCCAGCCCAGGCCGAAAACGGCGAAGAGGCGGCGGGAGCCCTCGCACAACTGGCGCGCAAAGGAATTATCCGGCGCGGTAACGGCAAGGCTCACCTGCTGGGGCCTCGCATCAAACCGCGCGACGGCGCCAGCGCGGTGGCAGCCTTGCTCGAAGTTCGCGAACAGGGCCAATGAGGTTTTGGGACAGTTCCACCATTCCTCCGCTAATCTTGGAAGAGCGTGCAAGCGAATACGCGACGCGCTGCTACGAAGCGAACCGGGAACTGGTTGTGTGGTGGGGCGCCGGCGTGGAATGTGCTTCGGCACTCGCGCGCTTGGAGCGTGACGGCGCGCTCGAAGCGCGCGACATCACGCAAGCGCTACAGCAATTGCAGGCGCTGCAAAGTGCGTGGAACGAAGTTCAGCTTTTGGATAATGTGCGCGCGGCCGCACAACGACTGCTGCGTCTTCACACATTGCGTGCCGCCGACGAGTTACAGTTAGGCGCAGCCGTGCTGGCTACCGACCATCGGCCCCAGGCCTGGGAATTTGTTTGTTTGGATACCCGACTCGCCGCGGCGGCGAAACGCGAGAGGTTCGGAAAACGACTCAAGCCTTTTGAATAATTCACATTCATCATTGCCGCCAACCAGAGCAACATCGGAAGCTTTCTCAACATGTTCATCCCGCCTGCGATGCTGGGTCAAACGCTCCGTCTGCGCTGCCTGTATCTCCCCCTATGGCGGCCACCCAGACCTGCCCAAGGTGGAAATAAAATCGTGAAGCCCCTACCCCTTTCGCAGCCTCCAAACTGGCCAACGAACTCTACAACAACGTTTTCGCCCGCACCTACAGCGTGAAAACGATCGGCCTTCCTTACTTCAATATCTTCGACCAGATGCACGACCCGAACGGTGCATACCTAACCATATGTACGAGCAACTAAACCTCAACTTGTTGCCCAGGTATCCCCATCTGCTACGAGCGAATCCCGTGTATCGTGATTCCGAGCGAGGGACGTGCGCCACACGCTGGCAAACGTCAAAAGAGCCGCCACACGGCTGAATTACGTGCATCGGCGAAGGATTGAAAGTCGCTAAGGCTTGGTATGTTCAACATTCGACGCAACAAGGCAAAATATGAGCATGAAAAAACCCATCTATGTCACCCAACCTTATCTTCCGCCACTGGAAGAATTTGTTCCCTATCTGCAACAAATTTGGGACAACAAAATTCTCACCAACGTAGGGCCATTCCATCAGCAGCTAGAGCAGGCGCTGTGTGAATATTTGGGGGTGAAACACATCAGTCTGTTCACCAACGGCACCATCGCGTTGGTCACGGCTTTGCAAGCATTGCGCATCACAGGCGAAGTCATCACCACGCCTTATTCCTTTGTCGCCACGGCACATTCATTGCTGTGGAATGGCATCAAGCCTGTCTTTGTGGACATCGACCCGAGAACACTCAACCTCGACCCGGCGAAGATCGAAGCAGCGATCACCCCGCAGACCACCGCCATCATGCCGGTGCATTGTTATGGTCACCCCTGCGATGTCGAGGCCATCCAGAAAATCGCTGACAACTACAACCTAAAAGTAATCTACGACGCGGCCCACGCATTTGGCGTGGAAGATGCTCAAGGCAGCATACTCAGACATGGCGACTTGTCGGTAGTGAGTTTCCATGCAACTAAGGTGTTCAACACCTTCGAAGGCGGTGCCATCATCAGCCCCGATGTCAAGACCAAGGTGCGCATCGACCAATTGAAGAACTTCGGCCATGTGGGTGAAGTGACCGTGGTGGCGCCTGGCATCAACGGCAAGATGAGCGAATTCAATGCGGCCCTGGGCTTGTTGCAGTTGAGATACATCGGACAAGCCCTCGCGCTCCGCAAAGAAATCGATGCGGCCTATCGTGAACGTTTCAATGGCGTGAAGGGGATCCTCTGTTTGAAAGATGCGGGAGAGAAGGTCGCCAACTATGCTTATTTTCCGATCTTGGTTGAAGCCGACTATCCGATCAGCCGAGACGACCTTTGCCAGAAGCTCAAAGATAATGGCATCCACCCCCGTCGGTATTTCTACCCCTTGATTTCGGATTTCCCCATGTATCGCGGCTTACCATCTGCCCAAATGGCGACTCTTCCTGTCGCAACGGTGGCGGCACAACAGGTTGTTTGTTTGCCGATCTATCCAAATCTGGAAATGTCGGTGATCGACGAAGTCGCTCGTCTTATCGCGGCTCAATGAGTATGAGGCCAAAGATTCAACGGGGCGCTGGGTGGGGAATATGAAGGTGGCCATCATGCAGCCATATTTTTTCGCCTACATCGGTTACTTTCAGTTGATCGCGGCAGTAGATAAATTCATCGTGTACGATAACATCAAGTACACTAAGAAAGGTTGGATCAACCGCAATCGCATGTTGCAGAACGGCAAGGATGAGGTGTTCTCGCTGCCGTTGAAAAGCGCGTCGGGTTATTTGAATGTATGCGAACGGGAGTTGGCGGCGGATTTCAACCGCGATAAACTGCTCAACCAGATCAAGGGTGCGTACCGACGTGCGCCGTATTTTGCGCAGACAGTCCCGCTGATCGAACAGATTGTGCGATATGAATACACGAATCTGTTTCACTTCCTGCACCACTCCATCATTAAAACCTGCGAGCACTTGGGCATTACGACCGAGATCAAAACTTCGTCGGACATCGCAATCGACCACGACTTAAAGAATCAGGATAAAGTGCTCACCTTGTGTGAAGCGGTCGGCGCGAGTACCTATGTGAACGCTATCGGAGGCATGGAGTTGTATTCGAAAGAAACGTTCCGGAACAAGGGGGTTGAATTGAAATTCATCAAGTCGAAACTGTTCGAATATCCGCAGTTCGGCGATGTGTTCGTGCCCTGGTTGTCGATCATCGACGTGATGATGTTCAATCCGCTCGATACCATCCAAACCTGCATCTTGACTAATTATGAATTGATCTGAACGATGTTTAAGTGGAGGAAATTAGGCAAGGTATTCACACCGCAAGAAGTTGAAGGGCGCCGCTGGTTGAAGGAATTCGCGCAAGCCCCCTCGACGCTGGCGTACGACGGTTTCCTACGCGTTTATTTCTCCTGCCGCCCGCCTGCGGACGAGAGAGGCCAGTACGTAAGCTACTCCGCCTACGTCGATCTGGATCGCGCCGATCTGTTCAAGGTGCGGCACGTCGGTGAACAACCCATCCTCAGTCTGGGAGGGCTGGGGGAGTTCGATGAGTTCGGCACCTATCCGGTCTCCGTCATCCGTAACGGCAACGAAGTGCGCGCCTATTACGCGGGCTGGACGCGTTGCGAATCCGTTCCCTTTAACGTGGCGATTGGCATTGCGACCAGCCACGACGGCGGCGAGAGCTTCACCAAGCTTGGAAACGGCCCGGTCTTGTCGTTTTCTCTGGACGAACCTTTTGTGTTGAGCGGGCCGAAGATACGGCATTTCAACGATACCTGGTATCTGTGGTACATCGCGGGGCGCAAGTGGAAGATGGTGGATGGTAGGGCGGAGCCTGTCTATAAAATACGCATGGCGACTTCGAACGATGGGATCCACTGGACGAAGATGAACAGGGATTTGATTGAAAGCCGCATCGAAGAAGATGAGGCGCAGGCCAGCCCTGACGTGTTCTACGCCAACGGCAAATATCATATGTTTTTCTGCTACCGCTACAGTAGCCAGTACCGGGGCAAGGAGAACGGCTACCGGATTGGTTATGCGACCAGCACGAACTTGATCGACTGGGTGCGCGACGATGCGAAAGCCGGCATCGATGTATCGGATGAAGGCTGGGATGCCGAGATGATTAGCTATCCGCACGTGTTCGAACTGGACGGAAAGACCTACCTGGCTTACCTTGGAAACCAGGTCGGCCGACACGGCTTTGGTCTGGCCGTGCTGGATGGAAAGTTGGAGTAAGGGATGCGTGCGATGAAGTGGAAAAAAGTCGGCAAGATATTCGACCCGACGCAGCACAAGCTACCGAACGAGTGCGTGCAATTTGCACAATCACCACAAGTCTTGGTGTTCGATGATTTCGTACGCATTTATTTTTCCACTCGCTCGGTTGACACTAGCAACGGCAAGTACATCAGCCACATCGCCTTTGTCGATATGCAAAAGAATCTTCGCGATGTCATCCGCTTGTGCGACAAGACAGTCATCCCGCTAGGTCGGCTTGGCTGTTTCGACGAACACGGGATATTCCCGATGAACGTCCTGCGTCACGGCGATGTCGTGTATGGCTACACCTGCGGTTGGAACCGGCGCGTATCCGTTGCGGTGGATACCGCCATCGGTTTGGCGATCAGCCGAGACAATGGCCTCACCTTCCAGCGCATCGGCGATGGGCCGGTACTGGCGGCATCGCTGCACGAACCCTGTTTGGTTGGCGACGGGTTCGTGAAAGTCATCGGCGGCGTATTTCATATGTGGTACATTTTCGGTACCGGCTGGAAGAAATTCTCGGCGGTCACACCGCCGGATCGCACCTACAAGATCGGTCATGCCTTTTCCAACGACGGCCTCAACTGGGTCAAGGAAGAAGCGCGGCAGATCATTGCCGACCGTTTGGGGGCGGACGAAAGCCAGGCGCTGCCGACGGTGATTGAGATCGACGGTCGATATCACATGTTCTTCTGTTATCGCCAGTCTTTCGACTTCAGGAAGAATAAGTGCCGTGGCTATCGCATCGGTCATGCTTACTCCGACGATCTGGTGAACTGGACGCGGGACGATGAGAACCTGCTCCTCGACGTCACAGCCGGTGACTGGGATTCGGATATGTTGTGCTACCCGCATGTGTTCGAGTGCGGCGGAACGGTGTACTTGCTCTATAACGGCAATGAATTCGGGCGCTATGGCTTCGGCCTGGCGGTATTGGAGCAATGAGCGTAGCGGTCGAATATCTGACGAACAAGGCATCAGTGGCGGAGATCGCAGACCATCTATTGCGCTGCGATACCGATTTCGTACCGCCCTTGAGCGGGCGTGTCGAGATAATAGACTATGCGAAAAAAATAGCGGACTGGGCTACGAGGTTTGAAGCATGGGCAGACAGCACGCTGATTGGTTTGGTGGTGGCGTATTGCAACCACCAAGAGAGCCGCATCGCCTACATCACCAGCGTCAGTGTGTTGCGAGCGTGGATGGGTAAAGGCATTGCCGCGCGTTTGATGGGCCGGTGCATAGAGCACGCAAACGCATCGGGCATGCAACAGATCGGCCTGGAGGTATCGAGTGAAAACGCCCCTGCGATCAAGCTGTATGCCAAGTGCGGCTTCGTCATCGGCAAGGAGAGAATGCCTTTCGTTACCATGAATCTATGTCTGAAAAGCAGGGAAGAACATGAACGGTAAGCGTGACTACAATGTTGAAATAAAAGATACAAATGACCATAAATACGCCTATGGTTTTGATTTCGATGTGATGCACCCCTACATGATCAAATCGTTCGAGCCCTTCTTCAACAAAGGAAGCCTGCTTGAGCTTGGAAGCTTCAAGGGTGACTTCACCAGACGATTTCTGCCCTATTTTGATGATGTCACATGCGTCGAAGCCTCGGATATCGCTATCGAGGAAGCCAGAAAAAAGCTGGGTGACAAAGTGAAATTCGTCAATGCGCTATTTGAGAAAGCGACCCTGTCTAATCGGTTTGACAATATCGTGCTGACCCATGTACTGGAACACCTAGATGACCCTGTGCTGGTGTTGAAACGCATTAACAATGAGTGGCTGGCGGAGAACGGAAGATTCTTTCTAGTGTGCCCGAATGCGAATGCCCCTTCGCGGCAGATCGCGGTGAAGATGGGGTTGATCAGCCACAACTCTGCCGTCACTCCCGCAGAAGCCGAGCATGGACATCGTTGTACCTACACATTGGATACCTTGGAACGTGATGCCGTTGCGGCTGGGCTGAAGGTGGCTCACCGATCGGGGATTTTCTTCAAGGCGCTGGCGAACTTCCAATGGG
>JANMJR010000239.1:0-6321 GCA_031371465.1 Pseudomonadota bacterium
CGGATAGCCACGGGCCGGGGGCACTTGGCTCTCCTGGCAACTATCATGTAGCGGTCTTTGCGAGGAGCGTAGCGACTAAGCAATCTCGATTTTCTCGCCGTGAAATCCGAGATGGCTTCGTCGCTACGCTCCTCGCAATGACCGATACATGATAGTTGCCTGGAGAGCCAATGGCCCCAGGCCAGTGGCTAGCCTAGGGCTACCCCGTATCCATGCGACTCTCCAGGCATACAATTACAATTTATTTGAATAAGTGCTTAACGCCGTCGCGCTCTTCGAGCAATTCCTTATGTGTCGCCGCAGCGCGGGTTTTGCTGAAGTCGGAGAGTTCCAATCCTTGCACGATCTCGTATTCGCCGTTTGCGCAAGTCACCGGATAGCCAAACATCACACCTTCGGGAATACCGTAGCTGCCGTCGGATGGTATGCCCATCGTGACCCAATCGCCCGCCGGCGTTCCGAGCACCCAATCGCGAATGTGTTCGATCGCCGCGTTTGCCGCCGATGCCGCCGATGACAAACCGCGCGCTTCAATAATCGCCGCGCCACGCTTTTGCACCGTGGGAATAAACGTGCTTTCCAACCAGACTTGATCGTTAATCATCTGCCAGACTTTTTGGCCATCCACTTCGGCATTGAACAGATCCGGATACTGCGTCGCCGAATGATTGCCCCAAATGGTTACTTTCTTGATGCTGGCGACGGGCTTGCCGATTTTCGCGGCGATTTGCGACAGCGCGCGATTGTGATCGAGGCGCATCATGGCAGTGAAATTTTTTGCCGGCAACGAAGGCGCGGATTGCTGCGCGATCAGCGAATTGGTATTGGCAGGATTGCCGACCACCAGTACTTTGACATTGCGGGCCGCGACGGCGTCGAGCGCCCTGCCCTGCACGGTAAAGATCGCACCGTTGGCTTCGAGCAAATCTTTACGTTCCATGCCCGGCCCGCGCGGACGCGCGCCGACCAACAAGGCGATATCCACATCTTTGAATCCCGTCATCGCGTCGCCGTGCGCGCTCATGCCGGCCAGCAGCGGAAACGCGCAATCGTTGACTTCCATCATCACGCCCTTCAGCGCTTTTTGCGCCTTTTCGTCGGGAATTTCCAGTAACTGCAAAAACACCGGCTGGTCTTTGCCGAGCATTTCACCGCTGGCGATTCTGAACAACAAGCTATAACCAATTTGGCCAGCGGCTCCCGTGACCGCAACGCGCATGGGCTTCTTCATGTAACACGACTCCTTTGGATTTTATCAACTGAATTTACGCCGCGACTCGCGGGATAAGCGTCGAAATATAGCGTCTTGTCGATTTTTGTGCAAGGCAGCAAAGCAACCCATCCAAGCGCGTCGAAAAAACAGCGTGCGCGAACACGCCCGCGCGCGAGGATGCTACGATACGCCCATTCCGTTCTGGCTGGCGCAATTGACGTGAACCACGAATTCCTCTTCCAACAACCCGTTGCCACAACCGGTCTGTGGGGCCGCTGGCGCAGTTGGCCGCTGTATGTGCGCATTCTCGGCGCGCTGGCCATTGGCGTAGTCGTTGGCCTCATCTTCGGCGCCAGCGTCAGTTGGCTCGCCATTCCCGCCAAGTTGGTGTTGCGCTTGCTCGGTGCGCTCGCGCCGCCGCTAATTCTGATTGCGGTGGTTCGGGCGTTATTGCAAGTGGAATTGAAAGGCAGTATTGGCCTACGCATTGCCCGATTATTGTTGCTCAATACGCTGGTCGCGATCTTTATCGGGATATTTGTCGCAAACGTAATCGAACCCGGCAGCGTCGCCAAAATCACACCGTCGACAACCCAAGCCGCGACTAAAGCGGGGCCGGATCCGATTCTGCAATTGCTCGATAACGTACCGAAGAGTCTGCTCGGACCGCTCGCTGACGACGGCAAAGTCATCGGCGTGATTTTCATTGCCGTCGCGTTTGGCATTGCATTGCGGCGCTTTCGCCAAACGCCGATACGCAACATCATGGATGTTACCGACATCGCTTTCGGCGCGATTATCACGGCCTTGCGCTGGGTGATCGAAGTCATTCCGATCGCCGTGTTCGGTATCGTCGCGAGCATCGTCGGCGCCAAAGGCCTGTCAGATTTCAAAGCCTTGGGACTGTTTGTCGTCGCGGTGATCATCGCCCTGTTGTTACAGGCAACGTACTACCTTCTGCGCGTGCGCTTCGGCTCTTGGGTTAAACCGATGGACTTGTTGCGTGGCGCGCGTGATGCGATGGTGATGGCATTCTCCACGGCGAGCTCGACGGCCACCTCGCCCGTCACCTATGCCTGTTTAAAGGATCGCGTCGGCCTGCGCGAACAATCCGCCAGCCTCGGCGCGCTGGTGGCCTCGAATTTTAACAACGATGGCACGGCGTTGTACGAAGCCATGGCCGCGCTATTCATCGCGCAGATGTTGGGCATGGAGCTGACTTACACGCAGCAATTATTGGTCGTCGTCACCAGCGTGTTCGCGTCCGTCGGCGCGGCGGGTATTCCCGAGGCGGGGCTAGTGACCATGACAATGGTGTTCAAAGCGGTTGGCTTGCCGATCGAATACATCGCAATATTGCTCACGGTAGATTGGTTCCTCGATCGCTGCCGCACGGTGGTGAACATGATGGGCGATATGAACGTTGCGTGTTTGCTCGATGGAAAGACCCGCGAAAGCATAGCGCTTGATCCACCGATTGCTCGCGACGAACCTTAACTCCTTCGCTTTGAGGGCCTGTTGATAAAACGATACGGCGCGTTTGAAATCCGTCGCGGGAATTTCGAACCAACCTGCGGTATTCTTGTCGAAAAGATCTGTCATGATTGTTCTCCTGTTTTGTGAATGTGCGTCGTGCGCAATGTCAAGATACGCGCGGGCTCCTGACAGCATTATGTCAGGCGTGTTCACGTCGACAGGATTCCTTGAAAAGAGGAAAATAGCTCCAAACAATTCACACTAACCTACCCCGTAATAGCAACGAACATCAAATTGAACGAACAAAAACTCTCACTAATCGTCGCCATGGCCCTTAACGGCGTCATCGGTAAAAACAACGAACTGCCCTGGCGACTGTCCATCGACTTAAAACGTTTTCGCGCGTTGACCATGAGTCATCACATCGTCATGGGACGCAAAACTTTTGAATCCATCGGACGCCTTCTGCCAGGCCGAAAAACCGTCATTGTTTCGCGCGATCCGCAGTATAAATTTGAAGGCGCCGTCGTCGTTGCGTCCGTCGAAGCGGCGATCCAGGCCTGCGGCGACGATCCGGAAATTTTCTTCATTGGCGGCGAGCAGTTATACCGCCAAGTCTTGGATCGCGTCGACCGTATTTATCTCACGGAAGTCGACGCGCAGGTCGATGGAGATGCGCACTTCCCAACATTCGACCGCAAAGAATGGATGGAAAGTTCCCAAGAAAATTTTTCGAAAAATGAACTGAACGACTACCCCCATCGATTTATTGTTCTCGATCGCATTCTAAAACACACCCATTAGCCAGGAGCTCAAATGCAAGATTCAATCGTAATCGTCGGCGCGGCACGCACCGCCATGGGCGGTTTTCAAGGCGTATTTCAAAACGTGACAGCGCCGGAACTGGGCGCCGCCGCGATTCGTGCGGCGGTCGAGCGCGCAGGCCTTACGCCGAGCGACGTGCAAGAAGTCATCATGGGTAACTGTTTAATGGCCGGCGTGGGCCAAGCACCTGCCCGCCAAGCCAGTATTGGTGCGGGTCTTCCGCTGTCGACCGGCTGCACGACAATCAGCAAGATGTGTGGCTCGGGAATGAAGGCGGCGATGCTCGCTCATGACCTCATTCTCGCCGGCAGCAATGACATCATGGTCGCAGGTGGCATGGAAAGCATGACTAATGCACCCTATTTGTTGCCGAAAGCGCGTGGCGGCATGCGCTTGGGTCACGCCCAAGTCATCGACCATATGTTCCTTGACGGGCTGGAAGACGCTTACGACAAGGGCCGCCTAATGGGCACTTTTGCTGAAGATTGCGCGGGCAAGTACGAATTCACCCGCGCAGCGCAGGACGAATTCGCCATCGCATCGTTGACACGTGCGCTGAAAGCCACACACGACGGCAGCTTCGCGAACGAGATTGCGAGTATTACCGCAAGAGTTGGCAAACAAGATATGGCGATCACGCAAGACGAACAACCCCTCAGCGCCAAGGCCGACAAGATACCGACTCTTAAACCCGCGTTCCGCAAGGATGGCACGGTGACGGCGGCGAATTCCAGTTCCATTTCCGACGGCGCCGCGGCGCTGGTGTTGATGCGACTCTCCGATGCGGAACAACGCGGCCTGAAACCGCTGGCGCGCATCGTCGCTCACACCACGCATGCGCAGGAACCCAACTGGTTCACCACTGCGCCGGTCAGCGCGATGAAAAAGTTGTTTGACAAGACCTACTGGTCGGCGAACGAGGTGGATCTGTTCGAAATCAACGAAGCGTTCGCCGTCGTCACCATGGCTGCGACGCGCGATCTGGGTTTGCCGCACGACAAAGTCAACGTTCATGGCGGCGCGTGTGCGTTGGGTCATCCCATCGGCGCATCCGGCGCGCGCATCATGGTGACCTTGCTTGCCGCGCTGGAAAAATACGACTTGAAGCGCGGCGTTGCGTCGCTGTGTATCGGCGGCGGTGAGGCTACGGCGATTGCATTGGAGCGTATGCGCTAATTACCCGTCATTCCCGCCCTCGACTAAAGTATTCGAGGGCGGGCTTCAGCGGGAATCCAGTGTCGTTGGATATACTCAATAGGCCCACACATTGGACTAAAACGTCTGCACGAAGCAAGCGTAGGTTGGGCTGACGAAGGAAGCCCAACACAGCAACATGCCAAACAGTGTTGGGTTTCGTGCCTCAACCCAACCTAGGGGACTGGCGGGTAATTCTCCGCTTCGCAGACGGTGACGCCCTGGACGTTGATTTTATCGATTACCACTGACGGAGACTTAACCTTGCCGATGAAGAAACCCCTGGCGGCTTTGTGCTGCGTGAGTGTATCGAGCCTTTGGGATTAACCATCACGGATGCCGCTGCCGCGCTTGGCGTGACGCGCACGACGCTTTCGGAACTGGTAAACGGCAAGCGCGGAATTTCCCCGGAGATGGCGGTGCGACTGGCGCAGGTCTTCGGCGGCAGCGCCGCAAGTTGGCTTACGCAGCAGGTGCATTACGACCTAGCGCAGATTCGCACTGACTATATCCAACTCAAGCGGCTGGAATTGGCTTAGGTCCCACATTTTCGCGGGAAACAAATTTCCGTCACACGGTTAGGTAATTTTCAATAGATTCAGCCGCCAACACCGCCGCGTCACTGGATTTGATTGAATACCACGGAAGTTAAACCATGCCGATGAAAAATCCCCCACCTCCGGGCGAACTGATCCGCACCGAGATTATTGAAGCGTCGGGACTAACTGTTTCCACAGCGGCGCAAGTTTTGAAGGTACGCCGTGCAACGCTTTCCGATTTGCTGAATGGCAACGCGGCGTTATCCGGGGACATGGCTTTGCGCCTCGAAAAGGCTTTTGGTGTAGACGTGGATCATTTGTTGCGAATGCAAGTGGCATACGATGCGGCGCAGTCTCGCCGCCATAAAGATATTGATGTTAAACGGTATGTCCCAGCGTGACCTGTTGTTCAAAGGATAATTTTATGGACTTTGGAAACGCGACCCAAAGCGGTGGCCGCAGCGGTTACAACACGGGGCGCACTGGCAGCGGAGGGGTCGGTATGATCGCGCATTTAAGATTCTAATACGCCCAGGAACGCGGATCGAACACGCCGGGCGGCGCCTGTTCCAGGGCTTCGCGAAAATCAATCTGCCCAACGACTCCCTGCAGCGCGCGCAAGTCTTCGATCGTACCGTAGGTCATGACGTGCGCGAGGAAATGCACCACATCGGCCAATGCCTCGGACGGCTCCTTAAACCACACCACGCGCCGCGCCACCGCCAGCAGTGCCGGGGTTGTAGGTAATGGTTTCACAACGAGAACCCATGATTGGGACGCGTGGCGTAAGGCGTCAGCGCGGGTAGCGTGGTGACATCGACGGCTGCCACCGCTGCCGTGAGCCGTGCCTGCACTTCGACGGGTAGCGCGGGCACATCCTTAAAATAGCACAGCGCCTTGAGTGTAATCAGCGGATTGAAGCTGCGCCCATATATAACTGTTCCTGCGGCAAGCGCGGTTGGCAGATCGATCCCGTGCCGTAACAACGCGTCCATATCGAGATAGTCTTTAACCTCGGCGCGCTTTTGCACGACCGCCGCCTTAGCTTGCACGCCAGATCATCGGGATCGAAAG
>JANMJR010000303.1:0-5168 GCA_031371465.1 Pseudomonadota bacterium
GTACAGGCCGAGCGGGAGGAGACGCGCCGGATGCACGAAGCTGAGATCAAACGCATGGTGGCCGACTGGGAAACCGCGCGGGCGCGTCTGAAGCGCTATTGGGAAGAACTGGCGCCACTTTCGCGCGAGGCGGCGGCGGCTTTGGCAGCTTATCGGTCCGGCCGTGGCAATTTGTCCGCCGCGTTAGAAGCGCGCCGAACGGCGGTTGAAATACGTTTCGCCGAGGTAGAAACGCACGCGGAATTGGCACGCGCCTGGGCGAATCTGAATTTCTTGGCGCCAGAAGCTACAACCCCAAAGGAAGTGAAATGAAGCGCGTCATTTCGTTGGGACTTGCGACGTTGGTACTTGCGAGTGTCGCGGGCGGCGCGGGTTATTGGTACGCGATGCGCCAAATGTCGGGTATGGCGTCGATGACTCAGTCACCCACAAACGGCAAGACTGCCGCAACGAACTCGGACCAAGAATCGGACGGCCGCACGGTGTTGTATTGGCACGATCCGATGGTGCCCGGGCAAAAATTCGATAAGCCGGGCAAGTCGCCGTTCATGGACATGCAACTGATGCCGGTTTACGCCGACGAGGGCGCGGACGACGGCAAGGTCGGCATTTCGCCACGCATGGTGCAAAACCTCGGGATACGTACCGCCGAGGTCGTCAAAGGACCGCTGACCCAAAAAGTCGACACGGTCGGCAGCGTCGCTTACAACGAACGCAATGTCGCCGTCGTCCAGGCGCGCGTGACCGGCTATATCGAAAAGCTCTACGCGCGGGCGCCGCTCGATCCGGTGCGCAAAGGACAGCCGCTAGTCGAAATTCTGGCGCCGGAATGGGTCGCCGCCCAGGAGGAATATCTGGCCCTGAAGCGCATGCAAGTACCGGACATGGACGACCTGCGAAGCGCCGCGCGCCAACGCTTAATGTTGGTGGGTATGACCGAGGATCACATCCGCATGATCGAGCGTAGCGGCAAGGTGCAAGCACGAATCACCCTGTATGCGCCAATCAGCGGTGTCATCGTCGAACTCGGGGTGCGCGAGGGGATGACGGTGATGCCGGGGACGACGCTGTTCCGCATCAATGATCTGAGCAGTGTCTGGGTCAATGCTGAAGTGCCGGAAGCCCACGTCGCCGCGGTCACGCCGGGCAATGCCGTACAGGCACGCACGCCGGCCTATCCAGGTGCGGTTTTCGGTGGAAAAGTCAGCGCAATACTTCCCGAAGTTAATCCCACCACGCGCACGCTCAAGGTACGCATCGAACTCGCCAATCCTGAAGGTAGACTGTCGCCGGGCATGTTCGCGAACGTCG
The DNA here is from genome assembly GCA_031371465.1 of Pseudomonadota bacterium. Taxonomy (GTDB): domain Bacteria; phylum Pseudomonadota; class Gammaproteobacteria; order Burkholderiales; family JALYOK01; genus JALYOK01. The sequence goes on from JANMJR010000303.1 coordinate 1,312, forward strand.
ATTTTGCTGCCGCGCAAACGCGAGAGATGTTGATGGTACCCAACGAAGCGGTGATTCAAACCGGAAAACGCAGTGTCGTGCTGGTCGCTGAAGGCGAAGGCAAGTTCAAGCCGGTCGACGTGGAAATCGGCATGGAGACCGACGGCCAAACGGAAATCCGCAAGGGCCTAGAAGTTGGGCAAAAAGTGGTGGTCTCCGGTCAGTTTTTGATCGATTCCGAGGCGAGTCTGAAAGCAACGACCACGCGCATGGAAGCGATGCCTGCCGCAGGCGCCGAAGCGCACAGCGCCGGGCCGGAGAAAATCCACCGCGCTAAGGGCACGCTGGAACACGTCGGCAAGGATGCCGTGACCATCTCTCACGGCCCGGTCCCAAGCCTCGACTGGGGTCCAATGACCATGGACTTTCAGATTTCGCCGACTGGCTTACCGAAGGGCGTGGCCGACGGCGATCAAGTGAGCTTTGAATTTCAAAGCAGCCAAAAAGGCGGATTCGAACTCAAATCCATTACACCCATTGCCTCGACACCCGGCAAATCGAATTCTGACTCAGCGGCAAGGGGTCAGGAAGGGAAGAAACCATGATCGCCAAGCTCATTCGCTGGTCGATCACGAATCGCTTTTTGGTGTTGTTGGCCACGCTCACGGTGATGGCCTGGGGCATCTGGTCGCTCCTCAATACACCACTGGATGCGATTCCCGATCTGTCCGATGTGCAGGTGATCATCCGTACCACGTATCCGGGTCAGGCGCCGCAAATTGTCGAGAACCAGGTCACCTATCCGCTGACCACCACCATGCTATCGGTGCCCGGCGCAAAGACGGTGCGGGGCTATTCATTCTTCGGCGATTCGTTTGTCTACATCCTGTTTGACGACGGCACCGACCCGTACTGGGCGCGCTCGCGCGTGCTCGAATATTTGAATCAGGTGCAATCACGCCTGCCGGCGCAAGCGAAAGCGGCGTTGGGTCCGGACGCCACCGGCGTCGGCTGGGTCTATGAATATGCACTGGTAGACCGTAGTGGCGCGATGGATCTGTCGCAACTGCGTGCGCTGCAAGACTGGTTTCTGAAGTACGAATTGAAAGCCGTGCCAAACGTCGCGGAGGTTGCAAGCATCGGTGGTATGGTGCGCCAGTATCAGGTTGTGTTGGATCCGGACCGGCTGCGCGCATACAACATCCCGCACGGCAAGGTAATCGAGGCGGTGCAGAAAGCAAACCAGGAAACCGGTGGATCGGTACTGGAACTCGGGGAAGCCGAGTACATGGTGCGCACCTCGGGTTATTTGAAATCCCTCGACGACTTTCGCCAAATTCCACTGACTGTGACCGATGCCGGCGTGGCGGTGCGTCTGGCCGATGTCGCGCGGGTTCAGGTTGGCCCGGAAATGCGGCGCGGTATTGCGGAGTTGAACGGCGAAGGCGAAGTCGCCGGTGGTGTGATCGTCATGCGTTCCGGCAAGAACGCTCTCGAAACCATCGATGCGGTGAAGGCCAAGCTGGAAAAGTTGAAACCGAGCCTGCCGCCGGGTGTCGAGATCGTCCCGGTATATGACCGTTCCAGCCTGATTAAGCGCGCGGTCACCAATCTCAAACACAAGCTAATCGAGGAATTCATCGTCGTGGCGCTGGTCTGCGTGATTTTCCTGTTTCATCTTCGCTCCGCGCTGGTTGCGATCGTGTCGCTGCCGCTGGGCATTCTGGCCGCCTACATCGTCATGTACTACCAGGGCGTGAATGCCAATATCATGTCGCTCGGCGGCATTGCGATTGCGATCGGCGCAATGGTCGAAGCCGCAGTGGTGATGATCGAGAACGCGCACAAGCATATTGAAGCCTGGAACCATTCGCACCCCGGCAAAAAACTCGCGGGAGACGAGCATTGGCGCATCATCGGCGATGCCGCGGCGGAAGTCGGTCCGGCGTTATTCTTCTCGCTGTTGATCATCGTGCTGTCGTTCATTCCGGTATTCACTTTGGAAGCGCAGGAAGGAAGGTTGTTCTCGCCTCTGGCCTTCACCAAGACCTACGCCATGGCGGCGGCCGCCGGCCTGTCCGTCACACTGATTCCAGTGCTGATGGGTTACCTGATCCGGGGGACGATTCCCGACGAAAACAAGAATCCGCTTAGCCGCTGTCTAATCGCCCTGTACCGCCCCTTGCTCGAAGGCGTATTACGCTTTCCGAAGGCTACGTTGGCGACGGCGGGGTTGATTGCCGCCGTGAGCATTTGGCCGATGTTGCAACTCGGTGGAGAATTCATGCCGCCGCTGGATGAAGGCGATGTGCTGTACATGCCGTCGGCCTTGCCGGGTCTGTCCGCGGGCAAGGTAGCGGAATTGCTGCAGCAAACCGACCGACTGATCAAAACCGTGCCGGAGGTTCACAGCGTGTTCGGCAAGGCGGGACGCGCCGAAACCGCCACCGATCCGGCGCCCCTGGAGATGTTCGAGACGACGATCCAGTTCAAGCCGCGCGATCAATGGCGTGCTGGCATGACGCCGGAGAAGCTGATCGAGGAACTGGACCGCACGGTCAAGGTGCCGGGCCTATCCAATATTTGGGTGCCGCCGATCCGCAACCGCATCGACATGCTGGCGACCGGCATTAAGAGCCCGGTGGGTATCAAGGTCGCCGGTACGAGTTTGCAGGAGATCGATCGCATCACCGGCGCCATTGAGCGCGTCATCAAGCAGGTGCGGGGGGTGTCATCGGCACTGGCGGAGCGGCTCCATGGAGGGCGCTATATCGATGTCGAAATCGATCGCAATGGGGCGGCGCGCTACGGGCTCAATATCGCCGATGTGCAAAGCATCGTGTCCGCGGCGATCGGCGGCGACAACATCGGCGAGACCGTCGAAGGATTGCAGCGTTTTCCGATCAATGTGCGTTATCCGCGCGAAGTGCGCGACTCCGTCGAGAAACTGCGGCAATTGCCGGTCTTGACCGAGCGCGGCGCGCAAATTCGCCTCGGCGATGTAGCGGCGATTCGCATCAACGATGGCCCGCCGATGTTAAAAAGCGAAAACGCACGCCTGTCGGGCTGGGTCTATGTCGATATCCGCGGCCGCGATTTGAGTTCGGCCGTGCGTGATATGCAAGCAGCAGTCGCGAAAGACGTCACGCTGCCGCCGGGTTATTCCCTCGCTTGGTCTGGGCAGTTCGAGTTTCTCGAGCGCGCCACGGCGAAACTTAAGATCGTTGTGCCTGCGACCTTGCTCATTATCTTTGTGCTCTTATATCTGACGTTCAAGCGAATCGACGAGGCGCTGTTGATCATGGCCACGCTGCCATTCGCGCTCGCCGGCGGCATTTGGTTGCTGTGGTGGCTCGGCCACAACCTGTCGGTAGCCGGCGGTGTCGGCTTCATCGCCTTAGCCGGCGTGTCAGCCGAGTTCGGTGTGATTATGCTGTTATACCTGAAGCAGGCATGGGAAGCGTGTCTGGCAGTGGGCAAGAACAGCGAAGCCGACCTGCTCGACGCGATCCGCGCCGGCGCCGTGCTGCGCGTGCGGCCGAAGGCGATGACGGTGGCGGTCATCATCGCCGGCCTGGTGCCGATAATGTTCGGTTCCGGCGCCGGTTCGGAAGTCATGCAGCGCATCGCGGCGCCGATGGTGGGCGGCATGATCACCGCGCCGTTACTGTCAATGTTGGTGATTCCCGCTGCCTACCAACTATTGTGGCGCCATAACTTGCGGCTTCATTCCCATGAAAACCAATCGCCTCTGTAAAATGCAACTGCAACGCCTCCACATGGCAACTAAATTACCGGACGGTTGCATACCAGTTGCCACGCGACGAACAAGCTATGCCCCCTGCGAGGCAAGCGTCAAAAGCCTTGTGGCAAGGCGT
>JANMJR010000322.1:0-4856 GCA_031371465.1 Pseudomonadota bacterium
CTCTAGTGGTGGCTTCGCCTAAACGGTTGGTCAATCTACCCGACACACCAACGACTCACGAATCCGGCATCGAGGGACTGGATATTGCCGTTTGGACCGGCATCCTCGCGCCTGCAGGCACCCCACGAGATATTATCGTCACGCTCAACGCGGCCTTCGTCAAAGCGCGTAACTCGCCGGAAGTGATGAAACTCCCCGGCGCTGAAGACTTTGGCAATTTGGCAGGGCCGCCCGAAGCGTTCGCGATCTTCATGAAAGCGGAACGAGAGAGGTGGGTGAAGCTGGTTAAAGCTTCAGGCATCAAGCTGGAATAACGATGCGTAGGTTGGCGGTGAGGTACGAACCCCAACACGGGGCTTCGCGGTACAGATGCGCCTGTTGAGACGAGCGTCGTTAATGTTGGGGTTCGTTCCTCACCGCCAACCTACGGGCTACGGGGCCGTCAAAGGGTGTAGGTCGTGGGCGAGGTAAGAACCCCAACAATCCTCGTCACGATATCATGAGGTCCTATGTATTACCGCCGAGCCCAGGTTGCGGGCGCTAGCTATTTTTTCACCGTGAATCTCGCGAATCGAAATCTGTCGCTGCTGGTTAAATATCGATACGCTGAGGGAATCGATACGGCGGGTTCACACGACCCATCCTTTCGAGATTGTGGCGATGGTTGTGCTACCGGAGCATTTGCATGCGGTGTGGACGTTGCCACCCGACGACGCCGATTTCGCCACCCCTTGGGCGCTGATCAAGGCGGGATTTTCACGTCGCTTGCCGAACAACGAGCGCATATCGGTAAGCCGCAAATCAAAAGGTGAGCGTGGCGTGTGGCAACGCCGCTATTGGGAGCATCTGATACGCGACGACGATGACTTGGCGCGTAATGTCGATTACGTCCATTACAATCCGGTGAAACACGGATACGTAAGCCGTGCCGGCGATTGGCCGCACTCAAGCATTCATCGATTTATTCGGGATGGAATAATTCCGGCGGATTGGGCGAATGTGGTGAGCGCGGGCGGCGCCGGTGGGGGCGAGCGCGGTTGATGTTGGGGTTCGTTCCTTACCTCAACGTACAGGTTGCGGGACGTGGCGGTGGATGTTGGGGTTCGTGCCTCACCCCAACCTACACAGCTCACAGCAAAACCTTCAGCATTTCCTTCTCCAACAACTCGCCCTTATCCAAATGCAGAATCGCTTGTGCGCTTTGCGCCGCGCGGCGATCGTGGGTGACCATGATGATGGTTTTGTTGATTTCGCGATTCAGGCGTTGCAGCAGCTTGAGGATTTCTTCCGCGGTAACGCGGTCAAGATCGCCGGTGGGTTCGTCGGCGACTAGGATCATCGGATCGGTGATGATGGCGCGCGCGATGGCGACGCGTTGCTGTTGGCCGCCCGATAATTCCGATGGATAGTGAATCGCGCGATCCGTTAGATTGACCATGCCGAGCGCGAGATCGACCCTTTCGCGCCGTTCGCTGCGCGACAACCGCGTCAACAAGAGTGGCAACTCGACATTCTCAAATGCCGTGAGCACTGGTAGCAAGTTATAAAACTGAAAAATAAAGCCGATGTTCTGCGCGCGCCAATCGGCGAGTTCGCCTTCCGAAAGCTGGGTGATGTCGAGGCCGCCGACGATAATCTCACCGCTATCGGGTTTGTCGATTCCTGCAATGAGATTAAGCAAGGTGCTCTTACCGGAACCGGACGGCCCCATCAGCGCAAGGAATTCGCCCTCTTGAATGTCGAAATGAATGTCGCTTAACACGGGCACGATTTGGTCGCCGCGCCGGTAGGATTTGACGATGTGATTCAGGCTTACCAGCGCTGGCGCAGCCATCTACTTCGCCGTTAGCTTGATTTGACTTCCGTTTTTCATCCCATCCGTCGGTGTCAGAACGACTTTGGTTTGGGCGGGGACACCGGTTATCGTGACTAAATCGCCCAACGTTGGCCCGCGCTGAATCGCTTGCTGCTCAACTTTGTCGTCCTTAATCACGAATACCACCGACTGCCCACCGCGCATGACGATGGCACTCGGATTGACTGCGGTGACAGGTTTTTTCTCATCGGCGCCGAGTTCTTTTTCTAGGAACGCGACCTTGGCGCTCATCTCCGGCAGGATGCGCGGATCGAGTTCCTTAAACCTTACTTTGACCAACAATGTCGCTTTGGCTCGATCCACCGTCGGCACGGTGCGATCGATACTCCCGGCGAAGCGTGCATAGGGAATCGCATCCAGTTGAATTTCGCAGGGCATGCCGACGCGAATTTTTGCCAGGCTCGATTCCGCCACGTCGGCTTCGACTTCAAGCGTCGACATATCAGCCATTGTCAAAACCGCGCCTTTGCTATCGACCGCCGAGGAAAACGGTGTGACGATGTCGCCGATGTTGGCGGATTTGGTCAGCACTACGCCATCGAAGGGCGCGCGGATCACGGTTTGATCGACACCCACTTTCGCGACGTTGAGATTCGCTTCCGCGGCGACGATGGCCGCCTTCAAACTGGCAATGGAGGCTTTTGCTTTGGCGGCGCGCGCAACGGCGCTGTCGTGGGATGAAGCGGAAATATATTTCTTCTCGACCAGTTCCCGAGATCGATTCAGCGCGGCATTGGCATCGCGCCATTCCGCTATGCCTTGTTCCAAGTTCGCGCGCGCGACGTTGACGCCGGCGGCAGCTTGCTCCTGGGAGGCCTGAACGTCGTTACTTTCGAGGCGCGCGATGACCTCATTCGCTTTCACAATACTGCCTTCCGCGACACCGAGCCATTCGAGCCGACCGGTGGCTTTTGAGGCGACGGCGGCTTTGCGTTGCGCGACAACGTAGCCGGTTGCGTTCAGGGCGGTGAAGCCTTGCGAGGGATAGGCGCTAACGACGTTGGTCGTTTCGACGGCGATTACGCTCTGGGCTTTTTGATAAAACAGGAAGGCGGCGAGCGCAACGGCGCCGCTCACCAGCGCGTAAATCAACTTTCGCGTGCCACGTTTGCGTTTGACGTTTAGCGTCGGCGGTTGGCGGTCGATGCGAAGTTTGGAGAGATCTTGTGGATCCAAGAGGGTTTCCTATTGTTTAGCGTTTACCGTCGCTTACGCCGCATGCGTCATTAGGACACGGCGATGCGGATTGAGTTCAGGCCACTTTTGAGAATTGTCATTCTGAGGCTATGAGCCGAAGAATCTGCTTATGATTCATTCCAGAAAGCAGATTCTTCGCCTTGCTCAGAATGACATAATTTTGAATTGGCGCCGGGAGGGGAAATCGGTCACGTTCCGCGACCCCGGCGCCGCTTGCAAGCGGACGCCTTTCGCTTCCCCCGCGTGACGCGCGCAGGCGCGTCACTTCTCGTCCCCAAACTTCGTTTGGTGCCGGGAGGGGGAATCGAACCCCCATGGTGTTTTTGGATTTTAGCTCGGCAAGCCTCGCTGAAATCCCGCTGCAGCTCGCCCGCAATCCGCTTCGCGTCTTGGTGCCGGGAGGGGGAATCGAACCCCCATGGTGTCACCACCGCGGGATTTTGAGTCCCGTGCGTCTACCGATTCCGCCATCCCGGCTGCGGCTCGCATTATCCGCGAAATGCGCTTGCTCGGCAACTTCGATCAGTCGCCAAAGCTACGCGGGTGATATGATTTCATGCATGCGCACCTTAGATTTTGACTACGACTTGCCGCCGGATTTGATCGCGCAACATCCGCTCCCAGAGCGGGTTGCGAGTCGGTTGCTGCATCTGAGCGGCGATACGGGAAGGCTTAGCCAAGGCCGTTTTTCCGATTTACCCAATTATTTTCGCGCGGGTGATTTGCTGGTGTTCAACAACACGCGGGTAATCAAGGCGCGGTTGATGGGACGTAAAGTGAGTGGCGGCGCGGTGGAGGTGTTGGTCGAGCGCGTGTTAGATCGGTATCATGTTCTCGCCCATGTGCGTGCCAGCAAAGCGCCGCGGCCGGGCAGTGAATTGTTGTTGGCGGGCGAATTGCGCGTGACGATGGTGGAGCGGACCGGGGAGTTATTCCATTTGCGCTTTGAATCGAACGACGACGTGTTGGATTTGTTAGAACAGTATGGTGCGGTGCCGCTGCCGCCTTACATCACGCACGCCCCGGACGGCGACGATGAGCGTCGCTATCAAACCGTATTCGCCACGGAGCCCGGTGCGGTCGCCGCGCCGACGGCTGGGTTGCATTTCGATGAGTCGTTACTTGATGCGTTGCGCGCGCACGGCGTTCAGATCGCGTATGTCACGCTGCACGTGGGCGCAGGAACATTTCAACCGGTGCGGGTCGAGAACCTTTCCGACCATGTTATGCATAGCGAGTGGTACCAGGTGCCGCAAGAGACCGTCGATGCGATAGAACAGACCCGCGCGCAAGGCGGGCGCATAGCGGCAGTGGGCACGACGACATTGCGCGCGCTAGAAGGCGCGGCGGTAGGTGGTTTCTTGCAAAGTGGTTTTGGTGAGACGAATATTTTTATCTTGCCCGGGTTTCGTTTCCACGTCGTTGAACGCCTGATCACCAATTTTCATTTGCCGAAATCGACGCTGTTGATGCTGGTGTCGGCGTTCGGCGGTATCGAAAATATTCGCCGCGCTTATGCGTTTGCTATTAAGGATCGCTATCGGTTTTTCAGTTACGGCGATGCGATGTTGATTGATCGGGCGATGTAATTACCGAAGCGGTTTTAGTTGTAGCCCGAGGCCACCCCGTCATTCCCGCGAAGGCGGGAATCCATTTAGCCTTTCAAAGTCAACATGGGTATTGCCTCCTGGCGTGGCATGCCTCGCGAGCCGCATGGGTGTCGGCTGGCAGCTCGATCCTGTGAAATATCAAAATTGTCATCGCGAGGAGCCCGAAGGGCGGG
>JANMJR010000330.1:0-5866 GCA_031371465.1 Pseudomonadota bacterium
GCGGCAGGTAAGGGTGAAACGGTGGTGTAAGAGACCACCGCAGACGCGGCAACGCGCGCTGGCGAGGTAAACCCCATCCGGAGCAAGGCCAAATAGGGGAACATTCGCGCTGCTCGCGCGGTTCCCGGGTAGGCTGCTTGAGCGGCGCGGTAACGCGCCGCCTAGAGGAATGACTGTCTGGGGTTTGGCGACAAACCCAACACAGAACCCGGCTTATCGGCCAGCTTCTTTCTTTACCAAGGCCGCCGCTTTGACGCGGTCATTGCTAAGCTGCGCCCTTCGTTGTAGAGTAAGTGCGCTGATTAGATTTTCAAAAAGATTGTATTGTCCCAAAGCGCTAGCGGCTGGAATCCACAATGGGCGACGAGATCAAATTGCGGGACGACGAACCGCATTTCACTTTCCGGTGCGTAGACGATACCGACGCGTTGGCTGAATGCTATCGGCTTCGCTTTGATGTGTACTGTCTGGAACGCGGCTTTCTGCGCCGCGAGGATTACCCGGATGGGCTCGAAATCGACGAATTTGACGGCGACTCGTGGCACTTCGCGGCGTTTAATCGAGCCGGGGATATCGTTGGCACAATTCGCCTTGTAAAGCGTAATTCCTTAGGTTTTCCGCTACTCCAACACTGTCAACTTCATGACGAAGTGATCCCCGATGAAATTGTGGAGATCTCACGCCTGGCGGTCAGCAAAAACTACCGCCGCCGCGCGGAGGATGACATATACGGCATCACGCCAGATCAGATTATGATACCCGACCCACGGCCGGAAGAGCGTCGGCGCCGCCCGGAGATCGTGCTCGGCCTTTACAAAATCATTTATCAGGAAAGTAAGCGGCGGGGTATTACCCATTGGCTCGCGGCGATGGAGCGTTCACTCGTCCGACTGCTGTGGCGTTACGGGTTTTCGTTCGAGGCCATCGGTCCGGAGGTCGACTATTACGGCCCGGTGACGCCTTACATTACAAACATATCGGAGATTGAACGCGATGTGTTGGCTATTAGGCCGTCTATTTTTAAGGAATTCAACGAGGGTCTTTGAACTGGCGGTCAAAATAAAAAGGGCTGGCCGATATCGGCCAGCCCTCAAGATCCAAGAAAGTCGCAGTAACTACTACATTTTCTTTTGGCGGGTCGTGAAGCCAATTCCTAGCAGCCCCAAACCTAATAGAGCAAGGGTCATCGGCTCAGGTACGTTTACGCGAACGATCTGCGCCGTAACGAACAACTGGCTGCTTTGGTTTTCTGCCGTATATACTCTGTTGCCTACAACAAAGGCTCCGGGACCGGCCTCAAGACCGAAAATCAGTTGATAGTTGATTCCGTTTGAACTAAAGGCCAGGGGAGCGAGGCCGCCTGCGTCAAAATCAAAGAAGTCATCGCAAAAGCTTGCTGCGGGATTACCATTGGGGCAGGGTCCGGCAGGCAGGATGTTTGGCGTTTCCGTGAATGCGATCTTAATAGCGTTCGTGTCGGTCAGCACCACTGCGTTACCATCCTCGTCTGTCACTTCAAGGGTATTCACAATGTCAATGGAATAGCTGAAAACGCGAGGGATGGGGAAATTGTTATGGGTTAGACTGTTGATTCGTACTGGCGCATCGCCGGCATTGACGCCATTAATGGTTGTTAGGCTCAATAGGTCCAGTGAACTCACTGCGGTATCGCCTTGACGCCACTCGATGTGATTGGGCGTGCCGCCTGAACAGTTTAGGCTACCAGGGCCTGGGGCAGGGCTAGCAGTCGCACAATCAAAACCCTTGGGTTCAATATTGTTTAAGGTAAACGGGGCAGCCGATGCGGCCATCGGCAACACTAACGATGCCGTCAAAGCACCTAAGATGGCCAGCCCATTTGTTGAAATTGTTTTGAACATAAAAAACTCCTTGTTAGTTAAAAAACGCGACAGGTTTAATGGTGATTTCGCTACTGTTTCTAAAAGCATAAACTGTGCCTATAAAAAAATTCTTTAAAATTCATATGGATAAACAAACATGAGGCAGCAGATCGGGGATCAGTGTTAAGTATTTCGACATCGAATTTTGGAAAAAACCGTGACCACTGCGGGACAATTTTCCTCATGCGATCCATTGAGGTGGCCTTGGTAATGTATAACATCATGTTTTTTAATCGTTATATTTTTACACAGGGCGCCAAAAGCTGAAACTGCCAGCCGAGTTGTGCTGTAAGAAAATTCGACACTTAGTCGCACAATAATAGAATAACGATAAAATTCAGTGGGTTATCGAACACCGGAACAAGCTACCCGGCGTAGGAGAACTTTCGTTCGTAATCGAGGGTTAAGCCGAAGGGGAAATCTAAGTAGGCCCAGAATTTGATGTCGACATGGGCGCGAAGGCCTTCGGACAGCGCATCGGAGACCAAACCCGCGTTCGGTTCGTCTTGGTTTTTCCTGAGCTGGATGTGCATCGTTATCCGTTCGCCTTCGGGGATAAGGCGAAATGCGCCGGTGACGACATCGGCAACGCGATCGTTTTCATATAACGCATCTTGAAACTGAATGACATTGTACCCGGCGTTCAGGGTGCTTTTTTCTCGGCCCAACAAGGCGAGCATCGGCAACGGCGACATGGTCGGAATCGCCAGACCGAGTTGGTCAAAGGTTTGGCGAATGTTTTCTGCGGTGACGATGCGCGCGATATCGCCCGTCGTGTAGCGAATCAGCGGTATAACCCGGCCGTGTTCGATCATGGAAACAATAAGCTGGCCAAAGCTGTGCTCGTTGGGTTCAACAATCTCAATGAACGTGCGCAACGGATTGTAATGAAACAAGGTTGCTACCGCCGCCTGGGGCGAATCCGGACCGAATAGCGCAGCGCGAAATCGTGGGTGGGTATGAGCCAGACGACGAAATTGTACGGTCTGGCGTGTTTCAAATAGTATATTTAACCCCAATTCCGCGATGCCGAAGGAAGAACCGATCCATCCACCGATCGTGCTGTCTTGATCGATACCCAATTGCCGCGCAAGGTAGGCGCGATAGTTTTCCGCAAAAGGCTCCTCGCCTATGATGACGCTGATCCGTTGCGTGTTCCAGTTGACGCCCTGCTCTCGGGCCAGGTCGACCAAGCACTTGAGAAACAACGGATCGCCTATGAGTATGATTTGATCAAACTGCGGTCCAACGTCACGGGCAATCGCAAGGGCCATATCGTCGCGCACACTTGTTTCCGCAACGCAGACGGTGTTTGACGAAAATCGCACCCCCATAGGCAAGCAATTAATCACCAGGGTGCGCAAATGGTCGATATCAAATGCTTCTTGTAAACCGAGGTCGATATCGTCGGCCGCCGCGCGTGCCGCCGCCCAAGTTGACAGGCCGAAACTAAGGCGGCCGGTCGCCCCAGAACTGGTAAGCACCCCGGCGATTTTATTCAGGGTCCCCGGCATTGCAAGCTGCGTGAGCGAAAAGCGAATGAAGGTGTTTTGTTTGTTCAACACTGGGGCGCGGCGCAGGACTTCATCGGCGCTGGATAAACTTTGCCAGTCTAGATTGTGCTCGCGAAGCAATGTCAGATAGGCTTCACTTGTTGCTGCGGCGCGAAACGCTTTCAGCAACCTTTGCTTGCTGATGGCGAGGAGCTTTTCCGGCGTTGCTTTCGCTAACAATGCCAGGCGAAAGCGGCGCAGCAGTTTGTTCTTCAGTGCAACCATGACAAACGATTCAACCTTGAGGCGTGGCTTGTCAGTCTATTCTATCGACTCCCGGGCTTGCGGGCGAAAAACTTGCAGAACGCGACGCTGCGGTCGCGGCCGACTCGCCATCGGCTGACAGCGATTCACGCCCAGGCTGGCGGGCGAGAACGACGCAATACTACTTTGAGGGAATCTAACGGCCGGAACCTAGCTGAAGCAACTTTGGGCGGGCGCCGTTACGACCGTGGTGGAGTTGCGGTTCTGTCGTCAATCGCATCACGCGGATACCGTCACCAAGATTGGGTTCGGGATTTCGAAACCAATCGGCTAATTGCCCGCTTAACTTTGGCACGCTAACTTGCAGGCTGGATAGGCTGACGCAATGGGGTATGACTTGTCCGAAGTAGTCCGCCGCCGGGCCGATGGGCAGAAAATCTACGCCATAACGCTTGAGCAGGCGAACCAACGAGCGCTCCATTGCCGCATACCAGTGATTGATACCGGCCTCAACGCAGTATTGGTACATAGCCTTGTAAAGTCCCAATACGATCCACTCGCAGCGCGACCGCGACCGCGACCGCCGCTCGATTCCCATGGGTGGTAGCCGTCCGGATGAGGTGGCGTCAATGAAGTCACTGTCGCGGTCGTCGAATCGGCGCAGCAGGGTCTTGCTGACCACGAGCCGAGAAATTTCCACGGCATCTTCGACCGGTAACCCGCAGGCGCCGGGGGACGTATCTCGGCAGTAATTTTGGAATGGAAAACCGATTCCCGGCGTATGCCGTACCAGCCGAACACTGCCTATGACTTTACCCTTAGAGTCGAATGCGGCGAAATGCACGGCGGCGGCATCATGCGAATCCGATTCTTCGCCGTTCGGGTAATTTTCCTGCGACAGAAAACCGCGTTCGACGCAATAGACTTGATATCGCAACGCGAATAACTCGCGTAGTTGGTTCGTGCCGAATTGATCTAGCATGTTCGATTTCCGTCGTGTGCGAACTCGTACCAGGAGCAAGATCAATGCCAATAACAATTATTATAAATAACAAAGGGTTAACCCATATGGTTGGAAATTCCCATGCCGTTATTGTCTCCAAAAAACGACGAATATTCTAGAAAATAGCTAACATCATGAATAAAGATGGGAAAATTTGTCTCAATACGACGACGATCGGCATACCAATTTACATTTGAAGGGATGGTTTGACGCTTAAGCGTGAGATTCGGCAATGCCTGGTTCGATAAATCTAAAGAATATCGGATTCAGACTGCCGTCCTTCAGGTATCACATCGGATACTTCTTATCTCACTGTCCCGCTGCAAAAAAACCGTAATTTCCACTTGACCCGGTATTTTTTTTCCCTTAAAGTGGGAAAATGTAGGAATAAGTGGAGTTTAGTGGATTTTTACCGAGCCAATACGACGATATGTTTCAAGGATCAACGGCACTCACGTTGGATGCAAAGGGAAGGTTGGCAATTCCCACAAAACATCGTGAGCTCATGAATGGGCAGTCTCAAGGTAAGTTAGTGCTTACGGGGCACCCGGATGGGTGCCTTTTGCTTTACCAAGCGCCGACATTTGACGAAGTTCGCTCGCGCTTAATGGCCATCAGTGATACTAACTCACGGGTTGCATCGTGGAAACGGGTCATCGTCGGTATGGCGGAAAATATTGAGCCCGATGGCCAGGGGCGGGTGTTGGTGACACCGGAGTTGCGCAAATTCGCCGGCATGGAAAAACAATTAATGATGGTGGGCCAGGGCAATCGTTTTGAAGTATGGAGCGACGCCGCGTGGAATCAACAATTGGAACACATTCGCGCGCAAAGTGGTCAGGCGATGCCACAGGCGATGGAGAGTTTTACCTTGTGAGCGCGCCCTTCGTCCACCGTGCGGTGTTGTTGGACGAAGCGGTGGCGGCGCTGGCAATCAAAGCAGATAGGGTTTATGTCGATGCGACGTTCGGTCGCGGCGGACATAGTAGAAAAATTTTAGAAACGATCGGGCCGGCCGGAAGGCTTATTGCGTTAGACCGTGATCAGACCGCGATCACGGCCGCGCAAGAAATCAAAGACCCGAGGTTTCAAGCGCTGCATGCAAGTTTTGGTCAACTTCAAGCGGTGCTAAGCGCTGTGGGTGTGACGAAAGTGGCTGGGGTGTTACTGGACTTGGGCGTGTCATCGCCGCAATTGGATGACCC
>JANMJR010000332.1:0-24134 GCA_031371465.1 Pseudomonadota bacterium
AAGGGATTGACCGTTAGCTGTGTCCGGCAATCCTCCGTATAATAAAAAACCATAAGAACCTTCGTTTAATCCATGTCCACCCTTTCCTGGATCGTCGTAATGAGCCTCGCCGGCGGGGTGTTGTCGGTCATGTGCGCGGCGCTATTCGCCTTCGCGGCGCGGCCGGCGTTAATGCCGGTGTTGGTGAGTTATGCCGTCGGTGCGCTGCTCGGCGCGGCGTTTTTGGAAACCTTGCCGCACGCGTTCGAACACGCCAAAGATGTCCCCGCCGCGACCACGACGGTGATGCTCGGCTTGTTGTTCTTTTTCGTTCTCGAAAAATTAGTGCTGTGGCGCCACAATCACGCCCACGATTTCGGCCAGGGCGAACATCACCTGCACGACGGTCACGATCACGGTCGCAGCGGTATGATGATTATCGTCGGCGACACGTTCCATAATTTTGTTGACGGTGTGTTGATTGCGGCGGCGTTCATGACGGATATGAAACTCGGCGTCGTTACTGCGTTCGCGATGATCGCCCACGAAATTCCGCAAGAGGTCGGCGATTTCTTGGTGTTGTTGCATTCCGGTTACAGTCGCACGAAGGCGTTCATGTTGAACATCATGTCTAGCCTTGCAACCTTAGTTGGCGGTATTTTGGCGTACTACGCGTTGCAGTCGATGCAGGATATGGTGCCGACCCTATTGGCGTTTGCGGCGGCGAGTATGATTTATGTCGCGGTCGCAGATTTGATTCCCGGATTACATCGCCGCTCGGAATTGACGGCTACGGCGCAGCAGATTGTCCTCATCGCGGCGGGCATTGGTACGGTTTACCTCAGTCATAAATTTCTAGATCACTTCATTTAAGGAAGCTCTGATTTATTTCGAGTTCTAGGCGAGACAAGGCGTGAGTGAAAAATGTCGACGCAGCATATGGTTGATATGTAAGGAGACGTTTTTTGCGAGCAACGCCGTATCGCGACGAAATCGTAATAAATCAGAGCTTTCTTAATTGCTTTTAGGCATCTTGCCAGGAGCCTTATGGATTCTGGTTCTTGGCGTAGCATGCTCCGAGAACGGCTGCGGCATTGCCGATCACGGCAATCATTTCCGCCTTCAAAGGGGAGGTCGGGACGGGGTAGGCCCTAGGCTAGCCACTGGCCTAAGGCCAAGGAGATGAGTGTAGTTTAGGAAGCTCTGAATAAGTCCGATTTCGTCGTGATGCCGCGTTGCTCACAAAAAATATCTCCTTACATATCATTTATTTGCTGCGTCGATATTTTTTGTTCGCGCCTTGCCTCACTTTAGAACTCGAACTTATTCAGAGCTTCCTTAAAAATAACCCGTCCCCACCCGATCCCTCTCTTTGAAAGGGATGTGGCGGCTTTGTTACATCATCCCCAACTGCCGTGGTAACCATAGCGACAACGGCGGCCAATAGGTCACTAGCAGCAAAAATAGAAGCATCGTCAACAGCCACGGCCACACCGCAATCGTGAGTTCGGTGATGCCCATTTTCGTGATGCCGCTGGCGACGTAAAGATTCAACCCGACCGGCGGGTGACACATGCCGACTTCCATATTAACGACGATCAGAATGCCGAAATGGATTGGGTCGATACCGAGTTGCATCGCGACTGGAAATAGAATCGGCGCGAGGATTAGCACGATGGAGGAGGGCTCCATGACATTGCCGGCAACCAGCAACAACAAATTAACCATCAGTAAGAATCCGATTGCCCCCAGACCCATATTCAGCAACCATTGCGCCATGGCTTGCGGAATATTTTCGTAGGTCATTAAGAATGAAAACAACACGGCGTTGGTGATGATGTAGAGCAACATCGCGCTCATGCTGGCGGAATCGAGCAGGACTTTCGGGACCTGCCGCAGGGTCAAGTCTTTGTACACGAACACTGCGACAATGAAGGCATACACCGCACTCATCGCGGCCGCTTCCGTCGGCGTGAAAATGCCGGAATAAATACCACCGATGACGACGACGATTAGCAACAATCCCCAGAAGCTATCACGCAACGCGACTAGACGTTCGCGCCACGAAGCGCGCGCGAGGCGCGGATAGTCGTTCTTGCGGGCGCGGTGCCAGGTGGTGAGGCCGAGCAAGGTCGCGAGCACCAGGCCGGGGATGACACCCGCCATGAAGAGTTTGCCGACAGAGGTGTTGGTCGATACGGCGTAAATCACCATCACAATCGACGGCGGAATGAGGATGCCGAGGGAACCCGATGTGGTGATAATGCCGGCGCCGAAGCGCATTGGGAAGCCTTGCTTCGCCATGGCGGGCAGAAGGATGGAGCCAATGGCCACCACCGTTGCCGGACTTGATCCCGACACCGCGGCGAACAAAGCGCAGGCGAGTACGCCGGCGAGCCCCAAGCCGCCATGCCAATGGCCGACCATGCTGCTGGCGAAGCGGATCATGCGTCGAGCGACGCCGCCATGGGTCAGAAAATTTCCGGCGAGAATAAAAAACGGGATCGCCATGATCTCGAATTTTTCGATGCCGGTGAATAATTTCAGCGCAACGGTTTCGATCGGAATATCGCTTAGGCCGAACAAAAATCCCAACACCGTAAGGCCGAGCGCGATGGAAATCGGCATGCCGGTGAGCATCAGCGCGATTAGCAAGCCGAAAATGATATAGGCGCTCATACTTTTTCCGGCTCCAAGCCTTCGACGTGGGCGACCTCATGGTGTGGCAATTCGCCGCCGCGATGAAAATGCCATGCTACTTGCAGAAAGCGGAAACACATCAAGAACGAGCCGAGGGGAATCGCCAGGTAGACCAGCCACATGGGTAACTCAAGGTCTGCGGATGTTTGCCCGGTTGCGTAAATACCGAGAACCAGTTTCGCGCCGAGAAAGCCGATGATGCCAGTGAACAGCGCACCGGCGAATAGGCCGAAGTAAACGAACAGCGCGCGCTTGCGCTCACTGAGCCGATTGATCAACACATCGACGCCGACGTGGATGCCGGTGCGCACACCATAGGCCGCGCCGAATTTCGCCATCCACACGAATAGGTAAATGCATAGTTCCTGCGCCCAGCTCAGGTTGAGGGCGATGGCATAGTCTTGCAGTAGTGGAATACCCGATGCGTAGCGATGTACGACAGCGATAAAAATGATCAGCGTGGCGATCGCCATGAGAGAGGCGATCAACCACTCTTCGAAGTGATTGAGAAATTTCATGGACTATAGGTTTGGTGGAGAAATGCGAGTAAGTTTTGATGCAACAACGAGGAGTTCAAATATCGATTTTAAATTCGTTAAAGCCAGACCATCAACCCCATTTCCAATGGATGGGTCATGAGTTCATGCCATGGGTAGGCGCGAATCTTATAATCGAGGCTGCCGCAAAGCACGGGCTTGAGTTCCAGGGCATAGATCTGGGCGCCCGCGGCATCGACGGTGCCGGTGCTCTGAAATCGAAACTGTTGATTCTTGCCATTTTCGCGACCGTTAAGGGGTCGGCCAAGCAACAGTTCGACGACGACATCTTCCGGTTTCAGGCCATTGAGTTGCACCGCGACTTCAAAGCGCAGGCTATTGCCAAAGTCGATGCGACGGGTGGGCGTGTCGCGGCGCTGCAAATGCACGCTGTGCCAAGCCTGGTTAATGCGCGCTTTCCACTGCGATAGCCGCGACGCATTTTCGTATTGATTATCGGAAAAGCGACGCCACTGTTTAGTCGCCGGGAGATAAAACTTGCTCAGGTATTCGCCGACCATGCGGGTCGAGTTGTACTGCGGCAGCAAAGTGGAAATGGATTGCTTCGCCATCTTCACCCAGGCTTCGGAATAGCCGAGTTTGCCGCGGTTGTAATACATCGGCACAATTTGATCTTCGAGAATTTCGCAGAGCGATTGCGCTTCTTCGCGGTTGCGCCGATATTCTTCCCAGTTCTCCGGCGCCGGTTTAATCGCCCAGCCATTTTTTCCGTTGTAGCCTTCACCCCACCAACCGTCGAGTATGCTGAAATTCAGCACGCCGTTAATACCGGCTTTCATGCCCGACGTGCCGCTTGCCTCGAGTGGATAAAGTGGCGTGTTGAGCCAAACATCGACTCCGGAAACTAAACGTCGAGCGAGGCCGAGATCGTAGCCTTCACAGAGCAAAACGTGCCCGGCAAATTCCTGCGAGCGCGAAATCGAGCTGATGTGGCGGATTAAATCCTGGCCGGGTTTGTCAGCAGGGTGGGCTTTCCCGGCAAACACGAACAGCACCGGGCGATCCGCATCGCTTACAATTTTCCTTAGCCAATCGGGATTCTCGAACAGCAAAGTGGCGCGTTTGTAGCTGGCGAAGCGGCGCGCGAAACCGATGGTGAGAATGTTCGGGTCAAGCGGATCGGCGTGGCGGAACAGGCGATCTAAATGGGCGTCGCTGCCGTGAATGCGCATTTGCTGCCGTTGGATACGTTTGTGCAATGTTTCCAACATGCGCGCTTTTAATGCCTGCCGTACACTCCAGAAAATGTGATCGGGAATCTCGTTTATACGTTCCCAGAATGCCGGATCGTAGCTGTAGCGCCATTCCTGGCCGAGATAGCGATCGAATACCTCGGTCCATTCCCATGCCAGGAAAGTCGGGACGTGAACGCCATTGGTGACGTAGGCGAGCGGATTGTCGTCCGGCTGAATCTCCGGCCACAGCGGCGCGCAAATCTGCGCTGATACAGCGCCATGAATGCGTGATACAGCGTTCTGAAACCGCGAGCCGCGAATCGCCAGCGCGGTCATATTGAAATCCTGACTGTCGTTCACCAAGCCCAAAGAATAAAGCTGCTCGACCGGGATCATCGGGTCGCGACTTAACGGTTCGAGATAAGGAATCAATTGATCGCGGGTGAAATGATCGTGACCCGCGGGAACCGGCGTGTGCGTCGTAAACACCGTGTTCGCGGCGACGGCCTCCAGCGCCGTCGCGTAATCAACGCCCTCTTGCATCAGCTTGCGAATGCGGGCGATGACAAGGAACGCGGCATGACCTTCGTTGATATGCCACGCCGTCGGCGTTATGCTGAGTTCGCGCAACATGCGCACGCCGCCGACGCCCAACACCATTTCTTGCTTGATCCGCATTTCGCGATCGCCGCCGTAAAGCTGGTGGGTGATGTCGCGGTCGGTTTCGTTATTATCTTTGAGATTGGTATCGAGCAAATACAAAATCACATGGCCGGCGCGGGCGCTCCATACTTTCGCCAAGACGGTGCGGCCCGGCATATCGATGTGCACCACGACTTCACTGCCATCAGCGCGCAGCGCCGGCTTGATCGGGAGTTTATCCATGTCGGCATCTTGGTAGATGGCGATTTGGTTGCCGTCGCCATCGATGCGCTGGTGGAAATAGCCCTGGCGGTACAACAGTCCCACGGCGATAAACGGTAAACGCATATCGCTCGCGGCTTTACAGTGATCGCCTGCGAGAATGCCCAAACCGCCGGAATAAATCGGAAAGCTTTCGTGGAAGCCGAATTCGGCGCAGAAATACGCGATCAAATCGTTACGCAGCAGCCATTCGGAACCATCGCGCCGCAGCGGTTCGTTGTGATAAGTATCGTAATCGGAAATGATTTGATTAAAGCTGGAAAGAAACACCTGATCGGTTGCAGCTTCGACCAAGTTGCGCTCGTCGACGCGACGCAAAAATTCCTTCGGGTTATTGTTGACCGCGCGCCACAACTGACGATCTAACCGGGAAAATAGGCTACGCGTCGGCCGGTGCCAACTGTACCAAAGGTTATCGGCGATTTCTTCTAAGCGATGTAGCCGGCTTGGAATTTTCGGATTGACTTCCAGACTAAACAGCGTGCCCTTGTTCATGGTGGAATGCGATGCCATTCGTTTATTAAACTACGACTTAAAGACGTTTGCGCGGTAGTATTTTAGTTCGTCGATGGATTCGTAAATGTCCGCGAGCGCTTCATGCTTGCTTTCTTTCTTGAAGCCGTCGTACACCGCGGGATACCAGCGCTTCGCCAGTTCTTTCAGGGTGCTGACATCCAGATTGCGGTAGTGAAAATAGGCTTCAAGCTGGGGAATGTGTGTGGCGAGAAAGCGCCGATCCTGGCAAATCGAATTGCCGCACATGGGCGAGGCATTGGCCGGGACGAGGGGCTTGAGAAAATCGATCATGGCGGTGGCAATCATCGCTTCGTTCAGCGTTGACGCTTTGACTTTGCCAATCAGCCCGGACCGGGCGTGAGTCCCCTTATTCCAGTTGTCCATGCCGTCCAATACGCCATCGCTTTGGTGCACGACCAGCACCGGCGCCTCGGCCACGGTATTCAGATCGGGGTCCGTCACTACTAGGGCGACTTCCAAGACTCGGTCGGTAAGTGGATTCAGGCCGCTCATTTCCATGTCGATCCAAATCAGTCGGTTTTTATCTTGGGGCATGAGTTTGCGGTTAAAATAATTGAAATTTGAGATAACCAGCGCCATATTGTGACATAAGGCGGATTGAATCTAAACTTTGTCTGCACGATCCAAGCCTCGGCGCCCCTTGGTTGTTGCCGATGGTCGGCATATGCTTGAAACGCCGCGCCAATATTGGCTGTGCAAGCAAGGATTAAATAAACCACGGCGTTGGAAAATTATGAACGCATCCTCGGAAGACTAGATAATGAATAAATTTACGCTGTTGTTCTTAGTATTGCTGGTTCTGACGACGGCAATTAAATTGTGGCTGTCGTATCGCCACGGCGCTTTTGTGCGGGCGAATCGCGATCGCTTGCCGGAACAGTTCGCCGAAAAAATTCCGCTGGAAGCCCATCAAAAAGCGGCGGACTATACCTATGCCAAGGTCAACCTCAACGGTGTCGGTATTGTCCTTGATGTCATCGTGCTACTGGCGTTCACTCTGGGCGGCGGCATTAATTGGCTGGACGGTTTTTGGCATGCGCGCCTCGGCGATGGCCTGATGAGCGGCGCGGCGATCATCGCCAGCGTGACACTGATTGCAGCGCTGATCGATTTGCCGTTTTCGCTGTATCGCACCTTCAACCTCGAGGCGCGTTTCGGTTTCAATAAGATGACGCTGAAGTTATTTTTTATGGATCTCGTGAAACAGGGAGTACTCGCCGTTGCAATTGGCTTACCCATTGTTCTCGCCGCCTTGTGGATGATGGGGCGTTTGGGCGAACAATGGTGGCTTTATGCGTGGTTAGCGTGGTCGGCGTTTAATTTATTTTTGTTGGCGGTTTATCCAACGTGGATCGCACCGTTGTTTAACAAATTCACGCCACTCGATAACGCAGAACTCAAGGGCCGAATTGAGCGCTTGTTGCAAAAATGCGGTTTCCAATCATCGGGTCTGTTCGTGATGGACGGCAGCTTACGCTCCAGTCACGGCAATGCCTATTTCACTGGATTCGGCAAAAATAAGCGCGTGGTGTTTTTCGATACGTTGTTGAATTCGCTGACCGGCAATGAGATCGAAGCCGTGTTGGCCCACGAGTTGGGTCACTTTAAACGCCGTCATGTGATTAAGCGCATCATCTTGACCTTCGTCGCAAGCTTCGTTTTTCTGTGGCTATTGGCGCAGTTGATGAACGCGACGTGGTTTTTCCAAGGGCTCGGCGTGGAACGCTCAGGCGCCGCCTTGGCCTTGATTCTCTTCTTTGTTGCGTTGCCGGTATTTACCTACCTGCTACAGCCGTTGATGAGCTATTACTCGCGCAAACAGGAGTTCGAGGCGGATCAATACGCGGCGCAGCAAGCCGACGCCCGTGATTTGGTGAGCGCGTTGGTGAAGCTCTACAAGGACAACGCATCGACCTTAACGCCGGATCCGCTGCATTCGGCTTTTTATGATTCGCACCCGCCCGCGGCCACGCGAATTGCGCGCTTGTTGGCAATGGCCTAACGCCCAAACCAGCTTGCGACAGTCAGCAGCAGTAACAGCCCAATCCATACCACCATCGCGCGCCAGATCAACCCTTCGGCGCTGTGAAGGTGATCGGGCTCAGCAGTCTCGCCGACGCCCAGCTCGGCGCGGTATTCGATGTTCTCGCTGGTCGCAATCGGCTCCCCCAGGCGCACGCCTAGTGCACCCGCGCCGCTTGCCAACAACACGCCCGTGCCGCGATCGGGCCAGGCCCGCGCTTGCGAACGCCAACAAAATGCCGCGTCTTCAAAATTGCCCACGATCGCGAAGGTGATGGCGGTGAAACGTTGCGGCAGCCAGTCGATCCAATAGAAGGCTTCGCGCGCAAAATTGGCGAACGCATGGCTAGTATCGCGCCTGCCGTCACCCCAAAACTCGCTCAGCCGCGCCGCCATCCAATACAATAACGGTCCGATCGGACCGGGTAGCAAGATGAACCAAAATACTAAACCGAACCAATGGCGGTGCACATCGATGAATGCTTGTTCAATCGAGAGCCGCGCCAGGGCGGAGGAATCAAGGGCATCTGGCCCTACGCCACCCGGTCCGGGCATACCACGCCAGGCGGCAAGCGTGGCGCGAGCGTCGGAGAGGTCGTCTTTGCGAAGGTCATGGGCCATGGTCATCATACGATCCGCGTTACGCTTGAAGTGAATCAAGCAAAACAACCCTGCGACGTTGAACAGCCAGCCGAGCACCGGACTGAAGTAATGCAGCAAACCAAATATCAGGCCAGCAACGAGAACGACAGGCGCCGTTACCGCAAGCCACGCGACCAAGCCCAGATGGTGCTCGCCGCCATCCAAGTGATGACGTACAAAATCCGCGTAGCCGTGCAATAAATGATCAAGCTTGCTACGCACCGGCAGGATCACATACAGATCCAATAACAGCGCTGCGAGCAACGAAAGAAACGTCATATAAATAAATCGATTAGCACAGCGTGAACAATACCATACCGCCGCTTTTGCTCGAAACCGGTTTAATCGTCGGACAAAAATAGGCAAAAAAAAACCCCACCCATTTCTGGGTGGGGTCAACCGCTCTCGGAGGAGAAAATGATGGTTGAACGAGGAGGAGGAACGTTCAGTAGACCTTGCAGTCTGCCATCACTTTATCAATAAGCAGTAAGTATGCCAACTTTAAATTACGTTAATAATCATGCATATAATAAATTGACCTGAGCAATTATCTATGACAATTTTCGTCACATCTTGCCGATCAGTGACGCAGCTGCGCCTTTCGGGCGCAGGAAGTTAGGAAGTGAGGACGCGAGCGAAAAATTCCGGTTCGGTATTGCCGCCACTGATGATCACGCCAACCTTTTTGCCACCGACGTTGATTTTGCTTTCAATGACGGCCGCCGTGGCCAATGCGCCGGTTGGCTCGACGACGATTTTCAGGCGCTCGAATAGGAAACGCATGGTGCGCATCAGCGCCGCATCGCTGACGGTTACAAAATCGTGGCAGTATTTGAGCACTAACGGAAAGGTGATCGAACCGAGCGATAACGTGCGCGCGCCGTCGGCGATGGTTTCGTTGGCATGGGGCGCCGTCTGCAAGACTTTGGCGTGGAAGGATCGAGTGGCGTCGTCGCCTAATTCCGGCTCGACGCCGATAACTTTGCAATTGGGCGATAACGCATTTGCCGCAACCGCGCAGCCGGAGATCAGTCCACCGCCGCCAACGCAGACGACCAGAAAATCGAGCTCGCCGACTTCTTCAATCAACTCTTTCGCCGCTGTACCTTGGCCGGCGATGACATGGGCGTGATTGAAAGGCGGAATAACTTCAAGGCCACGCTCTGCCGCGATTTTTTCTGCGATCACTTCGCGTGGCGCTTGGCCGAAAATATAGAGAACCACTTCCGCGCCATAGCCGCGCGTGGCGGCGATCTTGATCGCCGGCGCGTCTTTTGGCATGATAATGGTGACTTTGATTCCTAACAGTTGCCCCGCTAGCGCAACGGCTTGCGCGTGATTGCCGGACGAGTAGGCTATCACGCCACGTTGTTTTTGCGCTTCGCTGAGTTGCGAAAGCGCGTTATAGGCGCCACGAAACTTAAACGCGCCGACGCGCTGAAAGTTTTCGCATTTGAAAAACACTTTCGCACCGGTTTGACTATCAACAGTGCGTGAGGTGAGAACCGGCGTGCGATGGGCGACGCCCGCCAGCCGCATGGCTGCCGCCGTGACATCCCGATAGGTGGGAAGGTCCGCCACAGGGTGTACTTTTATTTAAGTCCTTTGGGTTTTTTCGATGCGGTCCGTTCAAAGCGCTCTCGCCTGCGCCGGTCGATAATGTCGAATTCGATTTCTGCTTCTACGGCAGCGAGCGCGTCTTTGAGCGTATCTTCCGGCACCTCGTTCAAACTTTCCCCCAGCAGATCGGCCGCATCCCAGCAGCCACGTGGCAGCGCGTTGACGTCCACATTGGCGACGAACGCCGCAGCAGCCCCCGCAATTTTTAACAAGCCATCGCGCTCGCCCATCAACAATTCCATCTCACCGCGCAACATGGCGATGTCTTGCTCTTTCGTTACTAATGGCATGGCCTTAACCTCGTCCTGGAAAACGCTAAAATATTGAGCTTATCTGGTATTCTAGCGCAATGATACGAAATTTTGATATGAGTCTAACGTGGTTTTTTTGGGGAGATATGACGTGAAAATGGTAGGACTATTGGTTGCTGGTTTGATGGGTTTGGGCAGCACTTTAACACTGGCCCATGGTGTTCACCCGGACGTGAGCGAGATACAGGCCGCACTCGCCGCGGCGCCGACGTTGTCGGATGCCTATCATAGCGAGGTTCAGCGGTTACGGGCTGACAGCGAACGTCTGCATCGGCTTAGCAAACACCATGAGTCGGCAAAGGCGACGGAGCAAGCGGCGACGCTGTTGAACAAGAAGTAAAAACATTTCGACAATTAAAAAAGCCGCAAAATTTTTACGGCTTTTTTGGGGCGCGGAAATAATTACATCAAAGGTTTCCAGGCGATACATTCCTGGTGTTGCTCGCCCAAGCCCTGGATGCCGAGTTTCATTGTGTCGCCGACTTTGAGATAAACCGGATTCGGCTTCACGCCCATGCCCACGCCTGGCGGCGTGCCGGTGGCGATGACGTCGCCGGGCATCAAGGTCATGAACTTGCTGACGTAACTCACAATGTGTTTCACGTCGAAGATCATGGTCTTGGTGTTACCGTTTTGCCAGCGATGGCCGTTTACTTCCAGCCACATGCTGAGGTTTTGCGGATCGGCGATTTCATCTTTTGTGACCAACCACGGGCCGATCGGCGCAAAGGTATCGCAGCCCTTGCCCTTATCCCAGGTGCCGCCACGCTCGATCTGAAACTCACGTTCGGAAACGTCGTTGACGATGGTGTAACCGGCGACATAATCCAACGCCGACTCCAGCGGCACATGCTGCGCGATGCGGCCGATTACCACACCCAGTTCGACTTCCCAATCGGTTTTCACCGAATCGCGCGGAATCATCACCGGGTCGTTCGCGCCATTGATCGCCGTGGTCGGCTTCATGAAAATGATCGGCTCTTTCGGCACGGCTAGACCGGCCTCGGCGGCGTGGTCGGAATAGTTCAGCCCGATGCAGATCACCTTGCCGATATGCGCCACGGGCGCGGCGAGACGCGGATTGCCTTCAACGATGGGCAGGGATTCCGGATTGACGCCGCGCAATGCTTGCTGACCCATCACGGAAATGACGTCGGGATAAAGATCGGAGGTGATGCGCGATAAATCGCGAATTTTACCGGCACTGTCGAGTATGCCGGGTTTCTCGCCGCCGAGCGGGCCGTAGCGTAATAGTTTCATGGTTGTCCTCTCTTGAAAATGAAAAATTAAGACACGTGCGATTTGTAGCCTAGGGCTACAAATCCGTGTTTTCCGGTTACGTGGTCATGCCACCATCGACAACAAAAGCTTGTCCCGTCGCGAATTGCGATTCGTCGGACGCGAGATAGACCGCCAGCGCAGCGATTTCCTCCGCCTTGCCCAAGCGCCCCATCGGCTGGCGCGCGATGAAGTCTTTGCGCCCTTGCACCGGATCCGGCAGGGCGTTGATGCGCGCTTGCAGGGACGGCGATTCCACCGTACCGGGGCAAATCGCGTTGCAGCGAATGCCTTTGCCGACGTAGTCCGCCGCGACCGCTTTGGTCAGACCGATCACCGCCGCTTTGCTCGCGCCGTATACAAACCGATTCGGCACACCCTTCACGTTCGAGGCGACTGAGGCGATGTTAACGATGCTGCCGCCGCCGTTTGCGAGCATGCTCGGCAAAAACGCTTTGATGGTGTAAAACATCGACCGCACGTTTAGATTGAAACTGAAGTCCCATTCTTTTTGCTCGCAATGCAAAATGTCACCGTGGTGAACGAAGCCGGCGCAGTTGAATAATATGTCGATCTTACCGATGTCTTTCGCCGCGGCGATCACTTCGCTTTCCTGCATGACGTCGAGCTTGCGCATTTTGATGCCGGATATTGTCGCGAGGTCCGCGAGCTTGTCCGGGTCAAGATCCGTCGCCCAGACGGTCGCGCCTTCGTTCGCGAACGCGAGCGCCGTGGCGCGGCCGATGCCTTGCGCCGCCGCCGTCACGAGGGCGATTTTCCCCGCTAACCTACCTGACATTTTTTCTCCTGTTGGGCGTGCGAATGTTGAGGTCGCCGCAAAAATTTTCCGTCCCGCATTATAATCTAACGACCGAGCATTCGTCAGATCCAAAAGGCGCGGCGCCACGAGCCGCTCTGCGTTTTGCTCTACCGCTAGGCGTGCCTGACAGGCAAGCGGAAAGCGCCGTTTCAGGCAACGATTAGTTAAAAATAATGGAGTGTAACAATGGCAACCAGTAGTAGTTATTTCTCACCGAAGCTATTCAAATTCCTGCGCGACCTGGCGGCGAACAATAACAAAGCTTGGTTTCAAGAAAATAAACCGCGCTATGAAGATGACGTCAAAGAACCCTTGCTGCGCTTCATCTCGGATTTCGCCGATCACTTGGAAAAAATCAGCGAGCAGTTCAACGCCGATCCACGCCCGAACGGCGGCTCGATGTTTCGCATTTATCGCGACGCGCGCTTCGCGAAAGACAAGGCGCCGTACAAAACCCATGCGGCGGCGCACTTTCGCCATCGCGTCGGCAAGGATGTTCATGCGCCAGGATTTTATTTGCATCTTGAACCGGGAAATTGCTTCATGGGTGGCGGCATTTGGCATCCCGATCCGCCGGCCCTGCACAAAATACGCGACGTCATCGTCGCCAAACCGAACGATTGGAAAAAAGTGATCAAGTCTGGTTTGGCCATTGAGGGCGATGCGCTGACGCGTGCGCCGCAAGGCTATCGTGCCGATCATCCTTTCGTCGAAGACTTGAAGCGCAAAGACTTTTTTACGTCGATTCACTTCAGCGACAAAGACGCCTGTGGCAGTGATTTTATTAAGCGTTACGCTGACGCCTGTCGAACATCCGTGCCGCTGATGAAGTTTCTAACCTATGCTGTTGAGTTACCATTCTAAAATCGCCACACGAAACAAAATTCCCGAGGAGAGAAAAATGAAATCTACGAAATTCGTTGCAGTGTTTTGGTTGTTGCTAACCAGCGTTGTATGGGCGGCGCCGTTGCCCGAGGCTTCGCCGGATTCTGTCGGCATTTCCAGCGAACGATTGAAGCGGCTAGACGCAGCATTCCAAAAAATCATCGATGACAAAGAATTGCCCGGTGTGACGCTGACCATCGCGCGCAAGGGGAAATTGGTTTATCAAAAGAGCTTTGGTTTTCAGGATCGCGACCAAGCCACGCCGATGAGCAATGATTCCATTTTCCGCATTTATTCGATGACCAAGCCGATTGTCAGCGTCGCGGCGATGATCTTGGTCGAAGAAGGCAAGCTACAATTAGCCGAGCCGATCTCGAAATACATTCCTGAGTTTAAGGACATGAAAGTCGGCATTGATTCGATCGACGCGAACGGAACGGCCACGTTCACCACCGTGCCCGCCAAGCGCCAAATCACGGTGCAAGATTTGTTACGGCACACGTCGGGTTTAACCTATGGGGCGCCGCTTAACGACAAGACCACCGTGCAGAAAATGTACAAAGAGGCCGGTGTCGGACTTACCTCGCCGACGCTGGTTGAATTTGTGACAGCAATCGCCAAGTTGCCGCTTGCCTACGAGCCGGGAACAACCTACGAATACAGTCATTCCACCGACGTGCTCGGCCGCGTGGTGGAAGTGGCGAGCGGAAAAAATCTCGATGAGTTTTTGCGCGAACGTATTTTGGGGCCGTTGAAAATGAACGACACAGCGTTCATTTTACCGAGCGAGAAACTGAGTCGCATGGCGCAGCCGCAACCGAATCGAGAAACTGGCGCCAAGCAAGAGTTACTGGATTTTACCAAGCCGACGCGCTTCTTCGCCGGTGGTCACGGCCTGGCATCGACGGCGGGTGACTACACGCGATTTTGCCAAATGCTGCTCAATGGCGGTGAGCTGGAAGGCGCGGGGATATTGGGTTCTAGGACAGTAGCTTACATGGCTTCGAACCACGTTGGGCCGTCCATCGGCGTGGGCACGGTGTGGAACCCGGGTGATGGCTATGGCTTCGGATTGGGCTTTGCCGTGCGCAAAGACACCGGCCTAGCGCCATGGCCGGGTTCCGTTGGCGACTATTATTGGGGTGGCTACGCCGGTACCTATTTTTGGATGGATCCGAAAGAGCAACTCACCGTGACCTACATGTCGCAAGAGATTAATCGACGTAACCACTATCGGATTTTGTTGCGGGATTTGGTTTATCAAGCGCTAATCGATTAATTACTATGCTGTCGTTGCGAGGAGCAGCGCGACGAAGCAATCTCGTTTTTCCCATTGCGGAAGGCGAGATTGCTTCGCGTTCGCTCGCAATGACAAAGGATAAATTTAGGCCGCTCGAAGACATTTCGGTGTTGAAATTCGGAGGATCAAAATGGCATTCGACGCACTACTAGCCGCACTACATCACATCATTGTATTCGGATTGTTCGTTATTCTGGCCATCGAGTTGGTACTGGTAAGGCCTGCCATCTCAGCGGAAACTATTCTACGTGTAGCGCGCATCGATGGACTCTATGGTCTTCTCGCCGGTCTCGCGCTCGTGGTTGGCGGGTTACGCGTCGTGTACGGCGTGAAAGGCGCTGCGTTCTATATACACAATCCGCTGTTTTGGACCAAGCTCGGTTTGTTCCTATTGGTTGGCCTAATCTCAATTTCCCCGACGCTGAACTACCTGCGCTGGCGCAAGGCGCTACGCGCTGACTCGAACGCGCTGCCTAACGACGCGTCGGTCAAGGCCACACGCCAGCTGATCCATATCGAGCTTATGTTGCTATTTCTACTGCCGATCCTCGCGGCCCTGATGGCGCGAGGAATTGGGCTAAGTTAAGTCACGAATGTCATGATTTGCCGAATGCCGCATGTGCCGGGTAATCGGCATATTTTCTCGCGCTGAACCGGTGTAGTTGCTAGGTCAGGCCGCTAAACAACATCGCTACTGTGTGCTGTCAGATTTGCTCGAGAATCTGACAGCAAACAACGCTCTGCGAATTCACCTTCTGGCATTGGTCGTCCAAACAAGAACCCTTGCATTTCGTAGCAGCCAATGCGCATAAGAAATTCTTTTTCCTCGTCCGTCTCAACGCCTTCAGCAACGACATTCAATTCGAGACTCTTGGCCATCGCAACAATCGCCTTTGTTATCGCAGCGTTGCGAGGATTGATCGGCGTATCGCGGACGAAAGATCGATCGATCTTTAAAGTACTCACTGGCAGTCGCTGTAGGTAATTTAAGGAGGAAAATCCAACACCAAAATCATCTATTACCAGTTTTACGCCCAACGAGCTCAAATCCCGGAGGATGGTTGCGCTCGCCTCGGTATCCTGGAGAAAAACTGTTTCGGTTACCTCCAACTCGAGGTCATGTCCGTCCAGACCGTGTCTAGTAAGGACTTCGCAAATGTCCGTCACGATTTCCGGGCGGGCAAAATGAAGTGCCGAAAGATTGACCGAAATAGGAATTCGAGGCATCCCCATGTCTCGCCAGGCGCGTTGCCGCCAGCAGGCGTGTTCAATGACCCACTTACCTATGGAAATGATAAATCCACTTTCCTCGGCGATGCCGATAAACTCGCGCGGCTCGATGAAGCCGCGGTCGGGATGGTTCCATCTAATTAACGCTTCGCAACCTACAACCCTATCCGTTCGAGTATCGATGCGCGGTTGATAGTGCAATATGAATTCGCCTCGCGCAAGACCGCGACGCATCGCGCCCTCGAACTCAAGCTTTGCGAGTGTGCTGTCGTTCATTGAGTGATCATAGAACCGGAAGCAATTTCGGCCTCCGCCTTTGGCGGCATACATCGCAGTATCGGCGTTCTTGATGAGATCTCCGGCTTCGCATGCGTCGGTGGGAAAGATCGAAATGCCGATACTGGTTGAGGCATACAGTTCCTGTGCCTCCAGTTGTATCGGCTCCGCGAGTGCATTTACGATTCGCTGTGCAACCTTACTCACATCCTCGGCATTCTTGAGCGGGCCGGTAAACATTGTAAATTCATCGGCGCCAAACCGAGCGACGACCTCATCCCCTCGCGCACATTGTCGGATTCGAGTGGCGATCTCGCGCAACAAACGGTCTCCGTTTTCATGACCAAGCGAGTCATTGACCCGCTTGAAATTGTCTAGGTCTAGAAAAAGCACTCCGATGAGCGAAGCGTTGCGTTGCGCCCGCAGTAGTGCGCGGTCCAATTCTTCTCTAAAAAGTACTCTGTTCGGAAGCCCCGTTAAAGAATCGTACAACGCAAGTTTCCGAACCTCATCTTCCATTCGCTTGCGCTCAGTAATGTTTTGCGCGGAGCCGATCATGTATATTGCTCGCCCATCCGCTCCATACTGAGTTTGTGATTGCCCATGAAAATGCTTAATAGCTCCGTTCGGCAAAATCACCCGGTAATCATGATTAAACGCTTTTTGAGCCTTGAGGGCAGCGATAAAGGCGAGTCGGACGACCTGCCTATCATCGGGGTGAACCAGATTCCAAAAAACATCGATAGAGGATTCTTTCTCGGCTAGTCCTAATTCGTGGAATGCCTCGTCGGTCCACGATACTAGCCCCTTTTCGATATCCCATTCCCAGGTTGTTAACCGAGCGATTCGCTGTGCTTCCACTAGTTTTGTTTGACTCGCTGCCAGGGCCTCCATAGTTCGAGTGGCGCGCAGAATGTAGCGAATTCTGTGGGGCAATAAGTCCCAGCGTATTGGTTTAGTAATAAAGTCCGTTGCCCCGACTTGGTACGCTCGATCCACGGAGTCTGCGTCTTCAAGTCCGGTCATTATAAGCACCGGCGTATTTACATGTTGCTTTAACTGCCTTAAGGCGGTGCACACTTCAAAACCATCTCGTCCCGGCATGAGGACATCAAGCATAATCAAATCGGGATTGAGTTCGCCACTGATGGCAAGTCCCGCATCGCCATCCTCTGCCTCTGCTACGGCGAATCCCGCAGCCTCCAATGTTTGTCGTACAAACATCCGCGTCAGTTCCTCGTCATCTATAACGAGAATCAATTCGCCGCCAGACCTACGCTCACTCGGTAGAGATAGCGCCATCTAAAAACTCTAGCATCGCTGCGTGTACTGCACCATATTCCTGTTTAATCTGGGCGAGAACCATTTCGTCATTTGAATTGCCAGCTCTCGCAAGCCGTTCAAGTTTTCCCGCGAGGCGCGATAATTCATACGCGCCAACGTTGGCGGCCGCCGATTTCAGCGCGTGCGCCGTGACGCGCAACGAGGTGGCATCTCCAGAAGTCATTGCAAGATCGCATTGCGCAAGCAGGCGGGAGATACTCTTTTCGAATGTATCGAATATTCGCTTTTTCATTGCCTCGCCACCACCGGGCCCTTGGAGCGTAAGGAGGTGATCAAGCGCGGTTGGATCAAATGGTGTTTCTTTTCCGGCTATTTCCGTCAATGGTGAAAAAGAGTCTGCCTGATTCGATGCTTGCGGTCGACGTGCGGCGGATTTTGGATCCAGCCAGCACGACAAAACGTCGATTAACGCCTGCACTTTGTACGGTTTTGAAATGTAGTCATCGAATCCGGCTGCAAGGCACGCCTGTCGGTCACCAACCATGGCATTTGCGGTCACCGCAACGATAGGTACCCTCGGTATTATTGCATTAGATCGCGTGGCTAGCTCGATCTCCCCGGCCCGAATTCGAGCAACCGCCTCGAACCCGTCCATATTCGGCATCCGGCAATCCATGAGAATCAGGTCGTAGGGCTTTTTCGACCATCCTAGCACCGCCTCCGCCCCGTCGTTGGCGATATCCGCTTCAATATTTAGGTATGACAGGATCTCAAGCGCAACTGCTTGGTTGACCGCGTTGTCTTCCGCCACCAAAACCCTACCACGCAAATCAGGCGCCTTGCGTACTGCAATCGGCGCTATTTGAGAGGGGGCGACCGACTGATTGATCACCTCTGAAATCGCATCGTAAAGATCCGACTGACGCGCAGGTTTGCTCAAGTACGCAGTGACACCGGCAGCATGGGCTTCACGCGATTCTCCGGTCGCGCCTAACGAGGTCAACATGATCAAGCCGACGCCATTGAGGGAAGGGTCGCTCTTGATTGTGCGGGTGAGCTCAATACCATCCATCTCCGGCATGCACATGTCTACAATCGCAACCTTGAACGGATCGCCGCGTGCCGCTGCGGTTCGGAGTATCGAAAGCGCTGCAGGCCCGCCATCGGCACAAGTACCATGCATTTTCCATGCGCTAACCTGTTCCAGCAATATCGTCCGATTGGTCGCATTATCGTCGACGATCAGGACCTTTACGCCTTCGAGATTTTGCTTAGCTTGGGTGTTTTGCAAATCCCAACGAGCCACTTTAATCGGAACCACAAAAGAAAAACTCGATCCGCGACCCACTTCGCTGTGGACACTGATCTTACCACCCATCAATTCAACCAAGCTTCGTGCTATGGACAGTCCGAGGCCTGTGCCACCAAAGCGACGGGTCGTCGAGCTATCGGCCTGAGTAAACGCATCGAAAATCTGGCTTATTACAGATTGTGAAATTCCCACGCCGGTGTCGCGTACACGAAATTCCAACCATATGGACTCCGACGCGGTCGCAAGCGCGTCGCTGTTTGGGGCAATATGTTGATCGATTTCGACGATGACTTCGCCATGCTCCGTGAATTTTATGGCGTTGCTAACTAGATTAGTTAGTACCTGCCTAACCCGGGTTGCATCGCCCCTTACTACGGACGGAACACCCTCACCCAGCCGATAGGCGATTTCCAGCTGTTTTTGGTGTGCACGCTCGGCGAACAATTCGGCAACATGTTGCACGAGATCTCGCAAGTTAAAATCTCGCTCTTCCAATTCCAGTTTTCCCGCTTCGATCTTTGAGAAATCCAGAATGTCATTGATGATCGAGAGCAAAGATTCAGCGGAGTGATACGCCGTCTGCGCATAACGGCGCTGGTTCTCGCGTAGTTCTGTCTTGAGGAGCAACTCATTCATACCAAGCACACCATTCATCGGCGTGCGAATCTCATGGCTCATGTTCGCAAGAAACTGAGATTTGGCCTGGTTCGCGGCTTCTGCGACGTCCTTTGCGCTGACTAGTTCCGCCGTACGCAGCGCCACTTCGCTCTCCAACTGGTCGCGATGCACTAGCAATTCCTGGTCTCGCTCCTGAATTTCGCCGAGCATCCGATTGAAGCCGTTGATCAACGTCCCAATCTCGTCATCCGAGGTCTTTATAGCCCGCAATGAGTAGTCTTTGTTTTCGGAGATCACCGTGGTCATTTTGGCTAGTTCTAGAACGGGGCGCGAGATCGTACCCTGTAGCATTGAGGCGAGGAAATAGGCCACCAGCAAACTGCCAAACGCTATTCCCAACGCTATCCAAAGATCTCTGCGGATGTCGCGCCACGCGGGAGTGAGATCGACCATGACATCGACATTACCAATCCAGTCGGCATCGGACTTGATGGGGACGGACACTGTCGCGTGACTATCAAATACCGTAATCGCTTTTGGTTGCAAGCCTGGGGTTTTTTCTATGCTATTTCGAGAATCAACGAATTGCGACCATTCCAGTGCTCGAACGCCCAAATCGTCCCGCGCATACATGACTCGTAGATTGCCGGATCGATCCGAAATCCGCGCCGCGATCACATCTCGGTTAGCCCTTAACGGCTTCAGCGCTTCCTCAAGGGATTCCTGGTTCTGAAACAGAATCGCCGGCGCCGCGTTGATTCCAACCGCGTCCGCGAGGCTCCGGAAAAATCGATCTGATTCAGCCTGGGTGTGTAGCAGCGATTTGGATGTTAGAACGCCAAATAGAATAGCGAGACTAACGGCCGACGTGAAAGTAATGATGCCAATCAGCTTCTGCCGCAAATGTAGCTTGTCAAAGAATCGGGTCACGACTTTGCTTTTCCGCGTACGCCTCGCGCAACCTTGAGCAGTTGCGCGCTAATTTTTAAATCTGCTTGCTGCGCGGCTTCGAGATTGACGTCGAATCCCACTTTATTGTCGAATATCGTTAGACCGATGATTCCCCCGGCGTCGGTGAAGGCGGGTAAGTCACTGACAGTGAGCACGCCTTTTCCGGCCTCGGTCAATATTTTGGAAATACGCGCTTTCTCGGAGCTAGAGACAAATACGATGTGACAATAGGGTATCTGCTCGAGTTTTACGTCACGCTTAACTACGACCTCTCGTCCTTGGGCGGTTTTCCCTTTCAACGCGTTTAGGGCGTCGCCGAGACCGCTCTCGCCCGATATACACATCGTGATGCTCAACTGGGCCGAAAACTCTGGCTCAGGCCATGTCACGAACTTGGCGAAATTGAAAAGGAAGGCAACTTTCAGCCGCGACTCCGCGTCGTCCGCGGCGCGGCCATCCGGACCCATCAACGACAAAAACCAGATCGTCAGGGCCGTTATCACAAAGAAAAATCCTTTTTGTGGCGGCGCTATGCTTAAGTACCGATCGGCCCGGATACGCATCAGAACCGGTAGGAAAGTTTGAGCCGGTAACTTCTCCCATCCTGGGGCACGGAAATCACGGCGGGGTCGTAGTCGTTTGAAGTCGGATCACCGTATTCCTTATCGAATAAATTGAACACACCCGCCGAAACTTCCAACCCTTTTATCCAATTGCGGCCGGTTAGATTAAAGTTAACTAAGGTGTAACCCGGCACGCTATCGCCGTTCGCATTATTACGCTTGCTGACAAATTGAGTTTCGAATCCAGCGGCAAGTTTCTCGCCCATAATCGGCGCGGCGATGTTAAGTTTTACCAAGTGCTTAGGTGAATTCAGCAGGGATTTTTGAGTTTCGTGGTCTTTGTTCCTCTGGAAACTGTAGCTTGCCCGTCCTTGAATGCGCGACCATTTGGCCTGCAGTTCAAGATCGAGCCCGTCCGCGTCTACTCGGCTGGTATATTGCGAAAAACGTTAAAGCCGTCTGCCGGGTCGGCCACTTGTGTAATTAGTTGATCGAGCTGGTAGTGATAGGCCGAGACAATTCCCCGTAAGTTCTTAGTAATGTTATGTTCCACGGCCAACTCGAAGGTTCGAATCTTTTCTGGTACAAGGTCGGAACTCGCCTTAACATCGGTCGCCTGATAGTATTTTTCGAAGCCGTTGGGCGCGAAACGCTGTGCCGTACAGTAACTTGAATGCAGTGTCCTGCGTTGGATTGTAAATAAGGCCCAGTCGGGGATTGGTGGAATTTCCGCCACTATTGTTACGGTCGTAGCGCGCGCCGACATTTAAGGTGAGTGTGTCCGTCAACGACTTCATCTTGAAGATAAATGCCTAGGGTCCTATTGTTTTGCTTGCTGTCGAGGTAGGTGAAGGGCGGATCGACGTCAACATTTGACTGGTCTTCCTGATAGTAGTCAATATATTCTGTTCCCAGTGTCAGGCGGTGGCGGTTGGCCAGCTTGGTCACATAGCGAATTTCAGTGCCCCACCATTGGTTATCGGCCGAATCTTGATTGTGCGTAATCGGCGGGTAGTCAAAAATACCGTGTTCCCAATAATCGTAGCGCTGTTGAAAACCCCGCGCCGAAAGCTGACTATTTTCCCCAAACGAGTGGTTGTACTGCAAATCAAAGAAATGCCGAACATCGTAGGAGACTGTATTGGGGTCATTAAATACTGTACCGAAGATCCCCGTCGCGACATTCTTTATTCGCTTGCCGAAACCCGCCTGAAAGGAAAAGTCGCCGTACTGAACCGTGCTGTATAGGGTGGTCCATTTTTCATCGTCACCGCGGTCACTGACCCCTTTGTTTAACGTGGGATCTTTTGCAAATGCGGGAAAGAAATAGGGATCTTGGCCGCTGCGATCAAACCCCGAACCGGAAAACAGGAATTCCAAACCGTTGTCGAGTTTTTTACCGAAGCTCAGACGGCCGAATTTCGTATCGAAATTTCCGCCGCCCAAGGATACTTCCGCACCTTGGAGTTGCCCGCCTTTTTTTGAGATCACATTGATCACGCCAAAGAACGCGCTCGATCCATACAGCGCGGAACCGGGACCGCGAATGATTTCCAATCGGTCAATCAAGTCAACGTCTAACGGAAAATCGCCTCCCACCGCGGCTTGTTGATAAAGGCTGTCGTTAATGCGTAATCCGTCGATCAACAATAACATCCGAGACGTATAGTCTCCGGGTAAGCCAAAACCTCGAACGGTCAAAAATTCGTAATTGCGATCGTTGGTAGCTACGAATCCACGTACGCTGAGCAGGATATCGGATAACTTTAACCAACCATAGCTCTTTATCTCGGCGGCAGTGATGACGGAAACGGATGAGGGTGCTCGGCTCGAACTCTGCTCGTATTTCGACGCACCGATGACCGTGGGAATTTCGATTTGGACCAACTGATCCAAGGACAAATCCAGAAAATCCACCCTTTCGGACTCCTCGGCCCATGCATAGGACGCGAAAACCCCAAAAAACAATAGGCGAGTCAACCCCATGAGAGAGTTAAACGAAGCGTTATCACGCCCGGACGCGTCGCCTCGCGCCAATGCGAGTAACAATCTCGCCGGGCAATTGCGCCGGCCCATTGTTCCCATAACAGTCTCCCAAACTCAAAATAGACATTTAATCACCAGCATAAAAATATGGGGCCTTCGTGAAACAGTACGGGAAGAAATGATCATTGATCGGGCTGAAAGTCTTTCTGGGAGCGGGGTTTCACGGATTGACGTGATGTTGGAAACTGGCGTGATTTCGCCATGGCGTACTTTACGCAAACACAAGCGTCTGCTCGATGCAATAGTCTCCCGGAATCGACATGTGGATTCCGGCAAGTTACATATCAATCCTTCAACACAAAAGTAATTTTCATCGACACGCGGTATTCGCTGATTTTACCTTTGCCGTCAACGACAACTTTCTGATCCTGAATCCACGCGCCTTGAACATTCTTTAGGGTTTTCGCGGCGCGCGCGATGCCAATGTTGACCGCGTCTTCAAAGCTTTTTTTGGAAGAAGCTGTAATCTCAGTCACTCGTGCAACGGACATGATGATTCCTTTCGCTGATGTTAAGAAAACTATCGACAAAAAACTTAGCTGCGAACTCGTGTCGATGCGGGATCGTATAAAGACTTGAGTTGCAGTTTGGCAACGGCCCGTTTACTCGCTACTTCTAGTTCATAGGCGCCTGATTCCAGCCAATCGCTGCTCACGCCTTCGCCGCGACGAACGTAGCCATAACCAATGTTCTGGTTAACAGTGTACCCCCAGCCGGCGCTGGAAAGCCAGCCCACCCGTTCGCCGTCGCGATAGATGGTTTCGCGACCGAATAATACGATGGCCGGATCATCGACGGTGAAACACATCAGGCGTTTTTTCTGCGGCTGGCGCAATTGGGCGCGCAGCGT
Organism: Pseudomonadota bacterium; assembly: GCA_031371465.1. Classification (GTDB taxonomy): domain Bacteria; phylum Pseudomonadota; class Gammaproteobacteria; order Burkholderiales; family JALYOK01; genus JALYOK01. The sequence continues at coordinate 23,881 of JANMJR010000332.1, forward strand.
ATCGCCGCCGAGAAACGCAATATCTTTTTCCAACTTTACCGCCCAGGCCAATCCCGCCTCCAGGGGCGTATGGTCCGGGCCGATGTCGCTGCCCCATGCGCGATAGCCCTTTTCCAGGCGCAACGACTCGATCGAGCGATAGCCTGCGAGCCTTATTCCATGCGGTTCTCCGGCATGCATCACGGCGTCGAATACGCGCAAAGCGAACTCCGTTGGTATGTGTAATTCCCAGCCCAACTCGCCCACATAGGTCA
>JANMJR010000355.1:0-1615 GCA_031371465.1 Pseudomonadota bacterium
CTTGGCGCAAGGTGGCATCGCGCATGATGAACCGCGTGCGCGAACGGTTCACCAAGGTGAAAATGACCGACCAAGGCTGCATGCTGCGCGCCTATAGCCGCAACATTATTCGCGCGGTCAACGACTGCAGCGAAGTGAATACCTATATCCCGGCGCTCGCCTACACCTTCGCGCGCAACCCGGTCGAAATCGAGGTGGCCCATGCCGAGCGCGCGGCGGGCGAATCGAAGTATTCGCTGTATAGCTTGATCCGGCTCAATTTCGACTTGATCACCGGATTCTCCATCGCGCCGCTGCAGTTATTTTCGCTGTTCGGCATCGTGGTCTCGCTGCTGTCCGGAATGTTTTTTATCTATCTTGTGATCCGTCGCTTTATCATCGGCCCGGAAGCGGAAGGCCTGTTCACGCTATTTGCGATCGCGTTTATGTTAATCGGCATCTTGCTATTCGGTGTCGGATTGCTCGGCGAATATGTCGGACGAATCTACATGCAAGTGCGCGTCCGTCCGCGTTATTTGATTCAGGCAATTTTAGAAACTATCGACGACGACATGAAAGTTCCCGCGCCCACCCCGTCGCCCCTTTCCCGATCCCAGCGATGACCAGCGCGGTGGTATTCGCCTACCACAACGTAGGCGTGCGCTGTCTTGCGGTTTTACTGAAGCATGGCGTCGAGGCGCCTTTGGTCGTCACTCACGACGACAATCCCGCCGAGACAATTTGGTTCGACAGCGTCAAGTCACTGGCGCAAAAAAACCGTATTGAGGTCATCACACCGCTCGATCCGAATACGCCCGACATCGTAGAACGCGTTACAGCAATCGCACCCGATTTCATTTTCTCGTTCTACTATCGCTCGATGTTGCACGCGCCGCTGCTTGCCATCCCCACCCGCGGCGCGTTGAACATGCACGGCTCGCTGTTACCGAAATATCGCGGCCGCGTGCCGGTGAATTGGGCGGTGATTCGCGGCGAAACCGAAACCGGCGCGACCTTGCATTACATGGTTGAAAAACCCGATGCCGGCGATATCATCGGTCACCAAGCCGTGCCGATCGGGCCCGATGACACGGCCTTCGAGGTATTCGGTAAAGTCACCGATGCCGCGGTGGCCGTGCTGGATACCGCGCTGCCGGCGTTGTTGCGCCATGAGAGCATCGGACGCCCCCAGGATTTATCGCAGGGCAGCTATTTCGGCGGACGTAAACCGGAAGAGGGACGCATCGATTGGAACGATTCAGCAGCCGATATTCACAACCTCGTGCGCGGCGTGGCGCCGCCCTACCCCGGCGCGTTTTTTGATTTACAAGGCAGGCGAATCAAGGTTTTGCGCACCAAGCATGCTCTGAAGAAACGCTTGGATACTGCCTCTCCAGGCATTACTGTGCTAGAAGGCCGACTTTATGCGGTGTGCGGTGATAGCGCTTTGTTGGAACTGTTACAGGTAGAAATCGAGGGCGAAGCCGTGAATGCGGATAGGTTTTATGCGCTTTTCGGCGTACAATCCCACGCTCAAAAAATACCTTTCGAGCCCACGTGAAAAGAATCCTCATCCTCGGTGTTAACGGCTTCATCGGCCATCACTTATCCAAACGGATTTTGGCGGACACCGATT
>JANMJR010000357.1:0-3670 GCA_031371465.1 Pseudomonadota bacterium
TAGGTGTTGCGGACGATGGGCAACAACCCATACAGAAACAGCGCCACCAGCGCGGGGATGGCGCCGATGCGATTGAACACGGGAATGAGGAACGCCAACAGCGCCAACGACGGGATCGTTTGCAACATGCCCGTCAGCGCCAAAATCCATTGCGCGAACGCAGGTCGGCGGCTGGCGACGATGCCCAACGGAATGCCGATCACAATACTTGCCGCGAGGGAAACGAACACCAGATTGAGATGTTGCAGCGTCAGCCGAAAAAAATCCGGCGCCGTTAGCCTAGTCCAAAAATTCTGCTGCGTGTCTTGCGTCGGCCGGTGCGCAATGTCGCGGTTTAGAAATCGTTCCGCCACCGTGGCGAATCCCTGCCCAGCGAGCTCCGCTGCGGCATTGAGGCGAATCATGGTCGGCTCGTCGATGCTGTGTTGCAATTGTTGTAAGCGCTGCCAAGTTTTGGGAAAGCGTGTCGGCAGATCGAGGCGATAAACCAACAGCGCGTCATAGGCGGGAAAATATTCCCGATCGTCGCGCAGGACGCGCAGTCGGAACTTCTCGATTTTCGCATCGGTGGAATAAATGTCGGTCACATCGATTTGTTGGGCCGCGAGCGCTTCGTAGGCCAGGCCGTGATCGAGGCCGCTGACCGGCAATGCGGCGGGCAATGCATATTTCTCCGCCAGTCCCGGCCAGCCATCGCTGCGACCGAGAAATTCCTGCGACAGGCCGTACTTCAATCGCACATGCTGGGCTAGGTCGGATACGGTCTTGATATCGAGTTTCGTTGCTTGCGTCTCCAGCATCGCCAGCGCATAGGTGTTGTTGAAGCCGAGCGGCACGGCGACACCCAGACCCTCCGCCGCGAGGCGCGTGTTTAACAAAGTAAGATCGAAGCTGCCTTCAATCTTGAGAATTTCCTTGGCGATGGTTCCGCTGTAGTCGGGATAGACATCGATGGCGCCACTTTTAAGCGCTGCAAATACGATGCCGGTGTTGCCCAAACCTTGGCGGTGCCTCAGCGTCGCTTCTTTCGCCTGGGCCGCCGCCTGGGTGATGATCTCGCCCAAAATATAGGATTCGGTAAATCGTTTCGAGCCGACGCGCAATTCCGCGCCGTGGGCATCAATCAGGAACGCACTGAAAAATAACAGCAACATCGATGCGCAAAATCGCTTCATTTTCGTCACTCAGTTCGCAAGTGGCACATGCCCGCGCTGTGCCGTGACAAACTCGCTCACAAACGGCGCGACCGGACGTTTCTGAAAATCATCGATGGCGCCGGTCTGGATCACGTGACCGTCGCGCATCAAGACAATTTGATCGGCAAAATACGCCGCCTCGTGCAGATCGTGGGTCACCAACACGACGGTTTTTTTCAACTGCGAGAAAATACTTTTCAGTTCACCTTGCAGCGCGTAACGGGTAATCGGATCGAGCGCGCCCAAGGGTTCGTCCAGCAACAACAATGGCGGATCCAGCATCAATGCACGCATCAATGCCACACGCTGGCGCTGGCCGCCGGATAGTTGCTGCGCATAGCGATCGAGCAACGCCGACGGCAAGCGCACCCAATCGCTCAGTTCGGTTAGCCGCTGTGTGATGAATTCGTTGTCGCGGCGCAGATAGCGCGCCAGCAACGTGACGTTGTCGCGCGCCGTGAGATGAGGGAACAAGCCGCCGTCTTGAATGACGTAACCCATTTGCTGACGCAAATCGGCCAGGTTAGCGTCGCTCAATTGCAAATCGTTAACCATGACACGGCCGTTATCGGGAAACACCAACCCCGCCAGCAGCCGCAACACGGTGGATTTGCCGCAGCCGCTGGGACCGATCAGCACGGTGGTCGCCTGGGGGCGAAACGCGAAACTGAGCGGCGCCAACGCGACGGACTGTGAATAGCGTTTTGAAACGTTCTCGAGGGCGATCATCCTACGCGAGGGTTGCCACACCGATCATACTATCCCGCGTCACAAGCTGCGCCAGTTCGCTTTCGCTCAAGCGCTCGCTGCCCGCCGGTCGTAGTGGCAAAACCAAGTAGCGCATATCCGCCGTACTGTCGTGCACGCGAACTTCGATCTCAGCGCGAATATCCGTGCCGAACTCATGCAACACCGCGCGCGGCTCGCGCACCGCGCGACTCCGATAAGCCTTACTTTTATACCAATCCGGCGGCAGGCCGAGCAACATGCGCGGATAGCAGGAACACAACGTGCACACGACCAGGTTGTGAATTTTTTCCGTGTTCTCCAGCACGATGAGTTTGGTCGGCCCAACCTCGATGCCGATCTCTTGTGCCGCAGTGCTGCCGTTCGCCAGGGCACGTGCTTTAAATTCGGCGTCACACCAGGCGCGGGCCACCAAACGTGCGCCGCTGCCGGGGTTACGGCCGTCCATGAATTCGATTTGGCGGCGCACGTCGGCGGCGCTGAAAATATTTTTCTCGATCAACAATTCACGCAGCGCGATTTCCATTACCTGGTAATACGCGCTCGGCCCGGACTTACCGCGGCCCGCGTTGCGCAGATCAACCATGCCGAAACGTTTATAGCTACTCATGCTTTCTCCGCGACGGGTTCGAGCCAATGTTGATAGATTTCGATTTCGATGCTGTCTTGGGCCGCTTCATTATAGTCCGGCCACAACTCGTGCAACAGGAAACGCACGCGATATAACGGCTGGCGCGGCGTACCCGCACGGGCATAGGCTAATTCCTCGGGATTGCCGAACACGCCGCACAGCCGCTCGATGCTTCCGCGCCGGCCGCGCACATACCATGGCGTGCGGATGTGTCCCGGCGAAAACATTTCCTTCACCCTAACCCCATCGCCGACTTTAAAGCACGGCGTAATTTCTTCGAGGCTCATGGTTGCTCGCTCGCCGACCGCGCTTCGACTTCGGCCATTTTGCGATTCAGTTCGTCGATACTCACCACGCCGCGTTGGATCATGGTCTGCGTGATGGAAAAAATCCAACGCTCGTAATAGCTCATGGTCTCGTAAGCATCGCCGCCGATGCTCTCGATATTACGCCGCAACTCGTCGACGTTCAGCAAATTGCGCCCCTGTTGCGACAACAAAACCATCAACGCATCGACGCGCTTTTCCCACAGCGCAAAGTCGTGTTCGCTCGCCTCCACCTTTCCGGCTGGAAGGCCGCCCATATCGTGGTGACCGCGCATCATGTTTGCAAAGTTCCTGAAATGATCGAATGCTTGATATTATGCATCTGATTTGTTGAATTCAACATGCAGAGATTTAGAAACCCAAGAAACTTTAGTTACTGTCATTCCCGCGTAGGCGGGAATCCATTTGGCGTCGTTCTTTGCAAAGGCACTATGGATTCCCGCCTACGCGGGACTGACAGTTGGGATGCAATTGCACTTAGCGGCGCTTTTTTGCTCGCTATTTTCCGGAGAACCCCATGCGCACCATCTTAGACTACACCGCCGATCTGGCGGCAGGAAAAACCAGCAGCCGCGCCATTGTCGAAGCGGCCCTCGCCAAAATCGATGACAAGAACGGCGAAGGCGCATGCACCTTCATCAAGGTCTATCGCGAAGCGGCGCTCGCCGAAGCCGACGCATCGGACAACCTACGTAAACACGGCATCGTCCCCTCGCCGCTTGCGGGACTTCCGATTTCCCTTAAAGATTTATTCGACGTTGCCGGGGACG
>JANMJR010000499.1:0-1705 GCA_031371465.1 Pseudomonadota bacterium
GTGCGGATCGAAAATGGCGATGTCGGCGGCCAGGCCTAGCTTCAGGCGTCCGCGATCTTTGATGCCGTAGAAATCCGCGGGATCGCTGGTGAGTCTTCGCACCCCCTCCTCCAGCGTAAGCACCTGCTGCTCGCGTACCCAGGTGCCGAGCAGATAAGTGGGATAGCCTGAATCGCACAGCATATCGACGTGGGCGCCGCCGTCACCCAGCCCGATGAGAATATCGGGATTGGCGAGAATTTCTTTCATGCGATCGACACGATGATTAAAAGTCGAAAGCGTGAACTCGATTTCCAGATCATCCTGCAGCGTCAAATCAAGGAACGTATCGACGCCGTCTTTTCCTTGCGCCGTGGCAATGTCGGCGATGGTCTGGCCCTCGAACTGTTTTAATTCCGATGAACGCACTTCATGCACGCGAACTCGCGACCAGTTGCCGAAAGTCTGTGGTTTCTTTAGATCCTCGCGAAACTGATCGCGAAAGGCGCGATCGCCATACACAGCCGTCTGCGCCGCTTTCGATTGATCGGCGAACACCCGGCCCCAAGATGGAAACGGTGCGAAGGAAAACGGATTGCGCATATTCACTTCGCGTGTGAGCGGCAGCGGCGAAGTCTGCGGGCGCGCGCCGCGCTTGATCAGCGGCGCGGCTTTACGCAAGGTGTCGCGCACGGCTTCGGGAATATCGTCACGGTCAAACATCGCGATGAAGGTGACGGGCCGATCGCTTTCGGCCAATAACAAATCCAACAATTCGTAGCCGTCGTCTTCCAGCACGGCGATCTGGCGGGTGAGCGCGACTTCGATGGCGCCCTTGTTTTTCTGCCTGAGAACGTTGGCGTAAGCGGTGTATTCCGCCGTGCTTGCATTGCGACACGCCAACGGTCGACCGCCGAAACCCATGTGCTGATTCAAAATCGTGCTGGAAAAACCAAACGCGCCCGCGTCCATCGCCTCGGCCAGCAACGCGCTGATGCCGCGCGTTTCCTCCGCAGTCGCGGCGCGCTCCATCGAGGCTTCGCCCATGACGTAGTGACGAAACGGTGTGAGCGGCGCCAAGAAGCCGAGATTCAGCGCGGGCCGGCGCGCGGCGGCCGCATCCATGAATTGCGGAAAGGTTTCCCAATCCCAAGTGATGCCGCGCTCCAACACCTCAAACGGAATCGCTTCGACATTCACCAGATCGCGCATCGCGACCTCGCGTTGATCCGGGCGGCACGGCGCGATGCCGACGCCGCAATTGCCCATCACCACGCTGGTGACCCCGTGCCACGGCGAGGGCGTCACCGCCGCGTCCCAGCAAATTTGCGCGTCGTAATGCGTATGCGGATCGATGAACCCCGGCGCCACCACACAGTCCGCAGCGTCGATGGTTTGCTTGGCGCTACCATCGAGTTTGCCGATCGCGACGATTTTTCCCGCCGCTACGCCGATGTCCCCGTGTCGCGCCGCGGCCCCGGTTCCGTCGACAATAGTTCCGTTCTTGATCAACAAATCGTACGCCATGCTGCCTCCCCCTATCGATTCAAAAAAGTAGAATACTCCGCTAGCGCGCGTGCACGCTCAAGTCCAATCGGTAGCCGATTCTGATGTGTGCATTGCCATCACCGGCTACCAGATTGGCCTCTGGCAATGCATGCCTCAAGAGCCCCGCTCTTACTCGCGCTCAGGCCGATGGCCTGGGCGTCAATGTCAGCGCGGTTCT
>JANMJR010000522.1:0-7336 GCA_031371465.1 Pseudomonadota bacterium
AAAAAATTGCGTAAACGTCGTCCCTCGCCGGCCACCAGTTCGGCGACGCATGCGGCGGTAGTGTCTTTCGCAAACTCGACCGGCAGTGCGGTCATCGCTTGAATGCGGCGATGAATATCGATTTCGTTCCACGCTTCCATCACGCTCCGCGGCGCGCCGAGGAAATCACGCCAGCCGCCAAGCCACAACGGCGCGGCGACGCCGAGGCCGACGAGGCGGCTGGCATGTTCGCCGAGCTGCGTGTCGACTAATGCAAGTTTGCGTTCGATGGCGGGAAAAATAATATCCGGATCGGGATACTCGTAACTCAGCATTTCTCGAAAGCGCACTTGCCCGACGAAATCCATCGCCAATACATCGAGACTGCGGCGTCCGACTTTAATGCCGAGGGTGAACGCGCCGTCGGGATTGAGCGCGATCGGTATTGAAGGTTGACCGATGCGGCCGCGCACGCGGTCTTGCCTGATCACCAAACCGTCTGCCAATAAACCGTTGATGATCACCGATGCGGTTTGCGTGCTGAGCCGCGTCAGGCGCGCGACTTCGGCCTTGGGCAAGGCGCCGTGCAAACGGATCGCCTGCAATACGATGCGCTCGTTGAATTGGCGCATGCCGACGTGGTTGGAGCCGATGGGGTGCGTTAAAAACGAGGTCGGTGCAGCGACGAGATCGTTCATCGAATTACGCGAGCGCGTCGGGGGGCAGCTCGTCCGGGCGTTTCGCGCCGGTCATCACGGCCACCGTGTCGGACATGCTGATTTTTTTCGGGTTGACCACGCAGGCCCGTTTGCCCAGCCGCGCGATGTGAATGCGGTCGGCGATGTCGAATACATGCGGCATGTTGTGGCTGATCAGGATCACCGGCAAGCCCTTGTCGCGCACCCGGCGTATCAGATCCAGCACCATGTTGGATTCTTTGACCCCAAGCGCCGCCGTCGGCTCGTCCATGATCACCACGTGGCGCGCGAACGCAGCACTGCGCGCCACTGCGACGCCTTGGCGCTGGCCGCCGGACAGCGTTTCCACGGCTTGCTTCATGGAGCGAATGCCAATCTGCAAATCTTTCATATGGGCGATGGCTTCGTTGAGCATCCGCTTTTTGTCGAGCAAGCCAAATAGGCCGCCGAGCAAACCGGCTCTACGTATTTCGCGTCCGAGGAAAAGATTTTCCGCGATCGACATGGCCGGTGCGACGGCGAGATCCTGATAAACCGTCTCGATGCCCTGCTTGCGTGCATCGCTCGGGCCGTGGAATTTCACCAGCCTGCCGTCGAGCTGGATCTCGCCTTCGTCGGGAATGAGGGCGCCCGATAACGCTTTAATCAAGGTCGATTTACCCGCGCCATTGTCGCCAATCAGCGCCAGGATTTCGCCGGGCATCAAATCGAAATCCGCGCCATCCAACGCCGTTACGTGGCCGTAACGTTTGGTCAATCCGCGGGCTTGCAAGACGGGTGTGGTCATCGCCTTAGCCTTTGCGCCGCGACAGTTGGTCGGTGGTCACGGCGAGAATGACTAAAATCCCCGTGATCAAAATTTGATACACCGATTGCACGCCCATCAACGTGAGCCCATTGCGGAACACACCGACAATCAACGCGCCGACTAAGGTGCCGAGGATCATGCCGCGTCCACCGAATAAACTCGTGCCGCCTAGCACCACGGCGGTGATGCTGTCGAGGTTGTCGGTCTGTCCCGCGTTGGGGTCGCCGACGCCGGTGCGCGCGACCAATAACAAACCGGCGACACCGTAGATGAGTCCCGCCAGGGTATAGACGCCGATGAGTTGACGCCGCGTGTTAATGCCCATCAAACGCGTGGCTTCGGCGTTGTTACCGAGTGCGTAAAGGTGCCGGCCCGACGCTGTTTCGCGCAGCACAAACCAGGTGATGAGGTACAACGCGAGCATTAATACCGTACCGTAGGTAATCGCGGTCTGGCCGACCTTAAACGTGTTGCCGAAAAACAGCAGCGCCTGCGGTAAGTCCGAAACGGTTTGCGCTTCGGAATAAATTTGCGAAATCGCGAACGCGATGTTGAGCGTGCCGAGGGTCACGATGAACGACGGCAGCTTAATTAAGGTGATCAACGCGCCATTCAAATATCCGAACGCGACGCAAACCAACAAGCCGCTGGCGATTGCGAGGTAGGGATTCATGCCCAGATCGACGGCGAACTTAGTCATGATGATGGAGCCGAGCGCCATGATCATGCCGCAAGAAAGATCGATTCCGGCGGTGAGAATAATAAGGGTCTGGCCGATGGCGATTACGCCGACGACCATGACTTGCTGCAGTATCAGCGAAAAATTTTGACCGGAGAGGAAACGCTCCGATTGCGAAGCGAAAAAGGCGCAGGCGAGCAACAGCGCGAAGAACGGGCCGAATACCGCGAGGGGCGGGAGATTTCGAAACAGGCCGTCGTTTGCTGATTTTGCGATGGTTGTTGAATCGGTTGCCACTGAGCCTCCTGAATCACAATTGTCGTCGTCCCTGTCCCCGACTAAAGCATTCGAGGACAGGCTGCGGCGGGGACCCAGTGTCGTTTGCGAACGTCACTGGATTCCCGCTTTCGCGGGAATGACGACATATGAGGTGTTGCTTGCGAGTTACTTGTTACCCCAGCAAGCATCCAAACCAAACTTGGTGTCTTTGCTGCTCACACCTTTCATGGCCTTGTTAGTGATCAAGGTCACGCCGGTATCGGTGTAGCCCGTGACTTTCTTGCCGGTCTTGGCGTAAGCCACGCCCGCTTCCACGCCCATCGCCGCCATTTTCAACGGATATTGCTGCGACGTTGCAGCGATGACACCGGCCTTCACGTTTTTCACACCGGCGCAACCGCCGTCGACGGAAACGATCATCACACCTTTTTCTTTGCCTGCGGCTTTCAGCGCTTGATAGGCGCCGGCGGCGGCGGGTTCGTTGATGGTGTAAACGAGATTGATGTCAGGATTTTTCTGCAGACAATTTTCCATTCCGGTTTGGCCCTTGGCTTGATCGCCGAAACTGTCTTGCGCACAGACGACTTCGACGGGCATCGCCAGTTCGTTATTTTTCGCGTCATTGCTCTTCAAGCCCAGCCCTTGCAAAAAACCGTTGTGGCGTTGCGCGCCGACAGGGTGACCGGGGAACAGATCCAACGTTGCAATCTTCAGCGGCTTCCCGCCCATGGCTGCCTTGGCATATTCGCCGATCAGTAGACCGGCTTTGTAATTGTCCGTCGCAAACAAGGCATCGAGCGCCTCGGCGGGATCGGTCGGGCTGTCCAAGCCGATCACCATTACGCCGGCGTCCTGCGCTTTCTTGATCGCGGGGATAATCGCCTTGGCATCGCTGGGGGTAATCAAAATCGTCTTCGCACCGGCTGTAACCATGTTCTCAATCGCGGTGACCTGACCGGCATTGTCACCGTCGATTTTACCGGCTGCGGACATCAGCTTCGCGCCCTTGGCTTTCGCGGCTTTGGCTGCGCCTTCTTTCATTTTCACGAAGAAGGGATTGGTTTCGGTTTTAGTGATCAGGCCGATAATCGGCTCGGCGGCGTTCGCCGACGCGGTAAAACAGGCAACAATGGACAGGGCAAGTAATTTCTGGGCTTTCATGGAGATCTCCTTCCTAAATTCAACGGGAAATGGCGAGGGTGTCGCCGCAATTGTTCTTGAGCGCGGCCCAAAAAATGACCGGCTTGGGAGCGCACTATATGCCATTTTTTTGACTAAATCAATCTCCTTTATTTAATTGATTTTTTGCTATTATGGCGTTTTTAACTGGCGTGATTTTCGTCCCGATGCCTTGCCAGAACCCTTATGGCCCAAGGCCAGCCCCTGGATATTGGCGCGTGGCGTGGCATTGGCTGAGCGCCGCGCGGCAACTGGCGTTCCGGTCAGGTACTTTTACGCGATTCATTTGGAGTTAGTAATATGTTCGTGATTGCGGGCGAAGCCCTAATCGATTTAATTGCCGCGCCGGACGGCCTTTACCAGCCGGTGGCCGGTGGCGCGCCGTTTAATTTCGCGCGCGCTCTAGCGTTGCAGGGTGTCACGGCGGCCTATGCCAACCCGCTGTCGAGTGATCACTTTGGGACGCTTCTACGCGAGTCGCTGATCGCTTCCGGCGCCGCTGCGCTCGGTCCCACGCTGGCGCAACCGACTTCTCTCGCGCTGGTCAGTAAATCCGCCGTTGGTCAACCAAGCTACCAGTTTTACCGCGAAGGCGTCGCCGATCGCGTACTTACGCTGGAACAACTGACGCGCCACTTCAACTCAAAAACCTTCGGCTTTCATACTGGCGGGCTCACCCTCGTCCCGCCCGACCACGCAGTCATCACGGCCGCACAACAGCACGCGCGCCGCAACGGTATCCTCTGCACCTTGGATGTGAATATGCGTATGCAAGTGGCCAGCAGCATGGGCGTGTCGCCAGGGGACTATCGTGACGCCGCACGCGCCGCGATGGCGGCTGCCGATATCGTTAAAGTCAGCGACGAAGATTTACAGCATTTAGGCCTCGCTGCGCCGCCGCTCGATGCGGCGCGCGAGTTGTTGAGTGATTTATGCAAAATCGTCGTCGTCACCATGGGCGCAAGCGGCGCCTGGGTATTAACTCGCGCGCAGGAAATCTTTCAGCCGGCGGAAGAGGTTAGCGTTGTCGATACGGTCGGCGCCGGGGATTGTTTCTTCGCGGGATTTATCGCCTCGTTGATACACGGCGGCGCGATTGAAGCCCTGCGCACTGCGGCGCCCGCCCAGTCAATTCTCGCGCAGGCGCTCAGCCACGCAACTCGCTGCGCCGCGATTAATATCACCCGCGACGGCTGTCAACCACCAACGTGGCTAGAAGTCACGTCAATGAGAAGCCCCTAAACCGACGGCCACATGATGCGCTACGATCAACCACAATTACTCGCATGGTTACAGGAAACCTTCTTTCTAGAATAACGGATTCGATTGCGTTGCTGCCTGGCGGCCACAAACACGATGGTGAGCGTCACGCGTTACGCTCATCCATCGCTACAAGAACTTTTATGAAATAGATTAGCGGCTGCCTTGGAAGTTGTATTCACCCAACGAGCCACCTACCGTGGCGTTCACCGATGTGAAAGTTCCGCCCATGCGGTCAACTACGCCGTCTTGTGAAACATTGCCGGTCCAGATTTGAATGGTGTCATTGTTAACGGGAAGCTTGCGGACAAATTGCAGACGACCGCTGAAGGGGCAATAAAAACCTTCGATCGGATGCGCCACAGCCGTGCCCGGATACACCGTGCCGGTAATGCGGCGACAGTTTCCGACGGCCGCCTGAGTCGTAATAATAAGCGTCCCAACGTGCTGATTGCCGATAATATTCCAGTTGCCGACGACGCTAACCGGCCAACCATCTGCCATCGCGTTGTTAGCCAAACCAGCCGAAAGCGCAAACAAAGAACCAAGAATTAGCTTTTTCATCACATCTCCTAGAGTAATAGGCCGACATTTAAAAAGCCATATCTCGCGGCCCAATCGAGATATCGCCAAAATTTGTGGATCGCCTATCGCCACAACGATGTCATTGCACCGGCATCTCATGAGCGAGTAGTTGCGGCATTTCCTCGTTCGAACGCGCCGCCTGTTCAAGCTGCTCCAAAAGTTCCCGCGCTTGGGCGCTAACAGTCGGGTCACCATCGCGCACGCCGGCCTCGACCGTGGCCCGAACCATTGCCGGATTCACCAAAGGATCCTGAGCGTATTTCGTCATTGCCAAAATTCGTACCGCTGGATCACGATCGGAAGTTGCCAGTTGCTGCAGCGTGTGGGCCGGAATCGTGAGTCCTTGCGCATCGGATTCTGCCAAAGCGTTTATGCGATTGTTTGGATTTACGTCCTGCAAACCCATGAGCGGATCAGCGAGCGTTGGCTGTGGCAGCGCTACATATTTCTTAGCCGCCCTCGTAGCGATTTGTAACGGCGCCACATGTGGAGGCTGTTTGTGTGCCACTGCCCCGCCTGCTCCGACTCGATTGCGATATTCAGTCAAATGAATAGCGGTTGGACGAACCGTCTCCTGGGTATTTGAAGTTTGCTTGGTAAAGCTCGCGCTCGGTGTCATCGTGGAAATGCTTTCTCCATACAAAACGACCCAGTAAAGCGCATAGACCACTGAGCCACAAATTAACCAGGGCAAGCCAAAACGTACGAATAATCGATTCATGATTACGCGATTCCCACTCTCAAAATCAATGGTGTGAAGCGTAAGGCGATGGCGATTTCAGGTCGATATGCCAAACGACCTATTCAGCCTCGGCCAGAAGAGGTAGTTCAAAAGCGGTAGAACACAATTCGACGCCAATTTGCGGCGTCGGAATATGCGTATGTTCGAAATCGATCGCCGGTTCACTGGTTGAATTTTTTCTCGGCCGCAATCCAGGAAGCTGCGCCCTGCTTACCTCGCGGCAATGAACGTCAGGGTCAGGTTGCGACTCGGTTCGTTAAAAAGAATTTCGCACACTTCTGCAGTATGCGGCAGCGATTCTACGCGCCGGTGTTGGCGCCCTACGCGGACTAACAGCGCCTGCGTTGGCTGTCGCTGGTGCGACGCGGTCTTACCCGCGCAAGGGCATCAGTAGAAACTTTGGGAAGATGCTGAAAGCCGGGCCTTGCAAATAAATAACCCTGGAACAGGGTTACCCCCCATCCTGTAGCGTAAGACACTCTTCCGGCGTTTCAATGCCTTCCGCGATAACACCGAGTTTGAGTCCGCGGCAGGTTTCCAGAATGCCTTGCACGATCGCTCGCCGCACACGGTCTTTATCGTTGTGCGGGTCAATGCCATGTCCCGCTTAATGTAGTCGGGTTGAAATTCCGCCAGCAGATTGAGGCCGGAATATCCCGCGCCGAAGTCATCGATTGCGGTCTTGAAGCCGATACGTTTGTATTCAATAAAAATGGCGGTCAGGTGGCAATACTGTTCACTTAGCTAATTTAATCCGTTCTGGCTGAGCTTGTCGAAGCCTCGCCGCATAGCTAGGCCCTTCGACAAGCTCAGGGCGAACGGGACTTAGGTGAAAAGTGTTGGGTCAGGCGGGCATGATCGCTGACGCGTTCGCCTTCGCAAAAACGACCTGTCCGAGACACCCCAATATGTCGAAAAACCTCCACGTGGCGAAGAAATATTCCGTACGTAGGAACGCTGGATGGCCTGCCCGACAGGAATCGAACCTGCGACCCTCAGCTTAGAAGGCTGATCGACAATGCACCCCTAACAGATTGTTTTGGATGTGTTAGTCCGTTATTTTTTACGAAATATTTTAGCGAAAAATAATCCCAAAATGCCCATTAGTCACCCATACGAGCGGAAAA
>JANMJR010000100.1:0-8996 GCA_031371465.1 Pseudomonadota bacterium
GGGTAGGATTCCGCAGTGTATTTGCGTCCGATACGTCCTGCCTTAATGTGGCGAATGCCATCGAGCGCTTCTTGCCACACGTCGCGCTTTGCATCGCGCTCGGTCAATTCTTTCTCTGATAATTTACGACTCATTGTGCCAGCCCCTGTAGTTATGGTGCATATTCGATTGCCTCTTTCATTGCTTTCAGAATGTGTGCGGGTGCGTTTTCCTGCTTCGCTTTTGCGTAAATGGTTAGTAGCCAAATCTCACCGCTGGAAAGGCGATTGAAATAAATAATGCGCGCGCCGCCACTCTTACCCATGCCACGCCGCGCCCAGCGAATTTTTCTCACGCCGCCCGATCCGGGAACAACGTCACCGGCTTCGGGGTTTTCTGCCAAGAAAAATTGAAACTCGGCAAATTCGTCGTCAGTCAGATAATCGAATATCAGTTTGCTGAATAACGGCGTTTCGACGATTGTGAGCACAATTCAAATATACGGCGTTGCCGTATTTTACGCAAGCATTAACGAATGGAAGAAATCTTGCTATTTGCGATGTGTCCAAAACTCGGCAAGTGGGTTTGGACGGCGTTGGCAAGGGTTCTATCGCATAGGTGTGGCGTAATTCGTGAAAGCCAAAATCCGGCGGAAGTTTGGCGATGGCGCACGCTTCCTTGAGCGCTCTGGAATGTTGATTCTTACCCCACATTGCGCCGTCTTGTTTGGTGAAGGCGAGCGCATTTTTCGTCTTGCCGAGAATTGCGACCTGAAAGAAATTTAACCCGTCGGCGCTAAGAGGAACGTATCGGCCTTTTCCTGATTTTGCGGGTTTGATATAGATGCTGGCGGCGCCAACGTTCACGTCCAGCACGTGAAGGCCGGTTAGTTCAGAAAACCTCGCGCCGGTGAACAACGCGGCCTTGATCAATTCGCGTAAATCCGCGCGGCACGCCGCATTGATAAGGCGAGTCGCCTCGTCAACGGTCAGGAAGCGCGTTACAGGCTCGTCGGCACGCTCGAATGGCTTGACGTCTCCACGCTAAGTCATCGCTAACAAGCTCGTCCTGGAAGGCTTTGTTCAGCATGGCTTTGAGCACCGTCAATATACGGTTCGCCGTGGATTTGCGCGCTCGTTTTTGTTCCGGTGTCGCCGCTTTTTCGCCTAAGTTCGGCGTCCTACCAAGGCCAGTGCGACGGCGTACTGGGGACGCAGCAAGTTTGGCGTGCCATGCCTTGATCGATTGGGTCGTTAACTCGCTGATCACGATGTCACCAAACGCCGGGACGATGTGAGCTTTGATCGTGTTGGCGGTTTCTTGAACGGCTTTGCGGTTGTCGCGGAACCTATCCATGTAACGATCCGCAACTTCTTTAACGGTGATTGGCTTGAGCGTTTTTCCCGCGATTACCTCCGCGTGAACCTCGCGGACTTTTTCCTGAGCCTGGAAAAACGTTAGAACGTCTGCGCCGTTCGATTCGACGAAATCGTCAGCCGTTGCAATCGCTCGAAAATCGTAGCGGCCATCCGGCATGTAGATATGAGCTTGCCAATTGCCGAAGCCATCAGCGGTGACTCGCCATAGTCGCTATCTGGCGAGATTCTTGCGGCGGTCTTGGTCAACTCCTTACGAATAATCCGTTGGATTCTTAGCAGCCCATTGGCATAGATACAATCGAGTGTGAAGCGCGGTCATCGCCGCGCGGCGTTGAAATCAAGACGGAATTGACCTGTTAATGGGCACTTATCACTTTCCCACCGAGTACGGCATTGACGTCGGCGAATCGGCGGGCGAACTGGAAGCGCGCAAGTTCGAATCGCTATTCGTTTGCGAGCACACCCACATTCCCGCCAGCCGACGCAGCGGTTCTGGAAACGTATCGAGAAGCCGGCATTGAGCGCGTGCTGCTCGACGCGCCGGATGCAACACGGGATGCCGTGCTGAGTAGGCTCGACACGTATGCCTAACCGCCTAACGCGGTTGCATTGAGAGCGCTGCCACGCCGCGCGTGGAGCGTGCCTTGTGGCATGGCATGCGCTGCGGGACAGTATCGGTGCGCCTCTGCAGGCATCGATAGAAATAATTGTGCTTAAGAAGTGATTCATCATGCGCGACGGCGCACGATCAGATTTCGCTCGCGTAGCGTGGTTTCAACACCGTTTGGGTGTTGGTTAGTTCGATGAGGCGCGCCAGACTCGGCGCGGGGACCGCCCGGCTGAACAAGAAGCCTTGAAATTGATCGCAGCCGGTCGAATGCAAAAAAAGCGCTTGTTCGCGTGTCTCGACACCCTCGGCGATCGTTGTCAGGTTCAGGCTGTGCGCCATGGCGATAATGGCGCGAACCACGGCCGCTTTCTCTTGATTTTGTGGCAGGTCGGAAACAAACGAACGATCGATTTTGAGATGATCGATTGGGAATCGCGTGAGAAAACTCAGCGAAGAATATCCGATGCCAAAATCGTCCATCGTCAGGCGGATGCCGAGCGCCTTCAGGCGGCGCATGAGTTCGATCGCGGTTTCCTCGCTGTGCATGACCGCGCCCTCGGTGATTTCCAGTTCTAAATTGCCCGGCGAAACGCTGGTCTGTTCCAGGATTGCGGCAATCTGTTCGACTAGATCGCTGCGCCGAAATTGTACCGGCGAAAGATTCACGGCGATGCTGGCTAGTTCGATTCCGGACTCGCGCCAGTGACTAAATTGCAGGCAGGCTTGCTCGATCACGATGCGGCCCAATTCCATGATCATGCCTGTCTCTTCGGCTAGGGCGATGAACTCGCCTGGATACACCAAGCCGCGCTGCGGGTGTTGCCAGCGCACAAGCGCCTCCACCGAGACGATTTGATTGCTGATCATGTCCAGTTTCGGCTGGAAATGGAGCACGAATTCGTTGCGATCAATTGCTTGGCGAAGTTCGGTTTCCAGCGCCAATTTCGCCAACGAGGAGGCGTTCATCTCGTTCGAATAATACTGATAGCGGCCACGTCCCGATGACTTGGCGTGAAACATGGCGGTGTCAGCGTTCTTGAGCAAAGTGTCCAAGTCGGTACCGTCGCCCGGAAACAGGGCGATGCCGATGCTGACGCTGGAGAATATTTCGTGGCCGTCAATGGTCACGGGCTTTTTGATGATGTTGAGGATGCGCTGGGCGACTTTGGCGAGATTCAGCGTATTGCGAAAATCACTGAACATAATCGTGAACTCATCGCCGCCGAGGCGTGCGATTAGATCTTCGTCGCGTTCGTTCCCGCTGCTCCCCACCACATCGCGGCGGCGCACCAGCGCTTTGAGGCGCGTGGCGGTCTCGAGCAAGAATGCGTCCCCGACCGCATGTCCCAGGGTGTCGTTGATGCGTTTGAAACGATCTAAATCCAAAAATAGGATCGCGACCTGCGCCCCCTTTCGGTTCGCCAGCGCCAGTGCGGTGGCGAGTCGTTCGTGAAACATTCGACGATTGGGTAGCCCGGTTAGGCTATCGTAAAACGCCAGCCGGCGGATATGCTCTTCCGTTTGCCTTTCCGTGGTAATGTCACGAATCGTGCCAACAATACGGCGCACCCGATTGCCCTTTTTCAGAAAAATTTCCGCCTGTTGTTGCGCAATGCGAATATCGCCGTTGGGCCGTCGAATTTGGTGCTCGAGGAATAACGATACGCCGTATTTCACCAGTTGCCGAATTCCGTTTGTTACCCGAGCATAATCTTCGGTCGGGATCGCCGCTTCGACGAGCGACAGTGTTAATTTAAGGCCCGGTTCGATCCCAAATATTCGACAGGCTTCGTCCGAGCCGTGGATAATATCGCTATCGGTATCCCATTCCCAATTACCTAAGTGGGCGATGCGTTGGGCATGTTCGAGCCGCGCTTGACTGGTACGCAACGCGCTGGACGCCTCGCTCGCACGCAATACTTGTTGTACGCGCTGAATCAGAATGTGCCAATTGATCGGCTTGATAATGAAATCCGTCGCGCCTGCCTCGTAGGCGCTGCTGATCGACTGTGCGTCCTCTAATCCGGTAAGCATGATCACCGGAATGCGCTGGGTGTCTTCGTTCTTGCTCAGTTCGCGGCAGACTGCAAAGCCATCTAAATTCGGCATAGTGACATCGAGCAACACCAAATCCGGTTTACGTTGCTTGATGCTGTCAAGCGCCTGTAGCCCATCTTCGGCTTCGGCGACTTCGAAGCCCGATGCCATCATGGCCTGCCGCGATAGCAGACGCATCATCTGATCGTCGTCAACAATCAGGACGTAGTAAGGTGTCGTCACAGGGTTTTTGATTGGAGTTCCGCCAAAAGACTTTTTCGCACGGTCGTGTAATTTTGGGCTAATCCCATCAGCATGGTTTCGGTATCGACGAAGGAACCCTCCCGGCCTATGATTTCCAACTTCTTACACAATTCGGCGAAGCCGCGCGCGCCGAGATTGGCACTGCTCGACTTTAACGTATGCGCGGCGACTTTAAGCGCGCCCGCGTCGTGATCGGCGATCGCGATGCGCATTTGTTCCATATATTTTGGTGCGGTATCCAGGTATAAATGAATAATTTTTTCCAGTAAACCCGCTTGCCCACCCATGCTTTCGAGCTCGCGTAGGCTGTCTAAAATCACCGCGTCGAGGACGACGTTTTGCGGCTCGATGGCCGGCATGGCTGCCAATGAAGGCGCTGAGTCGTTTGGCACAGTGGACCAACGCTGCAAAATATCCCCCAGCGCGTCGCGAGCGAAAGGCTTCGGCAGGTAGTCGTCCATGCCCGCTGCAAGGCATTTTTCTCGATCGCCTTCCATCGCATTGGCGGTCAAGGCAATAATCGGAATGTGTGGCGCCACGCCATTGGTGTTTGTTTTAGCGGCCTCCCGTTGCCGAATCGCCTGCGTGGCGGCGTAACCATCCATGTTCGGCATGTAACAATCCATTAAGATCACGTCGAACGCCTCATTCTGCCACATCGCAAGCGCCTGTTCGCCATCTTCCGCGACGCAGAACACGTAGCCCAGGGTCCCCAGCATATTCGTCGCGACGTTTTGATTGATCGGATTGTCCTCGACCAACAGAATTTTTACGCTGGACAATTTCTGTCGGTCTGTGTTCGGCAGGATGGGGCGCGATATGGCACGATGGGTTTCCTGGTTTGAGTGCATCACGCGCAACAAACAATCGTAAAGCCGCGATTGATTGATTGGTTTGGTGAGCCAAGCGCGGATGCGATTTTTAGTGAGCGTATGAACCGGCATATCGATGCCGACCGAGCTGAGCATGACCAGCGGTAACTTTAGGGATTCGAGGCGGCCTATGCGCTCGGCGAGTTCTACCCCATCCATTCCCGGCATATGCATGTCCAACACCGCAAAATCATATTTGACCGGCGCGATTCGCGCCGCCAGCACGGCCAGCGCTTCTTCGCCGCTCTGGACGCAATGCGCTGTCACACCCCAGCCACTGAGTTGATAGTTCAAAATATCGCGGTTGGTTGCGTTATCGTCGACCACCAGCGCGCGCAGACCCGCAAGCGAAGATCTGGCGCTAAACGGCGGGCGAATCGGGCTGCCGATATCGATGGCGACGGTAAACTTAAACGTTGAGCCTTTGCCGAGGGCGCTGGTGAGTTCGATGTGGCCGTTCATCATTTCGACCAGTTGCTTGGCAATGGCGAGTCCCAGACCGGTTCCGCCGTATTTTCGCGTGGTCGAACCGTCGGCCTGGGCGAAGGAGTCGAAAACCTTTTCGTGCATGCTCGGATCGATGCCGACCCCGGTGTCCTTGATTTCAAAGCGCAACACTTGGCGCTTTTCCGTTTTACTCTCGATTGCCACGTGGACGTAGATTTCGCCCTTATCGGTGAATTTCACGGCGTTGCTGACCAAGTTCGTCAAGATCTGGCGGATGCGAGTCGGATCACCGATGCAGTTGGCTTCGATGTCGTTTTCGATCAAGCAAGCCAGCTCGATGCCTTTGCCATGGGCGCGTATCGCGAGAATTTCCAGCACGTCCATAATCAGCTGAGTCAAGTCGAAATCCACGCGCTCCAGCTCAAGCCGCCCGGCTTCGATTTTCGAGAACTCCAGAATGTCGTTGATTACGCCGAGCAGCGATAGGGCCGAGCGGTGCAGTGTTTCAGTGAAATGAAATTGCTTGGTATCCAGCTTTGTGTCCATGAGTAACTCGGACATACCCAATACGCCGTTCATGGGTGTGCGAATCTCATGGCTCATGTTCGCCAAGAACTGCGATTTCGCCACGCTCGCCGCCTCGGCTTGCTCTTGCGCACGCTTACGCTCGCGTACTTCGTGGGACAGTGCTGTATTCGCGGCACGGGCGTCTTGGTTAACCTGCGCCAGTGCTTTAACCAAATCGTCGTTCTGAAAGCCCAGGGTTAGGCTTTTCTCGATCACGGCCGAGCTACGCTTGGCAACCACCAACATCATAATGACGAATAGAATCGCGGCAATCCCTATAAAAAGATGGGCGAGGTCGCCACGCAGCAACATAAACAAGGCGAACGGCAATACGAAGGGCAACAGGAACAACGGGTACGCCAAGCGCAGTGCGGTGAGCGATCCCAATGCGCCCGCCGCGGTACCGGAGATGAGGAACGCTACGGCGAATTGTTTCGAAGGGTTATCGTCGGGGAGGAGTACGGTGCCGAACAACCCCCAGGATATGCCGGCTGCGGCGACAGCCATGTAGAAGCGTTTCGCCCATAGCGACGCCGCCTCGACCGGTGGCGCGGCTTTTTCATAGGCCCATAGTAGGCGTAGCCGGATTACCGAGATCAGTATGGTGAGCGTATACCAGCCCAATAATAAACGAGTTGAAACCAGACCGTATACCACCACCATGCCCAATGTTGCCACGAGCAACGAACTCGTCAAACTGACCGCGGTGTGCCGATAGGTCAAGGCGACTTGTTCCGCAAGCACCTTGGCGGTAAGCGCGCGTGAGGCGTCAGGGGATTGCGGCATTGGCGATGGATTATTCAGTTTTCAACTTTCGTTATTTTGTATTTGGCCCGCGCCCACCTATTGTCGTGCGGCGATTTTTAGGCCCAGGAAAAAATCCGTAACAACTGTCTATCGGCAGGATATAGATCGATGCACGAACAATTAGGCGAACTATACAGGTTGGCCGATTCATATGCCATTTCAACGGGATAGCCGAAATCCCGATGGGTAAGCACTGCGCTAAATTTGATATGCTATCGGCTAAATATCCCACGTAGTTGTAAACTTCTGTTACCAATGACGATTTATCGAGAACTAATTTGTTAAGCCTGACTCCCGCGTTATGGTAAGCCGATTGCCGTGGCGTTAGACCCGTCCTTTCACCCAGCGGTAGCCGCTTGGTTCGATGCTACATTTGTGTCGCCCACCGCGGCGCAGGTGAAGGCTTGGCCGGCCATTGCGGGTGGGCAACATGTGCTTGTCGCGGCGCCAACCGGTTCCGGAAAGACCCTTGCCGCGTTTCTTGCGGCCATCGATGCTTTGGTGCGGCAAGGCGTGGCGGGAAAACTTCCCGACGAAATACAACTGGTTTACGTCTCGCCGTTAAAGGCTTTGTCCAACGACATCGAGAAAAATCTCGTGGCGCCGCTTGCCGGCATTCGCGCGCAACTCAAGCGTTTGAATTTTCCCGATGCCGACATTCGTACCTGGGTGCGCACCGGCGATACGCCCCAGGCGGAACGAGAGAAAATGAAACGCCGTCCGCCGCATATTCTGGTGACGACGCCGGAATCGCTGTACATCCTGGCGACGAGCGCCTCGGGTCGCAAAATGTTGTCGACCACCCGCGCGGTGATCGTGGACGAGATCCATGCCCTCGCGCCGAACAAACGCGGCGCACATTTGACGTTGACGTTAGAGCGTCTCGAAGCGCTTACCGGGCGCAGGCTCACTCGTATCGGCCTGTCCGCCACGCAAAAGCCGATTGAATTGGTCGCAAAGTTTTTAGTGGGCGATGCGGTACGTCCCGGTAACGATTTGTTTGATCAGTCGAGCGCAGTCGCATGCACTATTGTCGATGCGGGCCATGTGCGAGAACGGGATCTAGCCATCGAGTTGCCGCAGTCACCGCTTTCCGCCGTGATGTCGAACGACATTTGGCAGGAAGTCTACGGCCGGCTCACCGAGCTTATTTTGCTGCATAAAACCACGCTGATTTTTGTCAACACGCGGCGCATGGCTGAGCGCGTCGCGCGGTTTCTTTCCGAGCGACTTGGCAAAGAAGCGGTCACCGCGCACCATGGCAGCATGGCGAAAGAGCACCGTTTGCTCGCGGAACAGCGTTTGAAATCCGGCGAGTTGCAAGCTTTGGTCGCGACTTCGTCGCTGGAATTGGGTATCGATATCGGCGATGTGAATCTGGTTTGCCAGCTCGGTTCGCCGCACGCGATTGTCGCATTTTTACAACGCGTCGGCCGTTCCGGTCACGCGGTCGGGGCGCTGCCGAAGGGCCGCTTGTTTCCGACTTCGCGTGACGACCTAGTGGAATGCACGGCATTGCTCGATGCGATACAACGCGGTGAACTTGACCAACTCGTGATCCGCGATAAACCCCTCGACGTTTTGGCGCAACAAATCGCCGCCGAAGTCGCGCTGCAAAATTGGCGCGAAGAGGATTTGTTTGCACTGGTGCGTCGCGCCTATCCGTTTCGCAATGTCACGCGCGAGGAATTTTTAGAAATCGTACGCATGCTCGCCGATGGTTACACCACGCGCCGTGGCCGTGGAAACGCCTACATCCATCGCGACGCCGTCAACAACGTGCTGCATGGCCGTCGCGGCGCCGCGCTGACGGCGGTGACCTCCGGCGGCACGATTCCCGACACCGCCGACTACAACGTCGTGCTTGAGCCGGAAGCGATTCACGTGGGCACTGTCAATGAAGATTTTGCCATCGAGAGCATGGCAGGCGACGTGTTCCAACTCGGCAATCAGTCCTATCAAATCATGCGCGTCGAGCGTGGCACGGTGCGGGTTGAAGACGCCCACGGCGCGCCGCCGAGCATTCCGTTTTGG
>JANMJR010000129.1:0-3488 GCA_031371465.1 Pseudomonadota bacterium
CACGGTCAGGTCGATAGGCTTTGTGAAGGCGATTGCGACTATTCCGGTGAGGTTAATAAAATTACAAGAAAATCAATAAACTCTAAAACACTCATCAACCGAATTCATTTTTTGTTGACCGCAAATCGAGAAAAGGGCGACGCTTGATTCCAAGAAATTAAACGCTGGAAATAAGCAACAACAACCGGGGAGGGAAACCATGGCTGGGGTTCAATGTGTGGGGGTGTGCGCGGTCTTCGCGTCATCCGGTGTTCAATTTCTTAAACGCTCCCGCACTTTTCTCGCGTATCTCAGTATTCTCATTCCGGGGTTAGTCTTCGCCCAAGCGCAGATGTCCACGCCGGGTTCATTCTCGGTGAGCCCGGGTGGCGCGGCAAACTACACCATCCCCATTCAAATTTCCCCTGGCACCGGCGGGATGCAACCCAGTCTCGCACTCGGCTACAACAGCCAAGGCAGCAATGGCTCACTGGGAATTGGCTGGACACTGGCCGGGCTCTCCGTTATCCATCGCTGCGCGCAAACCATCGTTCATGACGGCGCGCCTGGCGGGATAAACCACGATGCAAATGATCGATTCTGCCTAGACGGGCAGCGGCTCATCGTGGTGAATGGCCTTGCCAACGGCGCGAACAATACCGAGTACCGAACCGAGCGCGAAACCTTTAATCGGATTTACTCGTTTGGTGTCTGCGGTAGCGGCCCCTGCTGGTGGAGGATAGAAAGCCGCTCTGGCCAGATCATGCAGTACGGCAACACCCCAAATTCCGCGATGGAACCCGCCGGTATAGCGCCGGGTGGATTGGTGATGCTTTGGGCGCTAAATATGGTGTATGACCGTGTTGGCAACTACATGACCATCACTTACTCCGAAGACAATGCTAACGGCGAAATGCACCCGACCCGTATCGATTACACCGGCAATAGCAGCGCTGTGCCCGCCGTAGCCCCCTACAACTCGGTGGTGTTCGAATACGAGGTACGCACTGACGTTTTGGGCTCAGAGTACATTGCCGGCACGCCAACAAAAGTAACCACACGCCTTAAGACGATTCGCGCGAACAATGGCGCAACCGAAGTTCGCAGCTATGCGCTGGCGTACGACGCGACCCAAACCACAAGTTTACTCAAGTCCGTTACAGAATGTGTGGGGGCAACTTGCCTGGCAGCTACTACCTTTGACTGGCAATTGTCAACCGGCACTACACAGTGGGCCCCGACTGCTGCCAATTGGGGTTCGAACCTCGGTAATCTAAAAAATTTCCTCGCCGATTTCAATGGTGACGGCATAAAGGACCTACTCACGGTCGAAACCTATACTTTCGGATTGAGCCAAATTGGCTATCGCATCTGGGTGTCCTATTCCTCCGGATCTGGTTTTACCGCGCCTGTAAATATTGGTGCTAATCCCGACGTGACTGTGGGGGATGTGAACGGCGACGGGAAAGCCGACGTTATTTCCGGCGGCGGCATCCAATTTTCAAATGGTTCAGGCTTTAGTGCTGCGACAGCACTGGGCGTAACTTTGCCAGGGCCTCAATCTGGTGGTATTAGCAGCAACCTGTACATATTCTCGGGTGACGTCAACGGGGATGGCAAAGATGATCTCGTAACGTCCCAAACGAATTGCAACATTAGTGGCGTTTGCAGTTCAAACTGGCGTTGGGCGTTGTCCAATGGGTTGGCCTTTGTCAATTTAACTGCGGGTGGGGGTGTCGCCGTCTCGGCGGTAGGTGATGTCAATGGCGATGGGCGCGCCGACCTATTAGTAGGCAATACAATTTTGAAGTCCACTGGCGCCGGATTTGCGGCGGCGGTCGTTTGGAGTGGTATTCCGTTGTCGGGTGCACGCTATTTGGTCGATGCAGATGGCGATGGTCGCCACGATTTAATAACCGACAATACATTCTGTAACGGGTATGGCTCTTGTCTTACAAACCATACGTTATCTTCCTCAAACGGGGCAAGCTTCACTGCGCAGATCCCGTTAGGCTTACAGCTATGTGGATCAGGCGCGTGCTTATTCGGGGACGTAACAGGAGATGGCGCGCCAGATTTAGTTAGAGTGGGTGGCGGCCTGGCCACCGTCCGTCCCATGCAGCGCCCCACGCCACACTTCCTCATTCGCGTAACCGATGGACTGAACGCAGTCACCGAAATCACATACAAGCTCATCAGCGATACAACGGTCTATACGCCTTCATCCGGATCAATTTACCCGATCAGGGACATCCTCCCCCAGTCAGCGCTTAATGTCGTCGCGAGTTCGCGCAGTTCCGATGGGCTCGGCGGCCTGTACACACTTCGGTACACATATGCTGGCGCTAAAACGCATCAGCAAGGCGGCGGCTTATTAGGCTTTGCCAGTATGGTCACTTATGACGACCAAAAAGGTACCTACGCCCAAACGATTTTTCGGCAAGACTGGCCCTACCAAGGTCTGCCAACGGAAACCTATCAGCGCCTTTACAGCGGCGTGACACTCTCTGCCTCCGTAAACACGTGGGCTGCAAACAACACTTACGCGAGGGTCTATTATCCCTACGTTTCGCAATCCGTTGCAAACGCTTATGAACTCAATCAAACACCGATCAGCCAAATTACGACCAATGCCGTCGTTAATAGCTATGGCAATACCACGCGCGTCGAGATCATCAGTTCTGACGGGCATACCAAAACCAATATCAATACGTACAGCGATAACGCAGCGAGTTGGATTCTTGGTCGTGTCACCTGTTCTGCGGTCACCAATACAGTGCCAAATGGCGCCTCGGCCACTCGCACATCGTCGTTTGGTTATCGCGCCGATGGTTTGCTAAACAGAGAAGTTGTCGAGCCAGGTGTAGGTTGCGTGGGTGCGCCCGCCGCCTCGACCGATGCCAAACTGCGCGTGATAACCGATTATGTTTACGACGCATTTGGAAACAAACAATCAGCAACAACGACTAGCGCAGTGGCGAGTACGGATTCGGCGTATTTTGCCCCGCGTACCAGCTATACCTATTTCGAAGCGCAAGGCGCCAATCCCACCGGTCGCTTTCCCACTCGCGTGGTCAATGTATTGGGTCATACGGAAACCCACGAATTTGATGCGCGCTTTGGCGCCATGACCAAGCTCACAGGGCCGAATAACGTTGTGACAAGTTGGGCATACGACGTGTTGGGCCGCAAGCAGAGCGAATCGAGAGCGGACGGCACGGTTTCCACGTGGACTTACAACTACTATTCAGGCTCATGGATAGTTCCCGCATATTCTATCTCCACGACCTCAACCGGTTCTCCGTCTACCGATACCTATTTTGACCGACTTAATCGGCAAATCAGGAGCTACGTCACCTACTTTGATGGAACAAAAAGTATCGGCGGCGGCGTTGACTACAATAGCCTCGGCCAAGTTCTAAATCGCTATCGAAATTTCTTTTCAAACGCAACCAGCTTTCCAGCGACAAGTTTCACCTACGATGCGATAGGCCGTGTCAATACTCAAA
>JANMJR010000135.1:0-9281 GCA_031371465.1 Pseudomonadota bacterium
GTGCGGAAAGCGATATTCGCGATTAAAGGCGTTGGCGCTGCGTTCGGCCATTACCCGTAACAACAGCGAATGGACCTGCGGCCGCGCGCGGTTGATCTCGTTAAAAAAGAAAATCGACAGTGCGTCGCCGTGCTTCAACACGGGGCCGGGATCGACGCGCGGTTTGCCGTCTTCGTTGATGTAGGTGTAGTAAACCAAATCGTTCGGCATCAGATCGACCGTGCCCTCGACGCGCTCGAAGGCGCCGCCGATGGCGCGGGCAAAGGCTCGCAACACGGTCGTTTTGCCGACGCCGACATCGCCTTCGAGCAACACATGGCCGCGCGCGAATACCGCGAGGTTGATGTGGTGAATGACATGATCTTGGCCGATCACCGCTTTCTGGACTTCCGTTTCCAGCGCCAGCGCGCGGGTGCGCCAATCTTGCAGGAGCGCGTCATCTCGATTCATGATTTTGCTTTCTTATTTTCTCGGGGCGCAAATGGTGGTAGCGATGCGATCGCGCGTATCATCGTGATAATATTGTCAACGCTTTGAAAACGATCCCGATTCTACACCATCCCCCTGTGCAAACCCAGGCCGGCGCCCGCTTCGATGTGGCCTGTCGGCGCTGTTTGCGGCTCGCCGATTTTCTCGACACGGTGCGCGAAAAATATCCCATTTATTGGTGTAAGCCGGTACCGCAATTCGGCGTGGCGACGCCGCAGCTTTTGATTGTCGGCCTCGCGCCGGGCATGCATGGCGCGAATCGCACCGGCCGCCCTTTTACCGGCGACTATGCCGGGGCGTTGCTCTACACCACGTTGTACCAATATGGCTTTGCCACCGGCCCCGTTTCCAGCAACGCCGACGATAGCTTGCAACTCATCGATTGCCGCATTACCAACGCGGTGAAATGCCTGCCGCCACAGAACAAGCCGACGCCGACGGAAATCAAAACCTGTAACAGCTATTTGCGCGCGGAACTGGTCGCGCAGCCGCCATCGACAGTAGTTCTCGCGCTCGGCCGTGTTGCCCATGATGCGGTGCTGATGGCGTTAGCGGTCAAGGCAAGCGCGGCCCGCTTCGGCCATGGCGCGCGACATGACATGCCGGGCGATCTGATTCTGTTCGATAGCTATCATTGCAGCCGCTACAACACGCAAACGAAACGTTTGACCGTGGCGATGTTTCATCAAGTATTTGACCAGATCGGGATAACGCTGGAGAATCGTTAATGGCCGATTCCACCGATCTGGCGTTTGATCACAAGCCATTCCTAGCCGCGCTTCCCAATCTGCCGGGTGTGTATCGCATGTTGAACGCCACCCGTGAGGTGCTCTATGTCGGTAAGGCGCGCGATCTGAAAAAGCGTGTGTCGTCGTATTTTCAGAAAAGCGATCACGGACCGCGCATTCAAGTCATGGTGCAGCAGATCGCACTGATCGAGACCACTGTCACGCGCTCGGAAGCCGAAGCGCTGTTGCTGGAAAGCAATTTGATCAAGTCGCTGAGCCCGCGTTACAACATTCTATTTCGCGACGACAAGAGTTATCCCTACATCATGTTTACCGGCCACGCCTTCCCGCAGATTCGCTTTTATCGCGGCGTGTTCGATCAGCGTCATCAATATTTCGGGCCGTTCCCCAATGCATGGGCGGTGCGCGAGACCATTCAGATTTTGCAGAAAGTGTTTCGCCTAAGGTCGTGCGAGGACTCGGTGTTCAGCAACCGTTCCCGACCCTGCCTGTTGCATCAGATCAAGCGCTGTTCGGCGCCCTGTGTTGGGATGATTGACGGCAATGATTACCAGCGCGACATCGACAATGCGATATTGTTTTTACAAGGCAAAGAGTACGAGATTATCGAAAATCTGTCGACGCGCATGACGGCGGCGGCGGATGGTTTGGAATTTGAAGCGGCGGCCGTGTTTCGCGACCAAATCAGCACATTGCAGCGGGTGTTGACCAAGCAATTCGTCACCAACGACAGTAGCGCACGCGATGCGGACATCATCGCTTGTCATGCGGACGCGGGCCAGGTGTGTGTTAACCTTGCGATGATCCGCGCCGGGCGCCACTTAGGCGATAAAACGTTTTTTCCGCAGAACGCAAATGACGCTGCGACGGTCGCAGTGCTTGAGGCGTTTATGGGTCAGCACTACGCCGAGCGCCCGGCGCCGCCGCTGATTATCGTGAACCAGGATCTAGACAGCGAGAGCCTTTCCGCGTTGTTAGCCGAGCAATGCCATCACGCGGTGCAAATTCTCACCCGCCCGACCGGCGAGCGGCGCAATTGGCTGACCATGGCCGTCTCAAACGCAAAGCTCGCGCTGGCGCAAAAACTCGCCAACGAAGCGGCGCAAGAAACCCGTATCGCCTCGTTGCAGACGGCGCTCGACTTGCCGACATTACAACGCATTGAGTGCTTCGACATCAGCCACACCATGGGCGAGGCAACGGTCGCCTCCTGCGTCGTGTTTGATCACGGAAAAATGCAGACGAGCGAATATCGACGCTTTAACATCAGCGGCATCACGCCGGGGGATGACTATGCCGCAATGCGCGACGTGTTGCAACGCCGCTATCGCAAAATTGCCGAAGGTGCGGGCACACTGCCGGATTTGATTTTAATCGATGGCGGGAAAGGCCAAATCAGCACCGCGAAAGAGGTGTTCAATGAACTCGGAATTAGTGATGCCAACTTCCTGGGCGTAGCCAAAGGTGAAGAACGTAAAGTCGGGCTCGAGCAACTTATTTTCCCGGACGGCCGCATGCCCTTGGCGTTAGGCCCCGAGCATCCGGCCTTGCATTTGATTCAACAAATCCGCGACGAGGCGCATCGCTTCGCCATTACCGGCCATCGCGGTCGCCGCGCCAAGGCCCGCGTCCAGTCTAGGCTTGAGGACATCGCCGGAATTGGCGCGAAACGCAGACAAAAATTGCTGGCGCAATTCGGTGGTATCAAAGGCGTTACGTCGGCGAGCATTGACGATCTCGCGTTAATCGAAGGTATCAGCCGATCGCTGGCAGAAAAAATTTATCGCGAGCTCCATTGATTGAACCGCCAATGCCGCTAAATTTACCCAATCTTCTCACCTGGTTTCGCATTCTGCTGATTCCACTTTTTGTTGCGGTGTTATATCTACCGAGCAATTGGCTGACGCCACATCAGGCGAACGCCACGGCGATGTGGATGTTTATTTTCGCCGCATTGACCGATTGGCTGGATGGTTACCTGGCGCGGCGTTGGAATCAAACCTCGGCCTTCG
The DNA here is from genome assembly GCA_031371465.1 of Pseudomonadota bacterium. Lineage (GTDB taxonomy): Bacteria > Pseudomonadota > Gammaproteobacteria > Burkholderiales > JALYOK01 > JALYOK01. Next base: position 3,251 of record JANMJR010000135.1, read on the forward strand.
GCGCGTTTCTCGACCCGGTTGCCGACAAGCTCATGGTCGCGGCCGCATTGATCGTGTTGGTCGAGTTAAATCGCGTGTCCGCAGTTGTCGCGTTGATTATCATTGGCCGCGAGATCACCATCTCCGCACTGCGCGAATGGATGGCCAGCGTGGGCCGGAGTAAAAGCGTGGCCGTCTCCATGATCGGAAAAATCAAGACCGCAACGCAGATGACAGCGATTCCATTTTTGTTGTACCACGATCGTATCGACCTCGGCGTCGCCATTGATGTGCAATGGATCGGTTCGATCCTGATTTGGGCCGCGGCGGTGTTAACGTTGTGGTCGATGATTTATTATCTGCGCATGGCGCTGCCTCACAAGGCGAAGGTCGAGCGCAATGTTTGACAGTAAACCGTTGTTAACGCTACAATCGCCGACTGTTAAATGCGGGAATAGCTCAGTGGTAGAGCACAACCTTGCCAAGGTTGGGGTCGCGAGTTCGAGCCTCGTTTCCCGCTCCAGCATCCGCGCGGGTTTCCATGTAATTTTGGAATCCCGCGCCCCTCTCCTAGTCCGGCAGAAGTTTGCCTGGCGTCGTGGGTAGCGCTAAACACCCCGTTCTTTACCACCGCTGCTCAGCGGCTGGACGATAGCGCCTGGCATGCCGGCCGGCGCCACACTGTGTCCGAAATTACTCGGCCCATGACTTCAATTCGTCAGCGGGGGTCGCTTAAATCCACCCACCCGCTGCTCAATCAGCGCGGCAAACTTAAGCGTCGTCCGATCTTCTAAATACGGCCCAACAATCTGCAAACCAACCGGCAAATTTTGCGCCTGCCCAACCGGAACAACGGTCGCGGGCAAATGACACAAGGTCGCGAGGTTAATCCAAAAAAAATTGTCGAAATAGGGCTGCGGCTGACCGTTAACGCTGATCGTTCGCTCCATCATGTTAGGACTGTGGTCGTGGGGAAACGCGGGCGTCGCGGTGACCGGCATGAGCAGCACGTCGTAGCGCTTAAAGAACGCCGCCATCGCCGCCCGATAACGGGCGCGCGCCTCGTTCGCGCGCAGCCAATCGCGATGCCGCGCCGTCGCTTGGCGATGAAAGCGCGCCTTGAAACTGGTATCGTCCGCGGCGAAATGCGCTGCCCGCGCAACATGTTGCTCGAACACGTCATCGGATGTTCCGGCGAACAGCAACGGCCACAGAAGGCGCAGGTAGGTTTGAAAGGCATCGACCAAATTGATCGGCAAGGTCGGCTTATCGTCTACTGCCACACCCGCTTTGCGCAGCGCGTTTGCGCTGGATTCCAGCGCGGAACGCACGCTGTCGTCAATAGGATAGTCGGGTTGCTCGAGCCATAAGGCGACGCGAAAATCCGGTAATTCTTGGCGCCGGGAAGGCGGCAATTTTAACTGCCACGCCACGCCCTCTTGCTCGTTGGGCCCAGCGAGAATATCGAGCAGCATACCGAGGTCGTCGGCGCTACGGGCCAACGGCCCGGCGACCGATAGATCACTGGCGGCGAGTGTCCCAGGCGGGCCGGGAACGTGACCGCGCAGCGAGATCAATCCGTAACTGGCTTTGTGCCCATAAACGCCGCAAAAATGCGCTGGGGTGCGGATCGAGCCGCCGATGTCGCTGCCCAATTCAAAAGGCGTCATGCCCGCCGCGACAGCAGCTGCCGCGCCACCGGATGATCCTCCGGGAGTGCGAGTTACGTCCCAGGGATTATTCGTGGCGCCGAATAAATCGTTGAACGTCTGCACATCGCCGGCGAAAATCGGCGTATTGGTTTTGCCGATGATCACAGCGCCCGCATCGACCAGGCGCTGCACCGCATCGGCATTGGCCGTTGGCACATGATCGCGCCAGACCGGCGCGCCACAGGTGGTCTTGAGGCCCGCGGTCTCGAAGGAATCTTTAATCGTGATCGGCAGGCCATGCAGTGGGCCACTGAATTCGCCCCGGGCGGTCGCCGCGTCCAATTCCGCGGCGCGCTGCCGCGCACGCTCAATATCAAACGTCACGATCGCGTTGAGCTTGCCGTTTAGGGCCTCAATGCGAGCGAGTTGAAGATCGAGCAGTTCGCGGCTGGAAATTTCTTTTCGTCGGACTGCGGCGGCCAATGCAGTCGCCGATTGCCAATGAAGATCAATCATACGTTCGAGGGCGTCATAGATTTCCGGCGACCGGCAAAAATTAAAGATATGTCATTCTGAGCGAAGCGAAGAATCTGCTTTCGCGCGCAGGCAAAAGCAGATTCTTCGGCCCAAAGGCCTCAGAATGACAATTAACTAGTTAAATAGATCGGGCTGCTCTTTGCTAATCCGATCCCACAATGGCTGAAACTGATACCACCCCGCTTCGTGTGTGCCGATTTGTTTTTTCGTCAATTCCGCATTCGCACGATCGATCAAGATTGGCTTCCCTGCTGCTTCTGCGAGCAATTGTGCTTGGCAGGAACGCTCCATTGTGATGAACCACCAGACGGCTTCGTCGACGCTGGCGCCGACCGTCAAGTTGCCGTGATTTTGCATGATGCAAGCCTTCTGTTGAGCTAGTGATTCGGCGATGCGGTCGCCCTCCTCCACGTTGTACACCACGCCGTTAAATTCCGAGTACACGGAATGATCCTCGAAAAATACGCAGGCATCTTGCGTCAGCGGATCGAGTGGGCGGCCTAGGCTTGACCAGGCTTTGCCATAAAGCGAATGGGAATGGGCCGCTGCGATCACATCCGGGCGCGCTTTGTGGATGCGCGAGTGAATCGCAAACGCCGCAGTGTTATAGGTGTGCTTGCCTTCCAATACTTTGCCGGCATGGTCGACTAAAATCAAATCCGAGACGCGAATCTGGCTGAAATGCATGCCGAAGGGATTGACCCAAAAGCATTCCTTGTACTCGGGATCGCGCATGGTGATGTGACCGGCCACGCCTTCGTCGAAACCAAATTTCGAGAACAAACGAAAGCCCGCCGCGAGGCGTTCTTTCATATGGCGGCGCTGCTGCTCGACCGTGGCGAAGGTCGGCACTTGATGCATCGGACGATTGACTTCGAACTCGTTCATGAGGCGCTCCTTTTCGTTAAGGCACTAACACGACTTTACCGGTGACTTTGCGCTGCATCATGTCGTTCAGCGCGGTCGCAACTTCTTCCAAGCGATACTGTTTCGACACCAGGGGTTTCAATTTGCCGGCGGTGTACCAAGCGCCGAGTTCCTGCAGCGATTCCATGTTGAGTTTTTTCTCGCGGCGGGTGAAGTCCCCCCAGAATACGCCGACGATGGAATTGCCCTTGAGCAAGGTTAAGTTCAACGGAATTTTTGGAATCTCACCCGACGCAAAACCGACGACTAAGAATCGGCCCTTCCAACCGGTCGAGCGCAGCGCGGGTTCGGAATATTGCCCGCCGATGGGGTCATAGACCACGTCCACACCCTTATCGCCGGTGAGTTCCTTGAGGCGCCCGCGCAAATCTTCCATCGTGTAATTGATCAACTCGTCGGCGCCATGCGCTTTGCAGACCTCAAGTTTTTCCGCGCTCGATGCCGCCGCAATGACTCTTGCGCCCATCACTTTGCCAAGCTCCACCGCCGCCAGGCCAACGCCGCCGGCTGCGCCCAATACCAGCAAAGTCTCACCGGCCTTAAGTTCGGCGCGGTGTTTCAACGCGTGGTGCGAGGTGCCATAGGTCATGACGAACGACGAAGCAATCGCGAAATCCATTCCGGCCGGCATCGGTAAAAGCTTGTCCGGCGTGGTGACCACTTCCTCCGCGAAACCGCCCCAACCGGTAAACGCGATCACGCGATCGCCGACTTTCACGCCGGTCACGCCGTCGCCAATAGATTTAATCTCGCCCGCAACCTCACCGCCGGGCGAAAACGGCATCTCTGGCTTAAACTGATATTTGCCTTGAATGATCAACGTATCGGGGAAATTCACACCGCACGCTTTAACGCCGACAACCACTTGCCCAGGCCCAGCCTTCAGCGCCGGAATATCTTCAACGACCAAACTCTCGGGCGCACCCCAAGCCTTACACAATACTGCTTTCATTTTGACCTTAATGTGATTGATCGGCTAAAGTGCCATTTTGCCACGAATCAGAGCCCGAATCGTAGGGTGCATTTATGCACCGGTATTTTTGATGGTGCATAAATGCACCCTACTCATCTGTAACTACAATCGGCCTGGCGCGACAGCCTAAACAGGGCACTTGAAAACGGGTCGCCAAATCCCAAACTGTAAGCAAAATCTAACTCCCTTACGAGAAACCATGCAAACTGAAACCACCAAAGAAACCCTAGGCTTTCAAGCCGAGGTCAAGCAACTTCTAAAGCTCATGATCCATTCCTTGTATTCGAACAAGGAGATTTTTCTGCGCGAGCTGATTTCCAACGCCTCCGACGCGTGCGACAAACTGCGCTTCGAGGCGATCAAGGAACCCGGCTTATTCGGCGACGATTCCGATCTGAAAATCCGTATCGCCTTCGACAAAGCCGCACGCACGATTACGATCTCCGACAACGGCATCGGGATGTCGCGCGAGGAAGTGGTGCAAAACATCGGCACCATTGCGAAGTCGGGAACCCGCGAATTTTTCCAGCAATTGAGCGGCGATCAAGCGAAGGACGCGAACCTGATCGGGCAATTCGGCGTGGGCTTTTATTCCTCATTCATCATCGCGGACAAAGTGACTTTGACGACACGCCGCGCTGGTGTGGACGCCGATCAAGCAGTGCGTTGGGAATCCACCGGCGAAGGCGACTATACGCTGGAAGCCGCACCCAGAGCGGCTCGTGGCACGGATGTGGTGTTGCATTTGCGTGCCGGGGAAGACGAGTTTCTGAATTCTTGGCAACTAAAATCCATCGTCCGAAAATATTCCGACCACATCACGCTGCCGATCGTGATGAAAAAAGAAGAATGGGACGAAGAGAAAAAAGAGCAAAAAGTCACCGACGAAGACGAAGCGATCAACCAAGCTTCGGCCTTGTGGTCGCGCTCGAAGAACGACATCACCAAAGAACAGTACGACGAATTCTATAAACACGTCAGCCACGATTTTGCCGCGCCGCTCGCCTACACCCACGCGCGGGTCGAAGGCAAGCAGGAATACACCGAGTTGCTTTACATCCCCGGCAAAGCCCCATTTGATTTATGGGATCGCGAGCAGCGCCACGGCATTAAGCTTTATGTGCGCCGCGTGTTTATCATGGAAGACAAAGGCGATTTGCTGCCGCATTATTTGCGCTTCGTGCGCGGCGTGATTGACTCCAACGATTTGCCGCTCAACGTATCGCGCGAAATCTTGCAGGAGAGCAAGGATGTCGAGGCGATTCGCGCCGGTTGCGTGAAAAAAGTCTTGAGCTTGCTGGAAGATTTAGCCGAAAACGAAAAAGACAAATACACGAAATTTTGGGATGAGTTCGGCCGCGTGTTCAAGGAAGGCAGCGGCGAAGACTTTGCCAACAAGGCACGCATCGCCAAGCTGATTCGCTTTGCGACGACGCTGGACGACAGCGACAAACAAAGCGTGTCCCTCGCGGATTACGTCGCGCGCATGAAGGAAGGCCAAGGGAAAATTTACTACGTCACGGCGGATACATTCGCCGCGGCGAAGAACAGTCCGCACTTGGAAATTTTCCGCAAGAAAGGCATTGAAGTATTGTTGTTGTCGGACCGTGTGGACGAATGGCTGGTCGGCCATTTGACGGAATTTGAGGGCAAGCAATTGCAATCCGTCGCCAAGGGCGATTTGGATTTGGGCATCCTCGCGGACGAAACGGAAAAGAAAGCACAGGAACAAACCAACGAGGAATTCAAGGATTTGCTCGCCGACATCAAATCAACGTTGGACGGCAAAGTGAAAGAAGTGCGTGTGACCCATCGCTTGACTGATTCGCCTGCTTGCTTGGTAGCGGACGCTAACGATTTATCCGGCAACTTGGAACGCATGCTCAAAGCGGCAGGCCAAAAAGTGCCTAGCAGTAAGCCCATCCTGGAAATCAATCCAAGCCATCCGCTGATCGGGAAATTG
>JANMJR010000136.1:0-10542 GCA_031371465.1 Pseudomonadota bacterium
GCAATGAACGGTAACCTGTGCCGTTGCGGTACCTATGACCGGATTCGCGCGGGCATCAAGCGCGCCGCCCAACTCGCATAAGGATACCGACCATGAAAACTACAGTATCTAATCAAGGCCGCCGCGCATTTGTGCAAGGCAGCGCCGCCGTCGGTGGTGCATTTATCCTCGGTTTGAATGTGCCGAACGCGGGCGCCGTCACCGTGTCCCATGGCACCAGCCGCCTGGTTGACTTTCCTGGTGATGCATTCGCGCCCAACGCGTGGATCCGTATTTCCAAAGACAACAAGGTCAGCATTTACGCGTCCCGTTCCGAAATGGGTCAAGGTGTTTACACCGCGATGCCGATGCTGGTCGCCGAAGAACTGGACATTGACCTGAACGATCTGCAAGTCGGCATTCCGCCTGCCGCTGCGCCCTACATCAACCGTATTTTCGGCGCGCAGTTGACCGGTGGTTCCACCTCCATTCGTGACTCGTTCACCTACCTGCGTCAAGCCGGCGCCGGCGCCCGCGAGATGATCGTGGCTGCTGCTGCTGCACAATGGGGTATGGATGCCAGCCAACTGACCACCAGCAAGGGTTATGTCATGGGCCCGGGCGGAAAGAAAGCCAGCTATGGTTCCCTCGCCGCCGGTGCAATGAAGCAAGCCGAGCCGAAAGAGCCAAAGCTGAAAGATCCTTCCCAATGGAAGATCATCGGCCAACCGCTGAAGCGTTTCGACTCACCCTACAAGGTGAATGGTACGGCTGAATTCGGTATTGACGTTAAAGTTCCCGGCATGATGATCGCTGCGGTGGAAATGTCTCCGGTTATCGGTGGCGAAGTCGCTAGTTTCGACGAAGCCGCGATGCTGGCCTCCCCCGGCGCCAAGAAAGTGGTTAAGTTCAACGACACTTATACCAACGGTGTGGCCGTGATCGCCAATAGCTACTGGAATGCGAAACAAGCGCTGACCAAGGGCAATATCAAGTGGAATGTAACTAAGAACGCAACCCTGAGCAGCGATGGCATCTCCAAGATGCTGGCTGACGGCGCAGCGACCGATGGCGTCGAAGTCAAAGCCCGCGGCGATGTCAATGCAGCGCTGGGCAGTGCCGCCAAAACCCTGGAAGGCGCATACGAACTTCAGTTCCTCGCCCACAGTGCAATGGAGCCGCTCAACGCGACCGTTCTGATTAAGAGCGACAGCGCGGAAGTTTGGGCGCCGACGCAGTTCCAAACCCTGGTGCCGCCGACGGTTGCCGCCGCAACCGGCCTCAAGCCCGAGCAGATCAACATCCACACGACTTACCTGGGTGGTGGTTTCGGTCGTAAGATCGAAATGGACTTCGTTGCGCAGGCTGCGGTTATCGCTAAAGCGATGCCAGGCGTGGCAGTTAAGACCATTTGGTCCCGTGAAAACGACATGATGAACGACTCCTATCGCCCTGTCAGCTTGCAGACGATTAAAGTCGGTTTGGATTCCAACGGCATGCCGTCGGCGTACAAATACAAGATTGCATCGCCTTCGATCTCCTCACGTATGTTCCCCGGCGCCGTGCAAAAAGGCGTCGATCCATTCATGCTGGAAGCCGCTGAAAACTTCCCGTACGACGTGCCGAATTGGCATCTGTCCTCGGTGATGGTCGACACCGGTCAGCGTGTCGGTTACTGGCGCGCCGTGTCGAACAACCTGAACGCGTTCGCGCAAGAAGTCATGTTGGATGAGATGGCTGCCGCCGCAGGCATGGATCCGGTGGCGTATCGCCGTATTCTGCTGCGTGACAAGCCCTTGTATCTCGGCGTCATCGACTTGGCTGCGGATCGGGCCGGTTGGGGTAAACCATTGCCCGCCGGTCACTTTCATGGCGTGGCGGCGATTGAGTGCTACGAAACTTACGGTTGCTTGATTTCGGAAATCGAAGTCAAGTCCGACGGTAAGATCAAAGTGCACAAGATGACCTACGCGGTCGACGCCGGTATTCTGATTAACCCCAACATCGCTCACCAGCAAATTCAGTCGGGCGTGGTGTCCGGGTTCCAGAACGCCTTCAGCGAAGTCACCATCAAGGACGGCGTGGTTCAACAAACCAACTTCCACCAATACTATCTGCCACGCATGGCCGAAGTTCCGCCTATCGACATTCACTTTGTCGCTAGCAACCGGAACCCGGGCGGCTTGGGTGAAGTCGGTGTGCCGTTGGTATCGCCTTCCATCTCGAACGCTGTCTTTGCCGCAACCGGCAAGCGCGTACGCAAAATGCCGTTTAAACCCGGTATCACCGCGTAAGGAAGTAAAGATGCACAGCGTCGATCTGGAAGTTCTGCGTCAAACCGTTACTTGGCTTGATCAAGGGCTTCCGGTCACGCTCGTCACTGTTGTAAAAACATTCGGCTCATCGCCCCGGCCACCCGGGGCGATGTTGGCCGTATGTTCCGATGGCCGTCTGGCCGGTTCTGTGTCCGGCGGCTGTATCGAAGATGATTTGATTGATCGCTTGCGTCGTGGCGAAGATATGAAACCGACGCCGGAAGTGGTGACCTATGGTGTTTCGTCCGAAGAAGCGCGCCGTTTCGGCCTGCCTTGCGGTGGAACCCTTCAACTCGTGCTGGAGCCTTTGCAAAAAGACGCGCAAGGGAGCAGGAGTTGGAGCGAAGTCGTAGCAAAAATTGAAAAACGCGACGTGGTCGCGCGCAAGTTGGATATCGCCACCGGCAATTCGGAGTTGGTCGATGCGAAATTCACGCAGGATTTGGAATTTGACGACAAAACGCTCACGACTGTCCACGGCCCACGCTGGCGCTTAGGCATCATTGGCGCAGGCCAATTGTCCATGTATGTTGCGCAGTTCGCGCAAGCATTGGACTACAGCGTATTCGTCTGCGATCCGCGTGAAGAGTATCGACTTTCCTGGGACATGCCGGGTGTAGAAGTCTCCAAGCAAATGCCCGACGATTTTGTCACCGCGCTGAAGGCAGACAACCATACTGCTATCATCGCGCTCACCCACGATCCCAAACAAGACGATCTCGCGTTGCTGGAAGCGCTGAAGTCGGAATCGTTTTACGTCGGAGCATTGGGTTCGAAAAAAAATCAGCAAGCGCGCCGCGAACGGCTCTTGGAATTCGATCTCACGCCGGTGCAAATCGCCCGCATGCGCGGCCCGGTTGGCTTGCCAATCGGCAGCAAGATCCCATCGGAAATGGCCATCGCCATCCTCGCGGATATCACCTGCGTGCGCAATGGTATCGAGCTAGTCCCAGCCAACAAAGCCGGCGCATCGGATAAACCCAAGCTCGCCGCTGTCGGTTGATCACCGGTATACTCCTCGCCGCGGGCGCCGCTAAACGCTTCGGTGGCGGTAAGCTCAAACAAGTTCTGCCTAATGGTCTAGCGATCTGCGTCGCAGCGGCGCGCAATCTTGCGGCGGCGGTTGATCAAGTCGTCGCGGTCGTTCGTCCGGACGATGAGGCAACGCGCAAATTACTCGCCGCCGAACCCAACATCACCATCGTCATTTGCGAGCGAGCCAAGGAAGGTATGGGCCACAGTCTTGCCGCCGCCGTTGCTGCGTCACCGCTCGATACCCATTGGGTCATCGCCTTGGGTGACATGCCGCTCATCAAGCCGGATACTATCCGCGCCGTCGCGGATGCAATAGAGCAGGGCGCAGCCTTTGCCATGCCGCAACACCAAGGACAGCGCGGCCATCCCGTAGGGATTCATTCGCGATTTCGCGCAGACCTGCACGCGCTTGAAGGCGACGCGGGGGCGCGTGCAATGATCGCCGAGCACAAAAACGAGCTGCAATTGATCGAGACAGAAGATTCAGGCGTGCTCATCGATGTTGACACGACCGCGGACTACCAAACGCTAAGGAAGCTCTGAATAAGTCCGATTTGGTCATGATCCTGCGTTGCGAACAAAAAATATCGCCTTACCTATCATACCTATGCTGCGTCAATATTTTTTGTTCGCGCCTTGTGTCATTTAGAACTCGAACTTATTCAGAGCTTCCTAACGCGGTAATTCGCCGCGAAAGCCATTTATCTCTAAAACGGCGATTATCTGGCTATCCGGGTTGCCAAGATATAGAGCCGGTCGCAGAAATTAAAGCTCGCGCTCAGGTAGCACCTGCTCTCATGGGCGAGCTACAATTTGATCAGCGCGGCGAAATTGATTGGCTTAAATACCCCAGACGTATCGCAGCTACGTCCTCGAACACATCGCGGCGCATTCGATCAAGTGTATTGGTGAGCTACGCGCGTGGAATATAGCGGAACATCTGCAAATTCAAACGATCAAAGTTGGCTGCGTAAATAATTCACTCTGAGAGGCAGTCTAGATGCGCGTCTTCAAGCGACTATTTTCGCAAAGCGACGCTATGGGATTTGCTAGTGGCCGACTGCAAGTAACGACTGATATAAATCGATATAGCGCTGGGCGCTGGTCGCCCAACTAAAATCCCGTTCCATGCCGGCGCATTGCAGTTTCCGCCACACGCTGGGGTCGCGGTAGCAGTTTAACGCACGGTCGATGGCGGTTAGTAGTCCGCTTGGCTGCAAATCTTCAAACACGATACCGCTGGCGGTTTGTGCCGCGATGCTTGCGTCGTTGCAATCGGTAACGGTATCGGCTAGGCCGCCGGTGGCGCTGACAATGGGCGGCGTGCCGTAGCGTTGGCTATACATTTGGTTCAGGCCGCAGGGCTCGAAGCGCGAGGGCATGAGAAACATATCGATGCCGGCGGTGATCAGATGCGATAAATTTTCATCGAAGTCAATCTTGACCGCGATTTTGCCGGGGTGTTGCCGCGCGAACCGTAGCAATGCGTTTTCGTTGGTTGCATCGCCGCTGCCGAGGACCGCGAGTTGGCACCCGCGCGCCATCAATTCGGGCAGCACTGCAACAATCATGTCGATACCTTTCTGATGGGTCAGACGGCTTACCACGCCAATCAGCGGAACGTCCGGGTCAACATCCAGGCCCATGCGTTGTTGCAGCGCGCGTTTGTTAAGGAGTTTGTTGAGCAGATCATTCTCATCGTAGTGTGCTGGAATATGCGGATCGGAACGTGGATTCCACGACTTCTCGTCGATCCCATTCAAGATGCCTCTGAGGTGATCGCGTCGGGTCGCAAGCAGGCCTTCTAGCCCCATGCCCAGCGGCGCACGCTGAATTTCCGCGGAATATGTGGGGCTCACGGTGCTGATGCGGTCGGCGTAAAACAATCCGGCTTTGAGGAACGATATACTGCCGTAGTATTCCAGGCCATTGATTTGAAAACTTTCGGGCGGCAAACCAAGCCACGTCAAGCTATCCGGTGGAAAAATACCTTGGAACGCCAGATTGTGGATGGTGATGAGGCTCGGTGGTTTGCTGCCCGCCATGAAATGCAGGTAGGCCGGCGCCAGACCACTTTGCCAATCATTGCAGTGGACGATATCCGGACGCCAAGTCAAAGGCGATTCATCGCTGCCAAGCAACGCGGCGACATAACTGAGTAGCCCAAAACGTAAATGGTTGTGCGGTAGATCGTTGCCTGCGCGATCCTGATAAGGCCCATTTTTATGGTGGTAAAGCGTCGGACAGTCGAGCAACATGAGGGGTACGTTACTTTCCGGCGCGCGCGAAGTGCGTAGGGTACAGTCCGGATAGTAGGCCGATACATTGGAAATGAGCGCCGCCTTGCGGGTATGCGGCAGTTGCGCCATGACGCTCGCGTAGCCCGGTAATAGGATACGCACATCTAAGCCCTGCGCCTGCAATGCGGAAGGCAGGCTGGCGGACACATCCGCCAATCCGCCGGTCTTCACCAGGGGATAGAGTTCGGAGGTGACGAAAAGGACTTTTATGCGGCGCAGCGCCATATTGGCAGCATTGTACGACAACGCTGACCGGTTATGGCGCCGAGCGGGGATTCTTATTTAACTGCGCGTCAAGCGCGGCGAACAGGCGGGTACGGCTGATCGGCTTTTGCAGATAATCATCCATGCCCGTAGCCAGGCAAATCTCACGGCTTTCACTGATCGGATTGGCGGTTAATGCGACGATCGGGACGCGCTTCGTGCTTTGTTTTTCTTTCAGGCGAATAGCCGCCGTAGCCTCAAGGCCGCCCATTTCGGGCATTTGAATATCCATCAAAATCAATTCAAAACGCTGGCGCTCGACGGCTGCCAGCGCTTCGCGCCCGTTGTTGGCGATGACCACCCGGTAGCCACGTTTTTGTAGCAGATGCAAGGTGAGCAGCTGATTGTCGATATTATCTTCGACCACCAAAATGGTGCAGACGGACGGCTCAAGCGGTTCGGGGCTGACGATATCGTAAATCTTGAGTTGTCCAAAGCTGCTCGACTTAGGCGCCGCCGATAAGTGCGTGCCGCTGCGCTGGTCGGACGCGCGGCGTTTTTCACCGGAGTAGGGCGGCGTGTTTCGCGCGCCCAGAACGACTGCTGACACGGCGGATTCCGCGGGCACACTGCGTGCGAGCGGGAAGTGTCTGTCTGCGGTCGACGGCGCGCTCGCGACCGGGCGCGCAACACGCGCTGCTTGAATCTGCATCCGCGCCAGCTCCATCGCTTGGCGATTAAACAGGAAGAACAATCCAAGATAGACAACGCTAAAGCCCACGAATGCCAGCGCCGTGGCTGCGACCGGCAGGGCCCCATGGAACAGCGCCACGCCCCACGACAACAGCAGCCCGAACATGAAGGCGGGAAAGCTAACTGGACTCGGGGCCGTGCTCCACAACACGGACGCTGCGATTAACGCGGTGGTAACGACCAACGCAACCTGCGTCAAGCTCGAGACCTCGGCCTGAATGAGCGCCAATAGCCCCCATAACAAACCCGTAACCAAATTGACAAGCACGCCGACGTTATGCCAGAGCGCGGGCCGCGTTACACTCGATTTAGACAAAAATGCGCGGCTCAACAGCCGCTGCGAACCGGCAATAACGATGACAGCGATCAACCAAGCGGCTAGGCTGAGCGTCGAAATGTAGTTGAACATAATCGCCGCCAGCGCCAGGGCTGCGCTGAGTTGAACCCATAACGCGAGGTTGTTGCGCTGAAACAGCATGCTTAGTTGGCGGCCCAAAAGTGGGTTCATATTCGCGACCTTAGACGCGAAACGCAGACGCCAGCCGTCCTACTAGAGGGAAAACCTGCATTGGTATCACCATATTGTTTTTCAATAGACGCATCAATCATAGGATAGCAAGATTCTGCCTCGGTCGCCAAGACGGTCTGCTTGAAATCGCGCAAAAAAAATCGTTCAGCACCCATTGCTGGAGCGCGCGGTAACGAGGTCGATTAACTGTCGCGTCGAGCCGTCGTGATCGCTTCCCGCCGCGCCGGCGTCAATTTCGACCAATATGCGGCTGGCCAATTGCTTGCCGAGCTCGACACCCCATTGGTCGAAGGAGTTGATGTTCCAGATGATGCCTTGCACAAAAACCTTATGTTCGTAAAGGGCAACCAAGGCCCCGAATGTTCTTGGGTCAAGGCGAGTCAACACTAGCGTATTGGTAGGGCGATTGCCGGGAAAGGCGCGGTGCGGCGCGAGGTGTTCGATCCGATCCGCGGCAACGCCGGCCTTACGCAGTTCTTGTTCGACTGCCGCGATATTTTTGCCGCGCAATAGTGCCTCGGTTTGCGCCACGCAGTTTGCCAATAGCTTGGTTTGATGGTCGCCGATGGGATACTCGCTGTGCAACGCGACGATAAAATCGGCCGGGACGATGGTTGTTCCCTGGTGAATGAGTTGGTAGAACGCGTGTTGACCGTTGGTGCCCGGTTCACCCCAAATGATAGGCGCTGTCGCGTAATCGACGGCGTGACCGTCGCGATCGATGCGTTTTCCGTTACTCTCCATTTCCAACTGTTGCAGATAGGCTGGGAGCCGTGCCAGTGCTTGACTGTAGGGCATTATCCCATAGCTTTCGGCGTGTCGAAAATTGCGTTGCCAAATGCCGAGCAAGGCGAGGGTGACGGGCAAATTTTGCGCCAACGGCGCGGAACGAAAATGTTCGTCCATGGCGTGGGCGCCGTCAAGTAGCGCGTTGAAATGCTCCATGCCGATGAGCAGCGCCACAGATAAACCGACCGCGCCCCACAGCGAATAACGCCCGCCAACCCAATCCCAAAACTCAAACATGTTGGCCGTATCGATGCCAAATGCGGCCACTTCTTCTGCGTTAGTGGAGACGGCGACGAAATGTTTGGCGACCGCTGTTTCGGCGCCTAATTGCTCCACCAGCCAACGGCGTGCCGAGTGGGCATTGGTTAAGGTTTCCTGGGTGGTGAAGGTCTTGGAGCAGACGATAAATAGTGTGCTAGCCGGATTGAGCAGCGCTAAGGTTTCCGCCAAATGCGTACTGTCTACATTGGAGACGAAATGGGTTCGCAAGCGCCCGCGGCCGAAGGGTTTGAGCGCGGCGCAAGCCATGACCGGACCCAAGTCCGAACCGCCGATGCCAATGTTGACGATGTCGGTGATTAAAGCGTTACTGTGGCCGCGCCAATGACCTTCGCGAACCGCGAGGGTGAAATCGGCGATTTGTCGCAGAACGCGATTTACGCCCGGCATGACATCCGCGCCGTCAACGAGAATGGGCCGATTGCTGCGATTGCGCAGCGCGACATGCAGAACCGCGCGCTGCTCGGTGAGATTGATTTTGTCGCCCGCGAACATGCGGTTTATCCAACTTTCGACTTGCATCGCTTGCGCCAGATCCATCAATAAGTTCATGGTGGCGTCTGTAACGGGTTGTTTCGAATAGTCGAGCAGGATTCCCTCGGCCTCGAGACTAAGTTTTGTTGCGCGTTGCGGATCGGCCGCAAACCAGGCATTCACGTTCGCCGCACCCAATTCTACGCAGTGGGTAACGAGACGCTGCCAGGTCGCGGTTGAGGTGGGAGAGGGCATTTTTCTGCGGCGATTTATTGGGGTGTGGGCGAAATTTTTTTGGGGCGGTCGTGTTGGCCGAAGCCACCCAGTCCGCAACATTTCTGTTTATGGCGAAAAAATTTCGAGGCGATGCTTTTGGTCTTGGGTTTCGGCGCGTCAGCAATGATGCTTTCGGCCGTAGCACGCTCCTTGATGACGTCGGGATCCTCATTAAAAAAAGTCGCGCGATCAAAAGCGTAGCTATTGAATGCGGAGTCGGTATAGCGGTTACGTTTAAAATAGCCGACCGGAATGTGGGCCTCTTCAAAGCCGCCGGAGGCGGAAAAAAACTCGAGCTTGATCCAGCCGCGCCCGACAGAAATGATGCGCATTTGCTTTTTGGCTGGCGGAAAAAAGCTCGCGGCCTCCAATTTGGGTTGCCGATAGAATTCCAACCGCCGGTATATTTCTTTTGCCGGCTTTACCCAGAAAACTTGGCCGATCAATTCACCCTCGTTGAAATCCTGAGCGGGTGCCAACGCGGCGAAAAATAGCAGGCAGAGCGTGCAACCGAGTTTGCTAAAACGTGTCATATTTATAGTCCTCGCGTTATTTTAGGACATTACCGTAAAATTTGTCGAACTGCCGCGGCGATGAAAGAAAGGCAGCAAGGGAGGCAGTCAACCATTCCTTGTTGCCGCCGTTAAAATTTGGAGTTTTTCGGATCTTAAGGCGACTATGAACCCGTTAAAAATGAGCGTGCTGGTTCTGCTGGCGTTGTTGTTTGCCGGCTGTGCGTCAACTCGACTTGCCCGCCCGGAACCGCCGACGCTGGATGAAATCGTCGAAATGAGCAAAGCCGGCACGGCGGCCGAGGAAATCATCAAACGGCTTAAGGAATCCCGAGCCGTCTACGAGCTCACCGCGCCGCAGATCGCTAGCCTGCATGATCGTGGCGTGCCGGATGCCGTGTTGGACTATATGCACAAGGTTTATCTACGCGAGATTCGGGAAGACGAAGCGGCTCACGCCTACCATCGCTATGGCTGGTTTTATCAACCGTACTTTTACTATGGCTATCCCCGCGGTCGTTGGCATGGCGGTATTCGCTTTGGTTGGTGATGCGACGTTATTGACTTAGGTAGCGCTTTATCCGAGCCACACCCTCGCGTAGCTGCTGCAACGAGGCACAGTAGCTGAAGCGCACGTGGCGTTGTGCCTGGTGCACGCCAAAATCAATACCCGGCGTCACGGCCACGTGCGCTTTTTCCAGCAAATCCCAAGCGAAGCGATAGCTGTCGTCGGTGAATTTTGAACAATCGGCGTAGACATAAAATGCGCCTTCCGGCGTGACAGGGATACCGAAGCCCAATTCTTTTAGAGCGGGAATCAGGTAATCGCGCCGCGCTTGAAATTCTTGTCGTCTGCTTTCCAATAAAGCCAGCGTTGCCGGTTCAAATCCGGCCAAGGCCGCCTGCTGGGCGATGGCTGAATTGGCAATAAATAGGTTCTGCGCCAGCCGCTCGATCGCTTTGACATAAGCGCTGGGCGCGACGATCCAGCCCAAGCGCCAGCCGGTCATCTGGAAATATTTTGAGAAGCTGTTGATAATGAACACGTCCTCCGACAGGCTCAGGGCGGTGGTCGCTGCTTTGCCGTAACTCAGCGC
>JANMJR010000155.1:0-6538 GCA_031371465.1 Pseudomonadota bacterium
CCAGAAGTACTTCCTCATGTGACGCCGTATCCACCCACTGAGCCGGTGTACCGCCGCTCGCCAGTTGGCGTAGCAGAAGTAATTCCACCAGCCTTCGATGTAGCTTCTCCAGCACCTCTTGAGTTCGTCCTCCGTTCGGTGCCGTCGCCTTTCCCAAATCGCTCGAACTCTCTGCTTCATCCGCGTGAGCGCCTTGGGAGCTATGCTCACTTCGCCCTTGCCGTGAATTCGAAAGCCTAACAGTTGGGTGTCTTGGCTTAGCCCCGTGCCGCTCTTGTCGCGGTTAACTTCGATCTTCAGTTTCCCCTCGATCCACGCCACCACGCTCGCCAATATCCGCTTGGCCGCCCGCTCGCTGCCCGCAAAGATGGCGATATCGTCGGCGTAGCGTACCAAGGCTACGCCGCGTCCGGCCCACTCCTCGTCCAGCGGCTGCAGGTAAATGTTAGCCAACAGCGGCGACAGCGGACCCCCTTGCGGAGTGCCGCGGTGGCGCGCGCGTTGGCTGCCATCTGCCGCCTGCCTCGGCGCCCGGAGGTACGTTCCGATCAGCCTCAGCAGGGTCTTGTCTCGCACTTGATGCGAGACGGCGTGCATCAGTTTGTCGTGATTAACTTGGTCAAAGAAGCTCTTCAGATCAATGTCTACCACCCACGTCTTACCCGCCGCAACAAAGGCCCGCGCCGCATCCAACGCTTGGTGGGCGCTACGCCCCGGCCGGAAGCCGTCGCTGTGCGCGCTCATTCCCGGATCGAATACCGGGGTAAGCGCCTGCAGGATCGCTTGTTGGATCAGCCGGTCTTGTACGTTCGGTATCCCCAGCGTGCGCGTCCCGCCGTTGGGCTTCGGGATCGGCACTTCGCGTATCGCTCCTGGCCGATACTCCCCGGCCTTGAGCTTTTGCGCGATGTCCGCCCAATGCGCCCTCAGATGGGTGCGTGTGTGCTTGATGTCCCGCCCGTCCACGCCCGCCGCGCCCGCGTTAGCTTTCACCGCCTTCCACGCTCGCCGCAAGTTGTGCGCTTCCAACACGCTTTCCAGCGTGACTTCTTGTTCCATGTTCTGGCTCATTACGTTGCGTCTCTCGCTTCCTCGCGCCACCGCTTCGAGTGGCTGGCCTCGGGCCACTCGACGCTCAGCCTCGTCACCCGGATGAGAATCCACTCACCCCAGTATCCGATGCCGCAAGGGGTGGCTGCCGCAGTTGCAACGCCCCTCGTCTTTCGACCGCCTACTCGCCTCTTGCCGTGAGCTCGGTTCGGGCCCCGCTCTCGTGACTCTTCGTTCCTTCGCTCCGCTCGCCTTTCGGTGAGCCTCTTCACTACTACGAACTTTGCTGACTTCTCGCCCACTCTCGTGGCCGAGATCTCCCCGGGTAAAGTGCCTGTACTGTCGACCCGCGCCGCCAAGCTCTACCCCATGTGTCTTTCGGTGACGGTCGGATTTCGCGTTTCCTAGCACGCTTATGGCCCTAGGCCACCCCGTCGCCCACATGAAGCCTCGCTGCTTGTTCCTGTTCGTACGGTCGTGTCTTTGATACCCCCTTCCTTCAGCTTGGCCTCACGGCGTCCACCTTGGGGTTCTCTACGGTTGGCGTCACGCCTTCCGGTCATCTCCTTTCAGATGACTAGTACTTGCCCATGCCGGGCACACTAGGGTGCATTCATGCACCGTCCATCGCGGTGCGGGTGTTCAATTCCGAATCGGCCAAGCCTTGCGTCGTGTTTGTCCCCGATGGACCCAACATTATAGAACACTACGAAGCCTTGTTCGCCTTGCTGTCGCCACACCTGCGCGTGGTCTGTTTCGATATGCTCGGCTTCGGATTCTCGTTGCCGACGCCAACCTATGCGCACTCGCTGGATCAAGGTGCGAGTGTGGTAATCGGTGTACTGGACGCGCTCGAAATCCATCGCGCGACCTTGGTATTCAGTTGTGCCAATGGCTTTTATGCGATGCGCGCCGCGCAACTCGCTCCCCATCGAATCGCAGCTTGTTGCTTGCGCAAACGCCGTCATTTGAAGCGATGCATGCCTGGGCCGAGCGCGTTATCCCGTGGCCGATTCGCGTGCCGCTGCTCGGGCAAAGCGTCGGCTGGCTAACTCGCCACAAGGCCGCGCACGCTTGGTATGACATCGCGCCGCCAAAAGACACCGATCGCGAAGCTTATCGTCGAACGACTGACGACGCGTTATCGGCCGGCGCATGCTTTTGTCTCGCGGGTGTCGTGCAGGGACTCGCGCGCGAATCGCTCGTCACGCGGGACGCATTCGCCGGCCCTTGCACCATGATTTGGGGCGCCAAGAATTGGTCCCACCGCCACACTCGCGCCGAGTCGTTGCGCGACTACATGGCGCACGCCCAGATTGTTCAATTCGACGACTGCGGCCACTTTCCCGATCTCGAACAACCCCAGCGCTATACGCAGTTGTTGTTAGGTCAGGTCATGAAAACATCGTGACAAAGCAACTGCCGCGCTGAGACATTCAGTGCTCTAAGACCGGTTCCACGCTTGCCTCTTCAGGCATACCCCGTGGAACGGCAAATCCGACGCGGCGTTTCAGGCATGAGATCTATGAAAGCACATCCGCCCAAATATTTTTCGCCCACGCAAGCGCATACTGGCCTTCCAGTTCACTTGCGCGGTCGGACAATCCGCCGCTACCTTCCACGGTAACCATGGTCTTTTTCACGTCGTCGTAGCGATGCACCGACGCGATATGAATCACGTCTTTGTCGGTCACGAAGCTATAGCAGGTGTTGGTCAACATCGGCGTTGCATTGATCGGTTGATTCTTGATTAGCGCGATGACCGCCGCTGCACAGTTTTTGCCGTGGCCATTCGCCATATGGCCGGATTTTGGCATAGCCGGCGCGGCGAGAATCGCATCGCCGAGAATGTGCACATTCTTGGCGACCTTGGATTCAAAGGTCAGAAAATCGACCTCGCACCAACGATTGTTGGCGGTGATCAGACCTGCGCCTTCGGCGACCTTACCGGCTTTCATCGGCGGTAGAACATTCAGCACGTCGGCTTTGACGTCGTCGAACGTGAGTTTAATCGTACCGGTCGCGGCGTCGACATCGACCAGCTCGCTGTTCGGACGGTACTCGATCATATTCGGATACAGATCTTTCCAAATTTTCATGAACAATGGTTTTTTCGACACAACGTCTTCGTTGCTATCAAGAATCAACACTTTGGATTTGGGCTTCGCTTTCTTAAAGTAATTCGCAATCAAGCAGGCGCGCTCATACGGGCCGGGCGGACAACGATAGGGCGCTTTCGGAATGTGAATGGCGAACACGCCGCCATCGTTCATGGCTTCGAGTTGTTTGCGCAACGCGATGGTCTGTGGGCCGGCTTTCCAAGCATGCAATACGCGCTCTTGCGCAGTGGCTTCCTTGAGTCCGGGAATGCCATCGTAAACGAATTGCACACCCGGCGCGATGATCAGTCGATCATAGGAAATGGGATCGTTGTTCGCGGCAATGCGAACCTGTCGTTTTGCGACGTCGATGGCGACAGCGCTATCGCGAATGAAATTGACACCATATTTGCTGCGCAACGCGCCATACCCGGCACTAATTTCGGCTAAGGTCTTGCTGCCATTTAATACCAAGTTGGACATCGGGCAGGAAACAAACAGTTCACTGGGCTCAATCATCGTTACGTCAATGTCCGGCGCCCAGAGCCTGATGTACTTTGCCGCAGTCGCCCCGGCGTAACCCGCGCCGATCACTACGACGCGCCCCATGCTCTTCTTGGTAACGGGCGCGGAACTGCACCCGGCGAGTGCAACCGCACTGACGCCGGCGCTGCGAATAAACTCACGTCGCGTGTAGGCCATATTGCGACTCTCCTCTCGAACTAATTAATTTTTTTGCGCAGAAAAATACGCGGCCAGCGCCGCGATCTGCTCGTCGTTAAAGCCCTTGGCAATTTGATGCATCACGGTCGCACTGCGCGCACCGGATTTAAAGTTATTCATTTGTTTCACGATATAGGCCTGCTCCAATCCGGCAATGGTTGGCATGCCGCTGGCGCTGCGGCCATGAGTGCCATGACAGCCCGAGCAGGTCGTGGCCAGATCGCGCCCGCGCGTATCTTCAGCGTATACCCGTTCGTGGGCAAACACCAAGACTAGCGCGACAATCATTCCAAACGCCGAGTGTTTCACAACCTAGTCTCCTCCAGAGCTACGTGTTTGATGGAAAGGCCGGCATTGTACCGGCCGTTTTCTACACGACGGCCACGGCCTCATCCGTAAAACCAAGCGAGACTTGATCGTCCGCGCCGATATCAACGGTTACTTTGCCGCCATTTGCAAGGCGACCAAATAGCAATTCATCGGCTAGCGCGCGGCGGATCGTGTCTTGAATCAACCGCGCCATGGGGCGCGCGCCCATCAATGGGTCGAAGCCTTTCCTACCGAGATAGGCTTTGAGTTCATCGGTGAACACGATTTCGACTTTTTTCTCATGCAATTGATCTTCCAGTTGCATAAGGAATTTGTCGACCACACGCAGGATGACTTCTTCGTTTAGTGCCGCGAAGGAAATGATGGCATCAAGACGGTTGCGGAATTCCGGCGTGAACAGGCGCTTGATATCCGCCATCTCATCGCCCGCGCGCTTGTCCTGGGTAAAGCCGATCGACGTCCTGGTCAGCGATTCCGCACCGGCGTTGGTGGTCATGATGATGATGATATTGCGAAAATCCGCTTTGCGACCGTTGTTGTCTGTCAAGGTGCCATGATCCATCACCTGCAACAAAATATTGAAAATATCGGGATGAGCCTTTTCGATTTCGTCGAGTAACAGCACCGCATACGGATGTTTCGCAATCTGTTCGGTAAGCAAACCGCCTTGATCAAAACCGACGTAACCCGGTGGCGCGCCGATCAATCGTGACACCGCATGGCGTTCCATGTACTCGGACATATCGAAGCGGATCAATTCGATGCCCATGGTGTAAGCCAGTTGTCGCGCTACTTCGGTCTTGCCCACGCCGGTTGGCCCGGAGAACAGGAACGATCCGATCGGTTTTTGCGGATTGCCTAATCCGCTGCGCGCCATCTTGATCGCCGAGGCGAGAGCGTCAATTGCGTTGTCTTGCCCGAACACGACTGCCTTAAGATCGCGATCCAAACTCATCAACGCAGTACGATCGTTGCTGGAAACCGACTTCGCCGGAATGCGCGCGATCTTCGCGACGATTTCTTCGATTTCGTGTTTGCCAACGACTTTGCGCTGCTTCGCCTTCGGCAATATTTTCTGCGCGGCGCCGGCTTCATCAATGACGTCGATGGCCTTGTCGGGCAGATGCCGATCGTTGATGTAACGGGCGGAAAGTTCTGCCGCGGTGGTCAGCGCATTGGGGGTGTACTTGATGCCGTGATGTTGCTCAAAGCGGGATTTAAGGCCGCGCAAAATTTCGACCGTCTCCTGCACGCTCGGTTCGTTGACATCGACTTTTTGGAAGCGGCGCGACAGCGCGTGATCTTTCTCGAATACGCCGCGGTATTCCGTGTAAGTCGTGGCGCCGATACATTTCATCTGACCGGACGACAGGGCCGGCTTGAGCAAATTCGACGCGTCCAGCGTGCCGCCGGATGCCGCCCCGGCGCCGATGACGGTATGAATCTCGTCGATGAACAAAATCGAATTCGGATTATCGGCAAGCTGTTTCAGCACCGCCTTCAAGCGCTGCTCAAAATCACCGCGATATTTGGTGCCCGCAAGCAGGGAACCCATGTCCAATGAATAGACCTGGCACTTCGCCAGAATGTCCGGCACCTTACCTTCCACAATGCGGCGCGCCAGTCCCTCGGCAATGGCGGTTTTGCCGACACCGGCTTCGCCGACCAGCAGCGGATTATTTTTTCGACGGCGGCACAGAATCTGAATTACCCGTTCCAATTCGTTGTCGCGCCCGACCAGGGGATCGATTTTTCCCGCCAGCGCTTGCGTATTAAGGTTCTGCGCGAAGCTCTCCAACGCACCACCGCCACCTTGTTCCTGCTCCGCTTCCGGGTCACCGTCCTCTTTAGCGGGCGCGCCCTGGGGCACTTTGCGGATGCCGTGGGAAATGAAATTCACCACGTCGAGACGGCTGACATCCTGCTGATGTAGGAAATATACCGCGTGGGAGTCTTTTTCGCCGTAAATTGCTACTAGCACATTGGCCCCGGTGACCTCTTTTTTGCCGGACGATTGAACGTGCAGGATGGCGCGCTGAATCACACGCTGAAATCCTAGCGTTGGTTGAGTATCCACCTCGTCGTGCCCCGCCACCGTGGGCGTATGTTGCTGCACAAATTCGGCCAGCGCCTTGCGCAGATCATCAAGCTTAACGCCACATGCGCGTAATACTTCCGTTGCGGAGGGGTTATCAAGTAGCGCCAAGAGGAGATGCTCGACGGTCACAAACTCGTGCCGTTTCTGCCGCGCCTCGACAAACGCCATGTGTAAACTAACTTCTAACTCCTGCGCTATCATGTTTCCTCCATCACGCATTGCAGCGGATGTTGATGTT
>JANMJR010000175.1:0-6541 GCA_031371465.1 Pseudomonadota bacterium
GTGGCTTATCAGACCGCGGTGGGTCGCGACGACGAGCTGGCCAGTGCGCCGACCCTGTGCCGATTGGAGAAGCTCGGCACACGTGCTGCTGCGATTAAGCTTCATGAGGTACTGGCAAATCAATTCATCGCCAGCTTCAAGGTTGCCCCCACCGAATTGGTACTCGATTTCGATGCCACCGACAGTCCACTGTATGGCCGTCAGGAAGATCGCTTCTTTCATGGCTATTACGACAGTTACTGTTATTTGCCGCTGTATGTATTTTGCGGCGAGCAACTGTTGTGCGCGTATTTGCGTCCCAGCAAGATCGACGGCGCTCAACATGCGGCGGCGGTGCTTAAGCGACTGGTCACTCGGTTACGCCAGACCTGGCCACAGGTGAAGATTATCTTCCGAGCCGACTCGGGCTTTTGCCGTCAACCGATTCTGAACTGGTGTGACCGACACGCGGTTCAGTATGTGGTCGGCCTGGCGCGTAATAGCCGTCTGCATGAGCGGGTGAGCGTGCAAGAAACCGCGATGCAAGCGGCCTTCGATCGCACTCAGGCTAAGCAGCGCGCTTTCCTTGAACTCCAGTACGGCGCGCACAGTTGGAAACACCCGCGCCGTTGCGTCGCGCGATTGGAGTACGGGTCGCAAGGGACCAATCCGCGCTTTGTGGTCACCAACATCCCGCTTGCTGAGCGCGATGCGACATCGCTATACGATGATTTGTACTGTCAGCGCGGCGAGGCGGAGAATCGGATTAAGGAGGCGCAACTGGGCTTGTTTGCCACGCGCACCAGTTGTCAGTACTTCAATGCGAATCAGTTCCGACTCCTACTTTCGGCGCTGGCTTACACGTTGGTCGAACGCCTGCGGGCGCTGGCACTGCAGGGTACGGCGCTGGCCAGCGCACAAGTCTCGACGCTGCGCAGCAAGCTACTGAAGTTGGCCGCCGTGATCACCCGCAATACTCGCCGCATCCGGCTGTATTTCGCCAGCCATTGGCCAAGCGCGCCGATCTTCCAACACGCGCTTCATGTCTTGAACACCTCCTGATCCCAACCCGAGCGGCTGGCCACCGCGTTGACACAAATCGTGCTCGCAGCCCATGTCGGGGCGGGGGTCGCTTTGCCTAAAACTGCATACGACCTCGAAAACGCCATCAACGCCTCGCACCCGAACCAGAAATCCTTCATTTCGCCAACCTGATCGCAACGTCACAACAAAAATTTAACTACGGTGAAATATGCGGGCTAACAAGTCACGGTCGCGCCTTAAAGCCGCACCGAGATAATGATGATTCCAATGACAAGCAAGACGATGCCCAAGGTCTCCTTACCGGTTGTTTTCTCCTTGAAGATTTGCCGCGACACCACGTAACCGTATACCACTTCGACCAGCGCCAAGGTGCGCACGTCGGCCGCATTGCGCATTGCAAAGGCAGTAAACCAACCGAACGATGCGAGCGCGCCGGCACAGCCGGCCATAAGCGAGATCCGCCACGCCTTTGCGATGATGTTCAGTGCCTCGGGCTGACGCCGGGCGAGATAGCCGCCGATCAACAGGCTCTGAATCGCCTGGGCCCACACCAAGGTATACGCACCGGCCAGCCATGGCGACGACGCCGCAAGCGCCAACGCGCCCCCCCGATAGCCGACGGCGGATAGGGCAAACCCGGCGCCGGAGGCCAAACCCAATAACGCTGAAGTAGAAATCCAGCCGCCCAATAGTTCTCCGCCCACCGCGCCCCGTTTGATCGATAGCAATATCACCCCCGCCGAGGCGGTGACGATGGCAAGAGTGGACGCCGCACCCACCGGCTCGTTCAACAGCAGCGCGGAGAACATGGCTACCTGCAACACTTCTGTCTTGGAATACGCGACCGCGACGATGAAGCTGCGACGCTGCATTCCGGCCAAGAGCAGTGCAGTCGCGGCGAGTTGAGCGACCGCGCCGAAGAACGTCCAACCGATGAATGGGAGATTCGGTTGTGGCGTTGTTGCGCCGGGTAACGCCATGCACACGATTAATGCGGCGATAGCAAATGGCAAACCGTAAATGAATCGCACGGACGTTGCTGCAAGTGTGCCGGCGGTCCCCGCGAGATTTTTTTGCGCAGCGTTGCGCACCGTCTGGGCCGCGGCGGCGGCGAACACGATCGGAATCCAAATCCAAGTCGGATAGCTCATGCGTTTCGCAGCGCGATTACAAGACGGGGGAACTAAGCGCCAAGGGTTCGCGGGCCGTGTGGCGTCTGAATTTCAGCGACAAGATGGGCCCGTTGATCTTGTTCAACGTGAGTTTCCGAAGCCAGGCCGAGTTGACACAGCAAATCGTTGAGCTGCGCGGCCTCGGGATGAAAACCCTTTAGACTTAAGAGTGAACAGCCGCGATCTTCCAGTCGGCTTGCGGGATGTTGCGGGGATTGCCATTGAATCAACGACGGTGCAACGCCATCCAGCGGCATGCTGCCATCGGCGGGAATGCTGATCAGCCAATTCAAATCGCCACGGCTCATGACTTGAATTTCGCCGTGGATTTCGCCACACGCCGCGTAGGCAACCTGAATGTCATCGCAGCGCGCAACCCAAGTCGCCAGGCGCGGCACACTTTCCGCCGCTAACTCATCGAGCTGAAACCAGCGCAGCCGCTGCGGTTGCGCCACGGCGGGATTGGTGGCGATCACTTCCAGATAAAGCTTCTCGCCGAGGCGCAACAGCGCATTGTGCGTGCCCATACGCGCGTGCTCGCCGCCGCGCTGGGGCCATATTCCAAGCGCTTCGTGGAGCATTTTCGTGCCGGCGGCCAAGCTCGGTGCGGTGATAACCAGGTGATCGATCGCGCATTTCATAGCCGGATTGTCTCACGCACAAAACCGCATCGGAGTAAAATTCGACACACTATGATCCAAGTTACCCCGATCCCCGCCTTTCGCGACAACTACATTTGGGCGCTTCACGACGATAAGAATGCCATCGTCGTCGATCCCGGCGATGCCGCGCCGGTCTTCGATTTTTTACGCGATCGCAAGCTTGATCTGGTCACGATTCTGATCACCCACCACCATAACGATCACATCGGCGGCAACCGTGATTTGTTGGCGCGCTACCCGGCGCCAGTGTACGGGCCGGCGAATGAAGCTATCGACACGCTGACCACGCGCTTAAAAGAAAACGACAGCGTCCCGCTGCCGGCATTCGATCTGACGTTTAAGATTCTCGACATTCCGGGCCACACGGCGGGACACATCGCGTATGTTGGGCATGGCATGGTGTTCTGCGGCGACACGTTGTTCGCGTGTGGCTGCGGTCGATTGTTCGAGGGCACACCAGCGCAAATGTACGCCTCGCTCGGCAAACTGGCGGCGCTGCCGGGTGATACTCAGGTCTATTGTGCGCATGAATACACCCTCGCCAACATTGCCTTCGCCCGCGTCGTGGAACCGGACAACGAGGCGTTGCTGCAACGGGAATTTGCCGAGCGTGAAAAGCGCGACCGCAACATACCCACCGTGCCCTCGACCATTGCGTTGGAACGGGCAACTAATCCGTTTATGCGCAGCGAAATTGGCGCCGTCGCCGCGGCTGCGAATAAGCGCTCACACACCCAACATCCCACGCCCATAGACGTGTTCGCCACCATCCGCGAGTGGAAGAATAGCTTTTAACGTCAAAGAACCTATCATGTAAGTCTGTCGCAGATCGCGAGGGACCCCCATGAACGTTCGTAAGTACCTAAGTTGCTTAGAAAATTTCTTCTTGACCGGCCCCCATCGCTTGTTTAACATGCGTCATCCTTCACGGCGGGCGAAGCACGGAATAATGACCAAACTTTCCAGCGTGATATTTTGCGTTTGCATCATGGGCGTATTGTCCCCAGCGGCACAAGCGCAATTTCGTCCCATCGGCTCTGAGCAAGGCTCGATGGAAAACACCCCGATCGAACAGCAGAACGACTGGCTGCCCCAAGTTCAAACGCCGCAGGCGGAGGTGGCCACACCGGAACTCGCCAACATCGTCATTCAGCAACCGCTGCCCCAATCCGAAGCGGTCGCGCCCGTCGCCCCAACCGCCACTGCGGTCGAAGCCATCGAAATCGGTAATTTGTGGGATCGTATCCGCGCTGGACTGAAACTGAGCGAGTTAAAAAATCCTCGCGTCGCGAGCCACGAAGCCGCCTTCGCGTCCGAGCCGGAATACTTAGCGCGCATCGTCGATCGCAGCCGCCGTTACCTACACCACATTGTGGTCGAGGTCGAAAAACGCGGTATGCCGATGGAAATTGCGCTTCTGCCGATCGTTGAAAGCGCGTTCAATCCGAAAGCCTATTCGTCCGCGCGCGCTTCCGGCATTTGGCAATTCATGCCCGGGACGGGGAAAAACTACGGCCTGCAACAAAACTGGTGGCAGGACGAACGCCGCGATGTTCACGCCGCCACCACCGCCGCACTGGACTACCTGGCGAGCCTGCACCGACGTTTTAATAACTGGGAACTGGCGCTGGCATCGTACAACTCCGGTGAAGGCCGGGTCGGCCGCGCGATTGCCTACAATCGCACACGTGGCTTGCCGACGGATTTTTCCAGCATCCAATTGCCGACGGAAACGCGCAACTATGTGCCGAAACTGATCGCGGTGCGCAACATCGTGCGCGAACCGGAACGCTTCGGCCTGACTCTGGCTTATATTCCTGACAAGCCGTACTTCATTGCCGTCTCGACGCATAAGCACATCGACTTAAAACGCGCCGCCGAATTTGCGGAAATTCCGGTGGACGAATTTCTTGCGCTCAACCCGGCATTCAACCGCCCGGTGATTGCAGCAAAAGAATCGCGCAGCATTCTCGTGCCGGCGGAAACGGCCGATATTTTTCTTGCAAAACTGGAAAATCCTGATCAGCCGTTGGTGAGCTGGCGCACGCAAAAATTGGCGCGCGGCGAGGCGCTGGAAAAAGTCGCGGATCGTTTTGGCATCAGTTCGAGTGAACTAAAAGAAATCAACGGCATTCCATCGAGCAAAACAATCGCCGGGGGCGGCATGGTACTCGTGCCCATGGAAGCAGCGCAACAACATCCGTCTCACTTCGACCAGGACGCCACGCCGGAGGCGGCCGTCGCCGCGCCATACATCGCGCCGCCGGGTTTTTCTCACACCGTGAAAAGTGGCGAGAGCCTGGGGAAAATCGCGCGCCGCTATGGCGTATCGGCGAAGTCGTTGCAGGCGTGGAATGGCCTGAGAAAAGGTCGCGTCGTCGTCGGTCAACGGCTCACCATTCACCAGCGCGTCACTCAAGTCGCCGCGGTCGAAAGCAAAGCGCGCAAGGGCAACGCGTCGAAGTCCGGCGACACGCGCAGTTACCGCGTGCAACGCGGCGATACACTCTATAGCATCGCCCGCCGCTTCGATGTGGACATCACGGCGTTGAGACGTGTGAACAATATTTCTGAAACGCGCGGGCTGTTATCCGGCATGCGCGTCGCAATACCAGCGCAACTGAAAAGCTAACAGTCAGCGCGCCAGAAGGCGCATGGATGCTTCCCCCCAGGGCATACCCCGCCGCGAATCAATCTCGGCGCGGCTTGTGGCAAGCTCCTTCAAGAAAACTTCAATGCTACTTTTGGCGCCAGCCACTCGGCACGGCCGCGAGCAATTGTTGGGTGTAGGGATGTTGCGGCCGATGATAAATTTCATCGGAATTCGCGCGCTCGACTACATTGCCGTCTTGCATCACTAAAATGAAATCGGAAATATATTTGACCACGGCGAGGTCGTGGGAAATAAATAAATAACTCATGCCGAATTCGTCTTGCAGATCTTGCAGTAAATTCAACACTTGCGCTTGTATCGACACATCCAATGCCGAAACGGATTCGTCGCAAATCAACACATCGGGCCGCATCGTCAAACAACGCGCGATGGCGATGCGCTGTCGCTGGCCGCCGGAAAACTCGTGCGGATATTTATGCATCGCCGCGGCGGGCATTCCCACTTTGTCCAACAAGGTCAGCGCCATTTTCGTGCGCTCTTGCTCGCTCGTGCCGATGCGGTGAATTTGCATTGGCTCGGTGAGAATTTTGCCGACATGGAAACGCGGATTGAGCGAGGCATAGGGATTCTGAAAAATGATTTGAATGCGGCGCCGATAGCTTTGGAACTCTGAGTTGGTCAGCGCCAAAATATTTTTGCCGTCGAGCCAGACCTCGCCGGCAGTCGCGGCGTGTAGCCGCATCAAGGTCAAACCCAGCGTGGATTTTCCCGAGCCGGATTCTCCCACCAGGCCCAGGGTTTTACCTTTCGGCAAACGAAATGACACGTCATTCACGGCGCGGAACGGCCGCCTGCTGAATACGCCACTACGCACCATGAAATCTTTGCTGACGCCCTTTGCTTCAAGAATAATGGGATCGGCTTCGGTGACGCCACGTTGCCGCTCAATTTGCGAATAGCCGTTACCGTTGAGAAAATCTTCAATCACCGGCAAGCGCAGCGGACGTCGGTCGACGCGCGGACGACACGCCATCAACGCTTTGGTGTAGGGATGTTGTGGCGCTGCAAAA
>JANMJR010000176.1:0-5397 GCA_031371465.1 Pseudomonadota bacterium
CAGAAAAAGGTCCTCGAGGCGATGGAAAAATCGACCGCGTTGTATGGCGTGAGATTGGGCGGTTGGCACGTTTGGAGCTTCGTCTACGTCGAAGGCGGGTTTCGGCTAGCGGGGAAAATGTTCCAATCTTTACAAAATTCGGACCAGCGCTAAAGATCGTGGGTCGGTATCGTACAAAAAACCGACTTACGATTACCTGATTGTGCTGCTCGAAAGCCACCATTCGAAATGGATGTAACTTATTTCGTCAATTTCGACACGAATTGACGACACGCGCGAATTTGAAATCTTCTCCCTGGAAGGTCAGGTAAACTTAATCCGAGCCTATCGTTTTGCCGGCGCCGGCCGAGCCTGACACTCGCGCCGGGCCTGCGTAATCGCGCTCCACCCACTGTCGCTGTTCGGGATGGATAAAAACCGTCCACTTTTCCCAGGGAAAATCGAGGGCGCGCTACAACTCTTCCACATTGGTCATCACGCGGAAGCGGCGCTGCGCATCGGGGTGATCGAAGGGATTCGCCGTTGCAACTGTGGGCTGAGGCACGCGGGGTTTGCCGCCCGTCGCCAATTCAAGGAGCGCCTCCGCCGCCTCGGCGAGCAGATGATCAGCCACAGCCAGCAGCGTGTCCTCAGTTGCATTTTTCACGTCGTCGAGCCACTCGGTGGGGACACCGTAGCCGAGTAATTCATCATCGGCACGACCATCGAACAGTGGTTTCAGTGCCGCAGTGGGTTTGGGCGTTTGTGAAAGTTCCGTCCGAACATAAACCGGAACGACGACCTCTTTAACCGTTTCACGGATTTCGACCAACTGAGCAGCGCCAGTCGTTGGATGCGTTTCTAACTTGCGCCGCTCGGCCCAATCGTAGGCTTTGTCGTGATGATCGACGAAGCAGAGAAGAAGACTCGCATCGCTCTTATGAACGATCAAACGAATATCGCTGCCAACTCGTACCGACCAAAATTTCTTGTCCTTCGCCCGATCAAGCTTGTGCAACTGCATACCAGGGTTGACCGGATTCATTTGCAAGTCGAACGCGGTCGTCTTGACGGCCTTCTGTTCCTCACCGGTTAGGCACGCGAGGCTATCGGTGAATGTGTCGGCGATGAGGAATTCCATATCTCGAAGGCTTTTATGCCGGCGTGAATTCAGGAATCGCGCGAATCATGAACTCATCGAACAGGGGAACGGTGAACGCCATGTCGCCATGTGCCGGGCTATAAATCATCCCTTTCTTGATGAGCTTTGAGCGCACCGGACCGATCCCTTTCGCGGTCGTTCCAAGTGTCGTCGCGATGTCGCCAGTGCGCTGACTGTCCGGACCAAGGTGGGCCATTGCACGAAGAAAATTTTTCTCGCTGGGCGTCAGCCGGTCAAAGCGCACCCTGAAAAAATTCTTATCCAACCGGCGCATGACCTCTGGCGTGGCGTCCCGGATGATCTTTAAGGTAATTGGACTCGCCGTCGCCATGTTCCAGGACTGATAACCCCACTCTTGGAGAAAATAAGGGTAGCCGTGCGTCAAGCGGAACACCTCTTTCAGTGCATCCTCCTGAAATTTGACCCCGGCCGCGTTCGCGGGATCGCGAAGAGCCTTTGCGGCATCCGCTTCCGATAGCGCGCCAATGTCCGGGAAATTGAACAAACGCTCGGCATACGATTTCGATTCCCCAGCCATGCCAGGGAGTACAGGCAGACCGGCCGCCAGCAGCACCAGTGGCAACTGCTTCTGCTGCATCTTGTGCATGGCCATGATAAGGGCCCCTAGTTCCTTCTGGCTCAGGTATTGGATCTCATCGATCAGAATAGCCACCGCGGTCTTGCGCTCCGCAGCAGCCTCGGCAACCGCCACAAACAAGTTGGGCAGGTCGATCTCCAAATCTCCACTGTCGGCAGTGCCCTTGGCGGGCTCGATGTCCAGCCCCAGGGCCACGTCGCTGACTGTCAACTTGACGCTGCCGATGAAGCTACGCAACACCGCCAGCCCCCGCTTGACCTTGTCTCCTGCTCCCGCCACCCGGTCCAGTTCATAGAGCAAGCTCTTCAAGGCAGGGAAAATCAATTCGCCTAAGGGTTTTTCCTCATGCGCCTCAATCAGGATCGATTGGTAGCCGTCTTTTCTCGCCATTCGTTCAATTTCATTGAGCAGCACGGTTTTCCCCACGCCACGCAGTCCAGTCAGCAGCAAACTTTTCTCCGGGCGTTTCAGCCTTACCCGTCCCAAGAGGATGCGCGCCTGTTCGAGAACGCCATCGCGCCCTACCAACTCGGGCGGAGGCGCCCCCGCACCAGGGGAGAATGGGTTTGTGATCGGGTTCATAGTCGTTTATAGCGACTTCTATACATGTCTATCTGTATTCTAATAGACATTAGTAGATATTGCTAGATATGGGGCGGCGGTTACAGCCATCCCCTTAGATTCTGAACTGCCCACCAAATGTTGGTCCTTCGCCTTGTCGAGCTTGTGCAATTGCATGCCGGGGTTGACTGGATTCATCTGCAAGTCGAACGCTGTGGTCTTGACTGCCTTTTGCTCTTCGCCGGTCAGACGTGCGAGGCTGCCAGTAAAAGTGTCGGCGATACGGAATTCCATGACTCAAGCCTGCTACTTCAGCCGTTCCACAATCCAATCGGCCACCTTTTGATGCACGAAACCCAACCGGTGCATGCTATGACGAAGCGGGGGCATTTGTTTGGCGTCATCTTCGCTCCAGCCAAGAATCTCAAGATGACAGTTTGCATGGCTGCTCCATCGCGGGAGCGGCTCGGCATAAACATTGACAGCACCCATGCCGTCGAGCACTTCCACCCCTGTGGCCACTGCAAGTAACCCCGTCGTCAGCACTCTTAGCCACAACAAGACCGCCGCGACTACTACCAAGACCACGAACACGTAGCCAACCAAATACCAGATCCCGGCAAAGGGAAGGTTCCACCATGTGTGGAGCTTCACTGTCAACGCCGTTACCACGCAGGATATGCCCCAAAGTGCCAGGAACGTAAGCACTGTGCGTTTGTTTGTCACGGACTGAAATCGCCGCCACAATTGCGTGACTGTACCGAGTACATTCTTCGTCTCAAACCAAACCATCGCCTGCGCGACAACGATCGCGAAAGACGCTTCATCGCCGGGCAAACGCAACGCCGTGAGGTGAACCGGAGGAGCGCTCGATAGTTCAGTCTCTTTAGGAATACCTCTCAAGGCAAACAGCCTTGCAGACTCCCACTCCCTCCAATGCGAGGCCGCAAAGATGATTAGAAAGAAGACTCCGATCAACACCGCGAGTAGGCTACTCAATGGGCTCGAATCCCAACATGCAATAGCAACGAAAGTGAGCGGAATGATGAGAATCGCCACCAACCCAAAGATGGACGCCCAGCGGCCCACGCGACTGCTGGCAAATCCGAGCGGCGCGATCAGGGCGGTTGTGAGACAAAGTCCGGCGCCGATCCACACCTGGTGAATGGCGAAGGCCAGGGCGCCACTAAACGCGACCCAGAAGGCAAGAACGGGGGCAAATAACGCAATGCTCAGGCGCCCCGGGCTGGTATCGAGTGTTCGCGCTACAAAAGGCGTCGCCAACGTCATGACTCCGGCGACGTTCGGATTTACTGCCGCAACGAGAGCATCCGCAATGACCGTCCCCCCGTGACTGTGGCCTACGAAGAATCGCAGACGGTCATCGGGCCGATTGATGATGGCTGTTAAGGCGTCGGTTGCGCTCTTTCGCTCTTCAAATGAATTCTTTCCAGTCCAGTCGAATGGTACGAAATTCACGCGACCACGTAAATCTTCCGGGAGCCGAGCTTTGATCTCATTGGCCAGCATGCCATCGGGATCGGACCAGTGAGGCTCGCCCAACTTTCGAGGGTCGAAGGTACCGTGAACGAGGTGGACGACGATTTCCTGATTGCTCTTCATCGGATTTCGCGGCGCGCCATATCTAATTTCATCGTCATACCCTAAACACCTTCATCACTTCATCCCCAAGGTGATTGATCACTTTCACCGCGATCCGCCCGGATTTCGGCTTATCGAAAGCCCGTGAAGTGTCGCTGTTCAGCGTGGCCCAAGCCGCTTCGTTGATGTCGGCTTTGAGTGTCGTCTTCAGCGCAGAATACGGATCATTCGCCCCCAAGAAATACGCGTGGCGTACAAAGAAACTTTCTCCGTTGTAGTCGGTGTCGATGAACCAGCAGGCGATGCCGTCGGCGCCGTGGCTGACGACTTCGCCGGTTTGGGGTTTGAAGACGTCCACGCCATTCACCTTCACGCGCAGCTTGCCGTCCTTCTCGGACAGGAGGGTGATGTCTGGCTCGCCGAAGATGACAAACAAATTGCCTTTACCGGTGTTTTTTAGGTCCTCGGCCATGTGCAGGTCGGCGTTCATGCGCGCCTTGAGCACGGGGATGCGGCCCAGCTTGCTGAACTCCGTAGCGTGCGCTTCGTAGTTGAAGGCGCAGGCGATCAGCACATCGAACCCGGCATCGCCGCACTCGCGCGCGGCTTCGACCAGGTCTGCTCTTTGCACTGTTCCAAATTCCGGCCCGATGAATATCCCGGCGCGCTTTTCAACATCGCCTTCGAGGTAGCGCCCTTCGGCACAGACTCGCCCCTCACCGGGCCAAGGCGAGAGTGCGGTGAAGGTAATGCGATCCTCCTTGTGCGCCTGCTGCACGCCGGCGGTTTTGAGATTCTCCAGAATCATCTGCGGAAACGATTGCTTTACGGCATAGTCGGCGCGGGTTTGCTGGAGGGCATCGATCAATTCATCGTTTTCATCCACGCCCAGCATGCGGTGTGGGCTGAGACTTTCCACCGTGAAGGGTCCGGCCACACGGACCTTCTTCTTGTCGTCGTAGGGCTTGTCGTAGAGGTATTCAAACTCGGCCTTGGCGGCAATGGATTTATCGATTTCTTTTTGCCGCGCGATGCGGGCTTCCCACCAGTCGGCATGGAACTGCTTCGCCGCTTCCGGCCATTGCGCATCGGCCTCGCGCGGAATCTCCCACTCTTCCCACATCACCAATCCGTCCTTCCCGCGACGGCGGGAATCCAGCGGCGTTTGCAGAGACACTGGATTCCCGCCTTCGTTTATCCCCTTTTCGGGACGGGAATGACGATCAAGTATGCGGCCCACTGCCTTGTTCAACGCTTCGCGCAACGGTTCCAGCTTAGCCTGCCACTGATCCCAACTGACATGGATCTCGGCGTTGTTGGCGATGGACTTGAGCGTGATGTGCGGCACGCGCTCATAAACGAAGCCATGGCGGATGTTCCCCTGCACGGGCTGCGAACTCGGTGCGGTTCGGGTGACTTCGGCTTCCTTAAGCTGGCCGTCCCGAGAATCGGCCAGCAAGTAAAACGGAAAACGCGCGCCCATGATCCGCGCTCG
>JANMJR010000199.1:0-3405 GCA_031371465.1 Pseudomonadota bacterium
CCGATTGCGATTCGTTTGAACGGCAAGTTCAAAACTGCGTTCCCGGCAGGTAAGCCGACAGAGGCAGCGAAAGTCGATCTGAATAATCCCGAAGCGAAGCCGGAAATGCCCAAGCCCGAGGAAAATCCGGCGCCACAAATCAAAGAATCCGCGCAAGACAATGCCGTGGTATTGGTCGGCGATGCGGATATGTTGTCGGATCAGGCGAGCATTCAAGATATCGGCGAATCCATGGGCCAGCGGGTTTATGTTCCGCGCAACGGTAATATTAACTTTGCGCAAAGCTTGGTCGAGCTGTTCGCCGGCGATGAAAATCTCATCAATCTGCGCAGCCGCGCCTCGCAGTTTCGACCGCTCACCGTTGTGCAGCAAATGGAAGCCAAAGCGGCGGAGAGTTATGCTGGAAAAATTCGCGGGCTGGAGGAAACGTTGGCGAACGCGCAGCGCAGGATTGCCGATCTGCAAAAGAACAAAGCTGAAGGCCAGCAGTATGTTTTGTCGCCGGAACAAAAAGCCGAACTTGAGAATTTCCGTAAGAAGCAGGCCGATACGCGCAAGGATCTGAAGGAGCTGCGCAAGAGTTTGCGGATCGATTCCGATGCGTTGGAGTTTTGGACCAAGCTAATCAATGTCGGTGCGATGCCGTTGTTGGTCGCCTTGGCTGGAATCGCGCTCGCCTTGCTCAAGAGAAGATGGGTGGGCGCACGATGAACCAGAAACAGTTTTCGATCTTGCTCGCCGTCCTGGTGATTCTGGGCGGTTTGGTATGGTTATTAAAGAAAAGCGACGAAAGCAGTTGGAGCCAATCGGCCAATCGCGTCGGTCAAACGTTGCTGCCGAATTTTCCGATCAACGATGTGGCGAATATTCGTATTGATAACGGTCACACGGCGGTCAGTCTGACGAAAAAAGACGGGCAATGGCGGGTAAAAGAGCGCGGCGAGTATCCGGCAAACTTTACGCTGATCAGCGATCTGTTGCTCAGGATTCAGGATCAAAAAATTATTCAGAGCGATGCGATCAGCCCCGATCAGCGGCCGGATTTGTATTTGATCGAACCGCTTAAAGATAAGCCGAGTGGCATTGCGGTTGAGCTGCAAGACGCGAACGCCAAACCCATTGCCAAGTTATTGCTCGGCAAACGCTACATGAAAAAAGGCCCGAACGGCGCTGAAGTCCCGGCGGGTCGTTATGTCATGGTCGCCGGTGATGAAAAGACCGTGGCGTTAGTAGGCGATATTCTGCTCGAAGCGGAGCCCAAGCCCGAGACTTGGATCGTCAAGGATTTCGCGCGAGCGGAGAAGGTCAAGTCGATTGCCTTCAACGCCGCTGATGGCTCGAATGTCTGGACAATGCAGCGCGATAAAGAGGGCGGCGATTGGCAGTTGGCCGAGGCGAAACCGAATGAGAAATTCGACAGTACCCGCGGCACCAGCGCCGTCAATGCGATTTCGATGATTAGTTTTAGCGACGTCGTTGCCAGTACCGCATCCATCGACACCGGCATGAGTAAAGCGCGTACGGTAGTCGCCGAGACGTTCGATGGCTTGACCTACACGTTTCGTCTCGGTAGTGCCTCGGGCGACGACAATCAATACATTGGCGTGACGGTAAGCGGCGAGGTCGCAAAAGAACGCGCCGCGGCAGCGGACGAAAAACCCGAGGACAAGGCGCGCTTGGATAAGGAGTTCAAGGAACGCCTGGCCAAACTCGAGGCGCGCTTGAAGTTCGAGAAAACCTTATCGAGTTGGACTTACATTACGCCGAAGTGGCGCCTCGATTCGCTGTTGAAAGATCGCGCCGGGTTGATGATGGACAAGCAAAACGCCGAAGCGCCGAGTGTTACGCCGATTAATCCGAACGCGCGCTAAAATCTCCCGCGCTGCGCTTACGTACGCGCGCCTCATTGGTCAGGGCATTGGCCGCAGAGCCAGTATGGGGGCGGCTGTCAGGGCATCAACCCGAGCAATGAGCGGATTGTCGATGATTCTTAGTGCCTATAATCTGCTGACTTCGAGTTGGCTTGTGACGGCGTTTTATGTCGATTCGAAACTGGGAGTGCGGCGATGATTCCAGCACAAGAAGCACTCGAACGCCTGCGCGATGGAAACTGTCGTTTTGTGAAGGAAGTTCGCGACGCTGATGCGCCGACCAGCCAGACGCGTCGACGCGAACTCACCACCGGCCAGGAACCATTCGCCATTATTCTCGGCTGCTCCGATTCGCGTGTGCCCGCGGAGATCGTTTTCGATCAAGGCCTGGGTGATTTGTTCGTGATCCGCGTTGCGGGAAACATCGTCGCCCCATCCCAAGTCGGTAGCGTCGAGTTTGGCGCGTCGCGCTTTCACACACGACTCGTGGTCGTGCTGGGCCACTCCCAGTGCGGCGCCATTGAGGCTACGCTTGAAGAACTGGCCCGTCCATCGCGCGACCAATCGCGTAACCTGCATTCGATTGTTGACCGCATCCGGCCGGCGATCGAATCTTTGCTTGCGACGGAACTGGCGCATCACCACGATATGCTGGCGCCACTCGCGGTTCGCGCTAATATCCGCGCTTCGGCAAATCATCTGCGTCACGGTTCGGAAATTCTCGAGCACTTGATTCAGGATGATGGCCTGCTGATCGTCGGTGCTGAATATTCCCTGGAGACGGGTGTTGTTGAATTTTTCGATGGCGTGCCGGACACTCGGTAGGGCCGGTCGCGTACCAAACTTCAATAAGAATTGGTCATTGCGAGGAGCGTAGCGACGAAGCAATCTCGATTTTGTCCGCCGCGAAATACAAGATTGCTTCGTCGCTACGCTCCTCGCAACGACTTAGTGGTGAAGGCCACCGCCACGATGCTTTACCAGCTTGCGTGTCAGCCATGTGTGCCTGTAGATGAAGTATTGGTGCGGTTCTACAGCCATGCAATGTCGCTAGCCAAGCTCAATGCGAACGCTGGCGCGATTATTCTGGAATAAAAAAACCGCCCTCGTGGGGCGGTTTTTTATTGCGCAAAAAACCTTGGTCAGATGTTCTTCGCGCTCATTTCTTTGGCGATGTAATCCGCCTGACGGATCGCCAAGGCCACGATGGTGAGCGTTGGGTTTTCCGCGGCACTGGTGGTGAATTGGCTGCCGTCGGACACGAACAAGTTTTTGATGTCGTGGCTCTGACCGAACTTGTTGACCACGCCATCTTTCGCGTTTGCACTCTGCCGCGCCGTGCCCATGTTGTGGGTGGAGGGGAACGGGCCGCGAGCGATGACTTTACGGGCGCCGGCTGCCTCGTAAATGGCGCGGCCACGTTGCTTGGCGTGTTCGCGCATGGCGGCGTCGTTCGGGTGATCGACGTAATGGGTGATGGAAACCGGCATGCCGTATTGATCCTTCAGCGTCGGATGCAGGGTGACGCGGTTGG
>JANMJR010000210.1:0-31892 GCA_031371465.1 Pseudomonadota bacterium
TAAAACAAATCGGCGTTTTATTCTCCGCACTCCTGCTTGCCGGAAGCGGCGTCGCGCAAAATCAACCCACCGTGGAATATTCCGCTGACTCGATTATGGAACACGACGAGGGCACGATGAAGGGTAAGGTTTACGTCGCGCCGGGCAAAGAGCGGCGCGAGATGAGTACCGGCGCAGAAAAGATGATCAACATCATGCGCCACGACAAAAAAATCACCTGGATGCTCATGCCGGAAGACAAGATGTACATGGAAATGAAGCAGATGGCGGCGTCGCAAAGCAAAGACGATCTGTCGGCGTATAAGATCGAACAGACCACGGTCGGCAAGGAAACCATGAACGGCGTCGAGACCACCAAGAGCAAGATCATCATGACCGGCAAGGACGGCAGCAAGATGGGCGGCTTCATGTGGATGAGCAAAGAAAACATCATGGTCAAGATGGATGCCGTGTCGATCGATAAAGGCGAAAAGAATCGCTTTAAGACCGAGCTGACTAATATCAAAATCGGCAAACAAGACCCGGCGCTGTTCGAGATTCCGCCAGGATTTCAAAAAATGGACATGCCCGGTATGGACATGGAAGCCATTAAGAACATGATGAAATGAGCGGGGCTATGATGAAAATCCTAAACTGTATCGCAGTGGCGCTGTTGCTCGCGACGTTCGCGTCGACGGTATGGGCCGACGATATTTGCGAAGGCGGTGGGGTGGCGAAAGCGAAAGCCGATGCCCAGGTCAAGCAAGCGCAGGATTTGGAAAAAGCCGGTCGCGCGCGCGAGGCTTATAGCGCCGCGTCCAAGGCCAATGCGGATTGCGCATCGAGCATCACGGGGCTGGAGGGGGTCAAAAAACGCACCGCGAAAATCGTCGCGGCGGAAGAAGAAAAGAAATCGCGATTTAATGAAGCCTTCGACTGGTACCAGCTTTCGGGAAGCTCGGCGGATGCCGGGCGCATGCAGCGCAAGTTGGTCGAAACCAAGCCCGATGACATCAACACCGTAAGCCACGCGATCGATTTCTTTCGCCAGATATCCGACGCGGCACAGGAAAAAGACATGCGCGCCCACGCCGCGAAAAACGTCGATAAAGCGCTTGCCGCCGAGGAAAAGCGTTTCGTTTCCGCGACTAAGGATTCGCTGCAAGAGTTGGGTCGAGCGCGGGATTGGGCGCACTATGCCGGCAGCGGAAAAGATACCGCAATGGCCCGCGCGGAGAAGCGCGGCGATACGTTGATTGCGGAAGATGGCCGGCGTTTTCTTGAGTTGGCGTTGACGTATTACGGCTTCGCCGAGAAAAAAGATAAGGAACAAAAGGTGCGTGATAAAGCGCGGTCTCTAGGCGAGCGTGCGGCGAGCAAAGGCGAAGCCGAACTGGCGGTGGCGTATTATCAAATTGCCGGTGATAACGCCAAGGCCGAGGCGTTGCAAAAGCAAACCGAAGTGAAGGCGGAAAAAACCGAAGAAGCACGTAAAAAAACCTTCAAGAAAGATCAAGACAGCTTGGAAAAAGAATTGGGCTTGGACAAGTAATCGCGGATTGAGAATCAGACAGCCGGCGGCAATCTGAACTTCAACCGCAATTCCAGAAAACATTTGCTTGTATGAGTAGCGGCCGGTTGGATGCGCTCAACTGCGGTTTCCGAGTTTGACGTCTACAAAAATGAAAGAGTAAGAAAGGTTTCAATTGATCAAGTTTATTCTGCGACGGCACGCAGGCCTGGCGATTGTGAGCCTAGCGCTCTGGACAACGGTGGGCTTCGCGCAGTCTGACCCCGGGTCTATCCGGCCGCTGCGAACGGCGCCGACAGAGAAGTTCACCGTGAATGCCAACGTCCGGGATTGGGGTCCCGCGACGATCGCCGGCCAGACCATTCTAGCGGGCGGCCCGAGCGGCCGCGCGGGGCTGTTCGCTGTTGATATGCAGAGCGGCAAACTGAAATGGACCTTTCGCCCCGCCAACATCAACGGCTCTGTGTCGACACCGCCGGCGGTTGCCGGCAACCTTGTCATTGCACCATTCGGTTCATCCAATCCAGGAGCCGTGGTGGCCGTATCGCTCGCCACCG
Organism: Pseudomonadota bacterium; assembly: GCA_031371465.1. Classification (GTDB taxonomy): domain Bacteria; phylum Pseudomonadota; class Gammaproteobacteria; order Burkholderiales; family JALYOK01; genus JALYOK01. Next base: position 2,068 of record JANMJR010000210.1, read on the forward strand.
GCAAGGAGGTGTGGCGCGGGCCCGACCCGGCGGTCAACGCCGCAGTCGCGACCCACGCGGGGCTGGCCTTTATCATGAGCAAGGACGGCGCCTTCTCCGCGCTGGAAGCGGCCAGCGGTCGTGAGGTTTGGAAGCTGCAATTCGGCAAACGTGCTGACTGCGTATCGTGGCCCATCGTCCGCGATGGCATTGTTTATGTCAGCGCGAGCACCGGTTCGGACAGTTACCTTTTCGCCCTTGACGCCAAGACCGGACAGGAGCACTGGCGTTACCAGGGAACGTACCGCTATAGCTGTTTGCGCCAGCCCGTCGTTACCGCCGACACGATTTATGGCGCGGCTGACGATCATCTCTATGCGGTCAACCGCGCCTCAGGGAACGAGTTGTGGAAGCCAATCGAAATTCGGCGGCCGGTGGAAGGCAGAGAACGTTCGGTTCAGGTACACGCACTGGTTGATGCAGGTACCGTGCTGATCGGCACAACCACCGGTTTTCTGATCGCGTTCGACAAGTCCACGGGTGCGACACGGTGGGAGATACCCGGCAAGTTTGGTGAAAATTCTCCGTCGTTGGCAGTCGCGGGAAATGTCCTCTATTTTCAGGGCCGCCTCGACCCCAAAGAGGCGGATTCCCGGGGCATGCTGCACGCCCTCGACCTCGACACACAAAAAATTCTGTGGTCGTTCTCACGCAAAACCGCCGAGCCCAATTGGAGTTTCGGCTTTGTGACGCCGGTCGATGACGGGCTGTGGGTGGATTCGTACCAAGCCCTGGTAAAACTGCAGTAGCAAGACGCCTAGTTTACACAGCCGGGTTGCGAGCAAACGCGCCACTCCGTCCACCGACGGTTGGTAGATTATTTGTGGCTATCGGCTTTCCACGAACCGAAACCCGGGGGTAGATGGAGCAAGCGTGGCATGAATACAAATGCTGCCAGCGGCTGGCCCTGGGTGGCCTAGGGCCATTGGGCCACCAGCAGCGGATCCACCCCAATTACAACTTCCGTGGTAGGTTCAACCAGCGCAGCGAGCTGCTCGGGTCCGGTTTTAGGATGCCTAGTCGGATGGATTTGCAGCCACCTATATTTCAGGTCTACGATCATGCCTATGACTAAGGTCGATTCATCCATTGTTGAGTTGAACGTCGACGCGAAGGCGGCGCGCGCGAAAGTCGAAACCATTTACCACACGGAATCGCGGCGTGTGTTTGCCACGTTGGTGCGGTTACTCGGTGATTTCGATGTAGCTGAAGAAGCGGTTCAGGATGCCTTTCGCGCGGCACTGGAACAATGGCCGCGGGAAGGTGTTCCGGCCAATCCACGTGCCTGGTTGGTGTCGACGGGACGATTCAAAGCCGTCGACGGTATTCGCCGTCAGAGTCGATTCGCCGCATTACCGGATGACGCCGATGAGCGATTCGCGGCCGAACCGATTGAAGAGGATGATGATGCTCACCTTGAAGACGATCGCCTACGCCTCATCTTCACTTGCTGCCATCCGGCGCTGCCACCCGAAGCGCAGGTCGCGCTAACCTTGCGCGAGGTGTGCGGCCTGACGACCGAAGAAATCGCTGCTGCATTTCTAACCGCTGCGCCGACCTTGGCGCAACGCATTGTGCGCGCCAAAGCCAAGATCCGCGACGCACAGATTCCGTATCAGGTACCCGAATTGACGGAACTGCCCGATCGATTGGACGCGGTGCTGCGCGTCATCTATCTCGTGTTCAATGAGGGTTACTCCGCGTCATCCGGCGATTCCCTGACCCACCACGGACTCTCAAGCGAGGCCATTCGCCTCGGTCGGCTACTGATTGCGCTGTTGCCGCGACCCGAAGCGCAGGGATTGCTGGCGCTGATGCTGCTACAGGAATCGCGCCGATCGGCGCGTACGTCCGCGGAGGGCGATTTGATTCTATTGGATCAACAAGACCGGTCACTGTGGGACCGCGCGCACATCCGTGAAGGGGCGGCATTGGTCGAGCGTGCGCTCGCTTCGGGCCAGTTTGGGGCATACACGCTGCAAGCGGCGATTGCGGCCGTGCATGCGGAGTCACCCACGGCCAGCACAACGGATTGGGCGCAGATTGTCGGTTTATACGATTTATTGCTGCGTCTGGAGCCATCGCCCATCGTCGAACTGAATCGCGCGGTGGCGGTGGCGATGCGCGACGGCCCGGCATTTGGCTTAGCCCTGGTCGATGCGATCTTGGCGCGCGGCGACCTCGCCGACTATCGACTGGCCCATGCCGCACGTGCCGATCTGTGCCGGAAATTGGGGCGGGTCAGCGATGCCCGCGCCGCGTACGAGCGCGCCCTGAGTTTGACTAAGCAGGCGCCGGAGCAACGCTTTTTGGAACGCCGACTACGTGAGTTAGCGAGCTAAGCCGGATCGTCGCGGACGCCAACAACAAATATTTGTCGAGACGCCGAGCTGGCCTGTCGATTTGCAGCAGGCCCATTCGACTACCGGTAGCTAAGACACTGACAACGCTGCGGGGGGACGCTCGCTTTGAAGTATATATGCTTGATCTTTATGGACACAGCGAAAATCAGCGCCTTGTCGCCCACAGAACAAGCGGCATGGATCGCCGAGCAGCACGCCTACGACGAGGCGCTGACGCAACGCGGACTGCTACGCTCCGCCGAGGCCTTGCAGCCCGTTCATACCGCGGTGACCGTGCGTAACGAGGCCGGTCACGTTAGTGTGAGCGAAGGCGCCTCGACGCAAACCAGTGCGCAATTGGATGCGGTCTACGGGCTGGATGCGCGCGACTTGAACGAGGCGGTTCGGATTGCTTCGAATATGCCGTCGGCCAGTCTCGGCTGCATTGAAATCCGGCCGATTGATGAATAACAAACGGATGGAGGGGCGCCATGAAATACATGTTACTGATTTACCAAAACGAGCAGATCTTGAACGAAACCGAACGGCAAGCTTGTTATGTCGAGTCGACGCAATTGGCGCATGATTTGAAGGCCACGGGTCAATTCCTTGGCACGAATCCATTACATCCGGTGGCCATGGCCACCAACGTGCGCGTTCGCGACGGCAAGCGCTTGGTGACCGACGGGCCGTTTGCCGAAACGCATGAGCAACTTGGAGGTTATTTCTTGATCGATGCCAAGGATCTGGACGAAGCCATCGGCATCGCCGGAAGAATTCCCGGTGCGCGTAAAGGCACGGTGGAGATTCGGCCGGTGATCGAGATTCCGAATTTGCCGAATTGACATGCAACGAATATCCCGAGCGAGCAATGAGGGACTTCGATTCTTACACAAACGCATTCGGTGTCGTGGAGTAAGAGCGTTATCACGGGTTAAACAACCGCATTTTTTATGGGAGGAATGATGCTTAAAGTAATCGCCGTCGTATTACTACTTGTGATTGGTGCGCTGCTCATCTATGCGGCGACCAAACCGGATTCGTTTCGCATTGAGCGCAGCACGACGATCAAGGCGCCGCCGGACAAAGTCTTCGCGCTGATCAATGACTTTCATCAATGGGAAGCCTGGTCTCCCTGGGAAAAAATCGATCCGGCTTTAAAGCGCACCTACAGTGGCGCGGCCAGCGGCGTTGGCGCGGTCTACGAGTGGGCCGGCAACAAAGACATTGGTCAAGGTCGGATGGAAATTACCGAATCGACCGCGTCGTCCAAAGTGGCGCTGAAACTGGATTTCGTCACACCGTTTGAAGCGCATAACTTCGTCGACTTTACCCTAACGCCGCAAGGCGACAGCACGAAGGTGACGCAAGCCATGTATGGCCCGAGCCCGTATGTATCCAAGTTGATGACGATTTTTTTCAGTATGGAAAAGTTGGTCGGCAGTAAGTATGAAGAAGGGCTGGCCAATTTAAAGGCGTTGGCCGAGAAATAGACGACTAAGGAGATGGAGATGTTCCGATGAAGTATATATTGCTCGCTCACCATAACGAAGCCGCCTTCAATCAAATCAGCGACGCCACGCGGCAACAATTGCTCACTGAATCGATTGCCCAAACACACCAACTTCATGCGACCAAGCAATACCTCAACGCCTCACCGCTACATCCGGTCGCGACGGCAACCCTGGTTCGGGTGCGTGATGACAAGGCGTTCGTGACCGACGGTCCGTTCGTCGAAACCCACGAGCAAGTCGCCGGCTACTATCTCATTGAAGCACCAGACAAGGACGCGGCGATCGAGATTGCGAAGCGGGTGCCCGGCGCGCGGATCGGCACGGTCGAGGTGCGGCCCGTGGTTGAAATAGCGGGACTGCCCGGCGACTGAAGCGACGATCTCGACGGGTCGCGTCAACGGGCGGGTGGAATCGAATCAAATCGAAGTCAACGATCTTGCACACGCGGTGGAAACACTGAAAACCACTGGCTGTCAGTTTCGCGGCGACACCATTCAAGGCAATGGCGGAAAGCAGATTCTGGTCAATGATCCAAGCGGGAATCCCATTGAATTGTTTGAGCGCGGAAAAAGAGATAATTGTCGGCGGCATCACCATGCACGTGCGGGGCGGGGCGCATGCATCGTCGCGGTCGACATACGGACTTTGGTTGATACGATGGTGATCGACTTTCGTGCTATTCGGCGCCAGGATTTTTGTCCTACTCGCAAGCTGGCTGTGCACGCGCCATATTCAGCGGTGGTGGCACGACGATGCCAACCTCGAGGCGCCGAGCGCGACTATGGTGGCTGTATTCGACCGAAGCCGTGGACCCCTTCATGCGCGCGCTGGAGCATCCGTTTAAGCGCGAGATTCGCCAGGTTTTTAGTTCCAGTTGTCGATCTTGATGTCGTCAGGGTTAGGAGTACCTTTCCCAGTTTCCAGCAGCGACTTTAAACTCATTAGAAAAATCGCCCACTTGGTACTGCAGTGGTGCATAAATTCCACTGGCTCGTTCCAATCCTGGTGTTTGAAGAGGACGATGACATACTCGCCTTCTTGCTTAAGATCAAAACTGATCTTGGTGCCGATCCACTCTGCGGGCCCATCGGCCACTTGCCATAGCACTCGCTTTGCGGGATTCAACTCAAGGACCTTCATCTCAAAGCCGCCGACGTCGACGCCGCCAGCGCTAAAGCGGAATCGGAGCGTACCGCCGACTTTGCTTTCCCCTTGCGTGTTGATCGTCCACCAACCGGAAAGGCCATCGCGAGTCGTCAATGCCTGATAGACATCATCCAGGGACGAGGATTTGATCCCGACTTTGTGCAAAATATCTGCCATCACATTGCTCCTTTAAGGGTTTGCTACTGTACAAACTTCCAATACGACGGGTCTTCGTCGCGCATTCGCTTGTCGCGCCGACGGCTGCTAGTCTTCCACGAACGCTTTCAACTTGCCCAACGCTTGTTCCCATTGGCGGCCGATGATTTCCAGCGAGCGGCGCGCCGCCTCCAATTGTGCCGGGTCGAACTGCCACAGCCGCTCGCGGCCAATCTTCACGTCTTGCACCAGGCCCGCGTCGGCCAGCACCTGAAGATGCTTGGTCACGGCCTGCCGCGTGATCTGGGTATTGGCCGTCAACTGAGCAATGGAGAACACCCCACCCGCGCACAGCACGGCGATGATGCGCAGGCGCGTCTTGTCGCCGAGCGCGAAGAACACCGGCGCGAGCTCCGGCCCGGGTAGCGCCTGGCTAGCGCGCCGTGACATGGCGCTGGATGTTGTTCATCTGACCTTCCCAGCCGCGGCTGTTCATCCGGAAGGCTTCGAGACGGCGCGCCGGCGGCACACTGTCGAAACCGGTTTCGACCACCGTGAGCAGCGTGCCGTCGCCTGCGTTTTTCAATGTGAACGTCACCAGCGTGCGCTGCTCCTTTTCATAATCGATCTTGGGATCGACGGCGTAGGGATGCCAACGATACGACAACAACTGCTCGGGTTCGACGCGCTCGACGACGACATCGAACACGATGTGTTCGTAGCCCTTGATAGTGATCGGACCCTGCACGCGCTGGCCCGGCGCGAAGGTTTTGCCCTTAAGGCGGGCGCCGAACCAAGCGCCGAATTCTTCGGCGTTGGACAAAGCGCGCCACACGCGCGAGCGCGGGGCGTTGATGACAAGGCTCCGCTCGATGCGGTCGGTTTCGGATGAGGCGGGGGTGGTCATATGCAATCTCCTGACGCTAGTTATATGCAATCTATTGGTTGCATTATGGTCGGTCTCCGGAAAAAATGCAACCTAAAAGTTGCATAACCATCTGCGCCGGGGCATTTGCTTAATGACGCGTATCTGGCAATCCTTGGAACCAGTAGTCTTGAAAGAAAATGCCGCAGGCGGAAAAAGTCACCGGAGTGTTCACCGTAACGACCTCAGACCGCCCGGAATTTGACTACCCGAAGCTGACTCTCGTCAGCGGCAGCTTTCGTTGGTCGAGGCCGCGTGAAAACAAAAAAGTTGTCGACGTAAAAAGGTTTGTTGATCGCTTTAGTTAATTGCGCGTCTAACTTTTTTCAGATATTGACCTCAGTTTTTGATAAAAAGGAGGCTTTACGCCGCCGTCGCGGTTATTAGGTTTTGAACTCCCACGATTCGCATCACGCGCTTCAAGTTATACGCCGGCACATGCAAACTCATCTCGGTTTTGACCTTCGGCAACGCCAGAAGCCGCGACTAGCTTGGCTCCTGGCGTTGCATACTTGAAACGTCGCGCTGCTACTGGGTGGCCTCGGGCCATTGCCGCGTAGCGCGGTCACCAGTTAATCTATTTTCCGATAATTCCCGTCAGTGCATCGGCGCCGGCCTTCGCGACTTGTCCGTCTTCCGTCGATTTCACGCCGGATACACCGATCGCGCCGATCACTTTACCGTCGTGCATGATCGGCACGCCGCCCTCGAGCGGCAGGGCGCCTTTGAGGCCGATGATGGCGTTGCGGCCACCGGCGATGGCCTCTTCGAACACTTTAGTCGGGCGCTTGAACGCGGCCGAGGTTTGCGCTTTTTGAATCGCCACGTCGATGCTGCCGTATTGCGTGTTGTCGATTTTTGCCAGATGAATCAAATGGCCGCCGTCGTCGACGATGGCTATGGCGACGGTCCACTTATTTTTTGTGGCTTCCGCTTCGGCCGCGGCGGAGATTTGTTTTGCAACCTCGAGCGTGAGACTTACACGGCTGGAGAGATCAGCGGCAAAGCTTGAAGTTGCAGCCAGACCCAGTGCGGCAGCGGCAAGCGCGAATTTAAGTTTCATTACGTTTCTCCTCGGGAAAAATTATTCGACGAAAATAATCGAGACTACAGGTCCCATTTTGGCGGACGCTTTTGCATGAATGCATCCACGCCTTCCGCCACTTCGGGCATCATGAAATTGCTCGTCATGACACCGCTGGCGTAGCGGTAGGCCTCGGGCAAGCCCATTTCAAGCTGAGCGTAGAACATTTTTTTGCCCAGCGCCAACACCGATGCGGGTTTTTCAATGAGCGCCTGAACCATCCGGTCGAGTTCCTCATCAAGATGTTCCGGCGCAACAACACGATTGACTAAGCCGCGCTCTTTTGCGGTTTGCGCGTCGATGAATTCGCCGGTGAGCAGCATTTCCATTGCTTCTTTGCGCGCTACGCTGCGCGACAACGGAACGCTGGGTGTGGAACAAAACAAACCAACACTGACACCCGAGGTGGCGAACGTGGCGTTGCTTGAGGCGATGGCGAGATCGCATTGCGCGACCAACTGGCAGCCCGCCGCCGTGGCGATGCCGTGCACTCGGGCGATCACCGGCTGTGGTAGCGCGATGATGCTTTGCATTACGCGGCTGCATTGATCGAACAGCGCCTGAGTCGAAGCCGCATCGTATTGGCTGCGCATTTCTTTCAAGTCATGGCCGGCGCAAAAAGCCGATCCTGCCCCCGCGATCACAACAACGCGCACTGACGGGTCGTGGGCGATTGCGTCCAGATTGTTTTGCAGCGCAGTTAACACGGCGCTCGACAGCGCGTTATATTGGCGCGGCCGGTTCAGCGTTAGCGTCGTCACGCCATCGAAATCGTCCCACAGGATTAATGACTCAGAGGTGGTCGCGGCGGCTCGGCTTTTCGATCGATTCATAAATTAAGTGGCTTAAAATTGGACGGTTAAGTGATAAATCGTACGTTACTAGTCGATTCGCCCGTGCGGGAACTTCCAATCACGAGCGAATTAGGCTATTCTTACGCGCTTTGTGCGGACGCCTTGTTCCGCTACTTCACTAGAACGGATCAATGAGTTCGGATTTTATACTCGAAACCCGTAACCTTACCAAAGAGTTTAAGGGCTTTAGCGCCGTCAGCGACGTGAACTTGCGCGTCAAGCGCGGGGCGATTCACGCGTTAATCGGTCCAAACGGTGCGGGCAAGACCACGGTATTCAATTTACTGACGAAGTTTTTGAGCCCGACCTCCGGGACGATCCTCTACAACGGCCACGATATCACGGCAGAAAAGCCGGCTCAAGTTGCGCGTAAGGGCATGGTGCGTTCGTTCCAAATATCGGCGGTGTTTCCGCATCTGAGTGTGCTGGAAAATGTGCGCGTCGCGTTGCAGCGCAAGCTGACCAATAGTTTTCATTTTTGGAAGTCGGAAAAATCCCTCGAATCGTTGCACGAACGGGCCCATGAGTTGCTCCAGCAAGTTGATTTGGATTCGTATGCCGACAGCGTGACCGCGGAATTGCCCTACGGACGCAAGCGCGCGTTGGAGATTGCAACGACGCTGGCATTGGAGCCGGAGTTGATGTTGCTCGATGAGCCGACGCAAGGCATGGGACACGAGGACATCGGCCGCGTGACGGAATTGATTCAGCGCGTTTCGAAGAATCGCACGATTTTGATGGTCGAGCACAACTTAAGCGTCGTGGAAAATTTGTCCGACACGATTACCGTGCTGCAGCGCGGCTCGGTATTAGCGGAAGGTTCGTACGCAAGCGTCTCGCAGAATCCACAAGTGCTCGAAGCCTATGTCGGGGTAAGTCATGAGTGAGGCCTTGATCGATGTACGCGATTTGCATGCCTTTTACGGCGAGTCGCACATTTTGCACGGCGTGAATTTCAGCGTGAAAAAAGGCGAGGTCGTGACGTTGTTGGGCCGCAACGGCGCAGGGCGCACGACAACCTTGAAATCGATTTTGGGTTTGGTCGGCCGCCGAACCGGCACGATTCAAGTCAACGCCAGCAATATCATTAACTGGCCGACTCACAAGATTGCTCATCTTGGCATTGGCTATTGCCCCGAAGAGCGTGGCATTTATTCCAGCCTGAGCTGCGAAGAGAATTTGTTGCTGCCGCCGAAAGTACGTGACGGCGGCATGAGCGTAGAAGAAATTTATGCCATGTTTCCTAACCTCAAAGAACGTCGCAATAGTCAGGGAACGCGTCTTTCCGGCGGCGAGCAGCAAATGTTGGCGGTGGCGCGAATTCTGCGCACCGGCGCGGAGCTGTTGCTGTTGGATGAAATTACCGAAGGCTTGGCGCCGGTCATCGTGAAAGAACTCGGTCGCATGATCAACACTTTAAAAAATCGCGGGTTCACCATCGTGATGGTGGAACAAAACTTCCGTTTTGCCGCGCCATTGGCGGATCGACATTACGTCATGGAGCATGGCCAAATTGTTGAGATGATCAATAAGGATGAGCTGGCCGCGAAGACCGACATGTTGCATGAGTATTTGGGCGTATAAGAAATTTTGGGTAGCGTAATTTTCCGGAGATAGAAGCATGAAAAAAATTGGGTTGGCGGCACTGATTGCAGGTTTGGTGAGCGGCGGCGCGTTCGCGCAAGCGAAACTCTCGGACGACGTAGTGAAGATCGGCATTTTGACCGACATGTCGGGGCTTTACTCCGACGTCGGTGGTGAAGGCGCTGTCATCGCGGCGAAAATGGCAATCGAAGATGCCGGCGGCAAAGTCTTGGGTAAGCCAATTGAATTGATCAGCTCCGACCACCAAAACAAAGCGGACATCGCCGCCAACAAAGCGCGCGAGTGGTACGACACGCAAAAAGTGGACATGATTGCCGAGTTGCTGAATTCCGCTGTGGGCCTGGCGGTGCAAGAAGTCGGCAAGCAGAAGAAGCGCATCACCATGAATTCGGGCGCGGCCGCATCGCGCTTGACCGGCGCGGATTGTTCACCCTATGGCGTACATTGGACCTACGACACCTATGCGCTATCGAACGGCACGGGCAAGGCGATGGTAAAGCAGGGCGGTGATACTTGGTTTTTTCTGACGGCGGACTACGCCTTCGGTAAGAACCTGGAAAAAGACACCACGACGGTCGTTAAGGCGAATGGCGGAAAAGTGCTTGGCTCCGTGTTGCATCCGCTTTCGTCGGCGGATTTCTCCGGATATTTGCTGCAAGCGCAGGCGTCGAAAGCGAAAGTGATTGGCCTGGCGAACGCGGGTGGCGATACGATTAATTCGGTCAAACAAGCGAACGAATTCGGCATCACCAAGGGCGGTCAGCAACTTGCCGGCCTGTTGGTTTTTGACACGGATATTGACAGCATCGGCCTGCAAATCGCGCAAGGCATGTATTTGACCACGGGTTTCTACTGGGACATGAATGACGATTCCCGCAAATGGGCTAAACGTTTTGGCGAGCGCCACAAAGGCAAGATGCCGACCATGGTCCAAGCGGGCGTGTATTCGCAAGTAAGCCATTATTTGAAGGCGATCGCCTCCGCGGGAACGGATGATCCCGATACGGTCATGAAAAAAATGCGTGAAACACCGATCAACGATTTTTTCGCCAAGAACGGCAAGCTTCGCGAAGACGGCCGCATGGTGCATGACATGTATCTCGCCCAGGTAAAAAAGCCCAGCGAATCCAAAGGCCGTTGGGATAATTTGAAAATTGTGCAAACGATTCCCGGCGACCAAGCGTTCCGTTCGCTTAAAGACAGCGAGTGTGCGCTGGTTAAGAAGTAGTTTCGCTACTGACGCCATCGGTCTGAATCCCCGTGCAAGCCATCCTCAGCCAAGTCATGATCGGACTCGTCAACGGGTCCTTTTACGCCATTCTGAGCCTCGGCCTGGCGGTGATTTTCGGCATGTTGAATATCATCAACTTCAGCCACGGCGCGGTCTACATGATGGGGGCGTTCGCGGCGTGGATGGGGTTGAATTATTTCGGTATTAATTATTGGGCGGCGTTACTACTGGCGCCGCTGGTGGTCGGGCTGTTCGGCATTATTGTCGAGAAGACCATGCTGCGCTGGCTGTATAAGCTCGATCATTTGTACGGCCTATTGTTAACTTTCGGGCTGGCGTTGATTATTGAGGGTCTGTTCCGAAATTTTTATGGTGCGTCCGGCTTGCCTTACAGCGGGCCGGAGGTATTTTCCGGCGCGTTTGACTTGGGCTTTATGATCTTGCCGAAGTATCGTGCTTGGGTGATCGTGGCCTCGCTCACGGTCTGCTTCGCCACGTGGTACGTGATCGAGCGCACGCGCTTAGGCGCCTATCTGCGCGCGGGCACTGAGAACCCGCAATTGACGCAGGCCTTCGGCATCAACGTGCCACGCATGGTGACCTTAACCTATGGCTTCGGCGTGGCATTGGCGGGATTCGCCGGTGTACTCGCGGCGCCGATTTATCAAGTCAGCCCATTGATGGGCTCGAACATCATTATCGTCGTCTTCGCCGTCGTGGTGATCGGTGGCATGGGCTCGATCCTGGGGTCGATTTTGACCGGGCTGGGCTTAGGTGTCATCGAGGGACTGACCAAAGTCGTGTGGCCGGAAGCTTCGGCTATTGTTGTCTTCTTGATCATGGCCATCGTGCTTGTCCTGCGACCCGCCGGGCTGTTCGGGCGAGAGAAATAACGTCGATGAAGACGAACGTAAAAATTCTGTATTTGGTATTGCTCGGATTAGCGATTGTCGCGCCCTTGGTTGGCGCCTATCCTGTGTTTTTGATGAAGGCATTGTGCTTCGCGCTATTTGCCTGTGCGTTTAATTTACTCATTGGCTTTACCGGATTACTGTCGTTCGGCCACGCGGCTTTCCTCGGCACCGGCGGTTACATCGCCGGCTACGCGATCAAGTCAATGGATTTGCCGTTTGAACTCTCCATCCTCGCCGGCACGCTCGCGGCGGCTGCCGTGGGGTACCTCGTCGGCAGTCTCGCGATTCGTCGTCAGGGAATCTATTTTTCCATGATTACCTTGGCGCTATCCCAGCTTATTTTCTTCATCTATTTGCAGGCGCCATTTACCGGTGGCGAAGATGGTATTCAGGGCATTCCGCGCGGCAAATTGCTCGGTTTGATCGATCTGGAAAACGATCTGGTTTTTTATTATGTCGTGCTGAGTATTTTTCTGTTCGGTTTTTGGTTGGTGTATCGCACTATTCATTCGCCCTTCGGCCAGATCCTTAAATCGATTCGGGAAAACGAACCGCGCGCGATCTCCTTGGGTTACGATGTCGATAAATATAAATTGCTCGTATTCGTGATTTCCGCGGGCCTTGCCGGCATGGCCGGCTCGACGAAAACACTGGCGCTTCATCTCGCTTCGCTTACGGATGTCACCTGGCAAGCGTCGGGTGAAGTGGTGTTGATGACGCTTCTTGGCGGGCTAGGCACCATTCTCGGACCGGTCGTTGGGGCGATTGTCGTCGTCACTCTGCAAAATTATCTCGCGAGTTATGGTTCCTGGGTCACGGTCATCATGGGCGTGATTTTCGTCCTTTGCGTGCTGGCCTTTCGGCGCGGGATCGTCGGCGAACTGCGCGCGGCATTCAATCGGCCGTAACGCGGTTTTGCTCCCCTTCAAAGCCTTCCTAGTAAGTTCTTGGCCTTCTGCTAATTTACAAATGTTAACAATCGTAGCCGCATCATTGGGCTACCACTAAGGTAGCCTTTCGTTGCAGTTGAAAGCATCAAAATTTCTAATGCACAAGGAGGACTACATCTACCATGAGGCCAAGAAAAAATGAAATTTCACGTTCAATCCGATGAGCATGTGACGCGCGTCGAACTCCAGAATGGCGCGAAACTGTATTTCAATTTGCGCGACTACCGTCGCCATGCCCATCGTGAAACCCCATTGCTCTGCGTATTTTACGAAGGCCCGCAACCCGAGCGGGAGATGGACTACTACGAAATGTCCATCTACATGTTAGATCACACGCCGATGATCGGCGATGCGCCCGTGGGAAGCGATCATCGACCACACATCTCGTTTCTGAATCTGTCGCGAGAAGTTAACCGGCTTGTCACGCCGGCGCTACTGGCGGGCTTTCAGCAATTCGTCGACCAGCATTTTGCAAAGCTGGAAGATCTGGCGCTTGCAAATCAGCGCGAAGTTGCCTAGGGATTTGTAAAAGGCTGTGCCAAAAGGCCCGTGGATACTAGGTGGCCTCGGGCCACTGGCTCGCAGGCCATGCCGTGCTGTAAGGCAAGCTGGCTAAGCCTCTTGGCCATGGGACCAGAAGCCGCACAGCTCCAGTGCGGCTTTCTCTTTTTTTGATACCATGAAACGCGGTAACAATACTAGTTTTCCATGGCCTCACATCCTAAAGCAGCAATCGATTTTCCGGTCGTAATCGTGGGTGGCGGACCCACCGGTTTGGCGCTGGCGATCGAACTCGGAAAAAAAGGCGTTGCCTGCGCCGTATTCGAGCAAAATTCAACCACCTCGGCCTTTCCAAAAGCCAGCGCCAACGGCGCCCGAACGCTGGAACACTTTCGTAGGCTAGGCATTGTTCAGGGAATCAGGCGTATCGGCTTTCCCCATGAGACGGCTTATTTCACTCGTCTGGTGCAGTATGAGTTAGCGCGTTTACGCCTAGCAGGCATGGACAGCCTAACGCGTGACGATGCCGCGCCCGGTTCCTGGTTCACGCCCGAGCTGCCGCAGCGCATGCAACAAGTTCGTGTCGAGCAATTTCTCTATGATCATGCAGCGGCCATGCCCGGAATTTCGCTGCGCTACGGTTGGCGTGTAACCGTTGTTGAAGATCTAGGCGATGTTGTCCAGATCAAGGTCGAAGACATTAGTACCGGCGCAATCAAAGTTCTGCATTCAAAGTTTGTGATTGGTTGTGATGGGCCGCGCGGGCTCGTGCGGCGTAGCCTGGGTATCCGCTACCGAGGTGAAGGTGGGGTAGAGCGCGAATTCATGGGAGGACAGATGCTCTCGACCCATTTTCGAGCGCGGGAACTTTATGCCTTGGCAAAAGGATCACCTGCCACCATGTATTGGACCTTCAACCCGACCCGCCGCGCGGTGCTGATCAGCGCCAACGGCCGCGATGAATTCTTCATGTTTTCACAAGTCGCGCCGGGCGCCGAACTGACCGATGACCGGGTGCGTGGTTTTGTGCGCGCCGCAGTGGGCATTGATACGCCGATCGAGATTATCGCGAGCAAACCGTGGACCGCCGGTTACAGCTTGGTGGCGGCGCGCTATGGCATGGGCCGGACATTTATCGCCGGCGACGCGGCTCATCTATTCACGCCAACCGGCGGTTTTGGTTACAACACCGCGATCGACGATGTTGCGAATCTCGCATGGAAACTCGCCGCCTGCGTGCAAGGTTGGGCTGGGCCGGCGCTGTTGACCAGCTACGAACAAGAGCGCCTGCCGATCGCCATTCGCAACACCGAATTTGCCGCGCGCTTGTCGGATAACATAGGCAAGATCACGGTGGCCGATTGTATCGAAGATGCGTCGACGGAGGGCGCGGCCGCGCGCCAAGCCTTGGGCAAGTTGTGCCTGGAGCATGCGCGGCTGGAGTTCGATTGTCCCGGACTGCAACTGGGTGTGCGCTACGCTGATTCCGAAATTATTGCCTATGACGGCGCATCGCCCACGGATGATCCGAATCGCTATTCAGCGTCGGCTACGCCCGGTTCGCGCATGCCGCATTTGTGGCTTGAGCGGCAGATTTCCACGTTGGATCGCGTAGCAGGAAAATTCACTTTGTTTAGATTAGGTGGCGCCGCAACGTCAGTCGCAGCACTTCGCAATGCGGCTTGTCGGCATGGCCTGCCGCTAGATATTGTCGCGATCGAGCACGCTGAGGTCCGCGATGTCTATGGCTTTGATCTGGTATTGATGCGCCCCGATCAGCATATCGCTTGGCGTGGAAATTCTGTTTCATCGGCGGCTGAAAAATTGCTGCGAAAAATCACCGGGTGGCAGTGATACAATTCGCCGCAACCCGATTTAGAGCGTAACGCTTACGCGTTCATCATGGCAGAAAACTATCAAGGCTCCGGCTATCGATTGCCCGAGTATCCGTTTCGTGTTCCGGCGGAATTATCGAACGGAACACAACCGCGGTATCCCGTGCTGATTGTCGGCGGCGGTCTCGCCGGGCTGGCAGTCGCATGTGATCTTGCGGTGCGTGGAATCCGCACCGTATTGCTCGACGACGACAACACCGTCGGTGTGCGGGGGCTGGCGTCCCGAGGCATCACCTATGCACAAAAGAGTCTCGAAATTTTTCAGCGGCTCGGCATTTATGATCGGGTCAAAGCTAAGGGCGTCGAGTGGTCGCACGGCAAAACGCTCGCCGATAAGGATGTGGTGTATTCGTTCGATCTGGCATCCACCAGCGTGTCCAAGCAGCCGCCCTTTATCAATATTCAACAGTTCTACATCGAATGGTTTTGCGTCGATCGTATCGCCGAACTCGGGCTAACGGATCTGCGCTGGAACAACAAGGTGATCGGCGTCGAACAGTGCGATGGTTTCGTCCGACTCGAAGTGGAAACGCCGGCCGGGCGCTATTCCATCGAGGCCGATTGGGTGCTCGACGCCAGCGGGGTAAACAGCCCGATTCGCGAAGGGCTCAAGTTGCCGGTGCATTCAGCCCGTGGCCAGGACCGTTGGTGCATTTCCGATATTCGCTTCAAGCTCGACGCACCGCTGGAGCGCTGGACTTGGATCGAGGCGCCGTTCAATGAGAATCGCGCCGTGTGGCAGCTGCCCATGGGTGACGGGGTGTGGCGGCTCGACTATCAAATGGATGCCAACGCCGACCCGGATGCGGTGAGCAACGAGGGCGTGGTACGTTCGCGCTTGCGCCAACAATTGGGCGAAGATCGCGAATTCGAATTGGTTTGGGTGGGACCTTACGCCTACCGTACACAGATTCTCGAGAGCATGCGTTGCGCGCGAGTTTTTTTTCTCGGCGATGCGGCCCATGTGATGAGTCCCTTTGGGGGCCGTGGCGGTAATAGCGGCATTCAGGATGCGGAAAATTTATCCTGGAAACTCGCGTTGGTGCTCAATGGCGACGCGCCTGAAGGTCTGATGGATTCCTATCAAGCCGAGCGCCACCCGGCTGCGGTCCACAACATCAAGACGACATCGCGCACCACGCGATTTCTTTCGCCGCAATCCAAGGCCGAGCACATTTTGCGCGACGCGGTCATTCGCCTTGCCCGCGACTACGCATTTGCGCGGCCGCTGGTGAATACCGGACGTATGTCGATTGCCTATAATTACGCGGCCTCGCCGCTGACCACTAACGGCGGCGCCAGCGTGCCGAATGTCCCGTTGACCCTGGTTAACGGTGCAACGGCGACGCTGCTCGATTTATTTGAGGATCAAAATTGCTTTCTCGCACTTTGGTTCAGCGCCCGCGGCTTGTCGGCAAGCGATGTGCGAGTGCTGCAACAACTGCAACGCGAGGAGCCGTTACTGCGGCTTGTCGTTTATTCCGAATTCGGCGTTGGCGTGCCGACGCTGGCTGACCGCGGCGGCAAACTGAAGCAAGCGCTTGGGGTTAGCGCCGATTGTGTTTGTTTGATTCGACCCGATATGCATCTTGCCGCCAGAGTGGATTCGCCGACGCTGCCACGTATCCGCCGTGCGCTGAATCAAGCCTTGGGAAAAACTGGAAAACCGCAATGAATATCGAACCGAATATTCCCGATCCTGACGGCTTCTACGAAGCCTTGGTCAATGCGCACGAAGGCCTGAGCGCGGCGGATAGCGCTGACCTGAACGCGCGGCTGGTGTTTCTGCTTGCCAATCAGATCGGCAATCAAGAGACCTTGCTGGCGTGTGTGGACGCCGCCCGCCAGCGGCCCGATACAACCGCTTGAGGGAATTGCCATTTTGAGCGATAATACTCGGCTTCGTTACGACCACACCCGCCGTAACATTTGATTATTAAAGGACTAAATATGAAAACCGGCATTCACCCCGACTATAAAGAGATTAACGTGGCCTGCAGTTGCGGCAACACGTTCAAGACCAGTTCCACCATGACCAAGGATTTGACCGTGGAGGTTTGTTCCATGTGTCACCCGTTTTATACGGGTAAGCAGAAAATCGTCGATACCGCCGGTCGGGTCGAGAAATTCCGTCAGAAATACGCGCTCAAGTGAGCGGTTATTGATACACTGAAAGGGCAGCTTCGGCTGCCCTTTTTGCTTTGCGAAGACGGAGGCGCGCTGAATGAAAATCAATAAACTAGTAGCACATCGCTTCGGCGTTGCCGCGCTCGCCGTAGTCACGCTGTTCGGCGTCGCAACTTGTGCAAAAAATCCGGTTAGCGGCAATCTCAAATACCAGTTCAGCGTTGTCGATAGCCAGAAAATCAATGCGCTCGCCCTTCCCGGCGGTTACATTTACGTGACCCGCGGCATTCTTGCTTATCTGAATTTGGACACTGAAGTGGCGGGCGTATCGGAGCACGAAATCGGCAGGACTTTCATTTGACCGACTTGGCGGCTAACAAGCCTAAATCCCTCCATTTCGCGCTGGAATTTGACGGGACTGCAACGCCCGCCAAGACAGCGCTATTTTTACTGGTGGTACTGTGTTGGTTGCTGCCTGGCTTGGTCGGACATGATCCGTGGAAACCACAAGAAGCACAGACATTGGGTGTGGTCTATGGAATGCTGCAAAGCGGCGACTGGCTGATTCCCATGCTGGCGGGTGAGCCGTATCTTGACAAGCCCCCTCTGTATTACTGGACCGCGGCATTCTTCGGCAAGATTTTTTCCTCCTTCATGCCGTTGCACGACGGCGCCCGCCTCGCCAGCGGATTCTATATGGCGTTTGCCATCTTGCTCGCCACCATGGCGGGGGCAAAACTGTTTGGGCCACGCTTCGGTCGTGTGACGGCGTTAATTTTTATCGGTTCGTTCGGGCTTTTGATTACCGCTCACATGATGTCGGCCGAAACGGCGGTTATTGCCGCGACCGCACTGATGGTCTACGGTCTGGCGTGGATCGGCAGCAAGCCAATCGTCGCTGGGCTGTTGATGGGGACTGGAATCGGCATCGCCTTCCTCGCTAAAGGGTCGGCCGCGGCCGCGCTGGCGCTGGCAATGATGCTCGGCCCGTGCTTAGTGTTTCGCGCCTGGCGCACGCGCGCTTTCGCAGTTGCAGTGGGCGTGGCGTTGCTGGCGGCGTTACCGTGGGTGCTGTGGTGGCCACTTAGCCTCTTTGCAAGCTCGCCGCAGATCGCGATGGAATGGCTTTGGTTGCATGATTTAGCGGATTTTGTTGATGCCTTTTCCGCGGTGACGTTGGGTCGCGTCAGTTACTACGTTGGCGTATTGCCCTGGTACGGCTGGCCGGCATTGCCGCTGGTGGCCGTTGCGTTCTGGTATGGCCGGCGACAGCTTCTGCGCGATCCAAAAATTCAGCTTCTGGTCGGCGCTTTACTCGGTGCGTTCAGCATCATTTGTTTAACCGGCAATGCGAGCGAAGTGAATGCCTTGCCGATTTTGTTACCGCTAAGCTTGATTTGCGCCAGCCGCATCGATGAGCTGCGGCGCGGCACTGCAAGCGCCTTGGATTGGTTTGGCATGATGACATTCGGCCTGCTGGCGGGCGGGCTGTGGCTCGGATGGTTCGCTTTGTTATTTGGTTTTCCTGAATCGATCGTGCACTATTTGCAGACCTATTTGCCGGGCTATCGGCTCGAATTTCGCGTTGTCTCGTTTGTACTGGCGCTCGTGTTGAGCGTCCTATGGCTGATTTCGATTACCCGTGCACGTCAATCGAATCGGCGCGCCATCGTCAATTGGACCGCGGGCATTACCATGTTTTGGATGCTGCTCATGACCCTATGGTTACCGTTTGTTGACGAGGGCAAAAGTTACCGTGCCATGGTCGCGTCACTTAAACGCGCCTTACCGAATTCCGTCGATTGCATAGCGAGTCGAGGGCTGGGTGAGTCGCAGCGCGCAGTCTTGGATTATTTCGCCGGCCTGCGCACCCATAGATTGGAACGTTTTGCCACGAATGATTGTGCTTACCTGTTGACGCAAAGCGTGAAAAGCACGCCTACCGCAGAAGATCAGACTGAGTGGCGAATGATGTGGGAAGGCGCAAGGCCAGGCGATAAGGTTGAGCTGTTCCGCCTCTATCAACGCCTAAAATAACCTCACTTGCCCTGAGCCTCTACCTTCTTGCGGATGCCCGCCAGCGTCTCCTGCGCCGCGGCTTGATTCGGTCCTTCTAAGCTGGCGCCGCGTTCAGCCGCAGCAAGCGCTTCCGGCAAACGATTGAGTTCGGCTAATACTTCGGCCAGATTATTCCAGCCGATAATGGATTGTGGATGCTGCTCCGCGGCCTGGCGAAACGCTTGCTCCGAGCCGGGCAGATTGCGCAAGGCATAGCGCGAATTGCCGAGGCCGATCAGCGCGGCCAAGTCATTGGGCCAGCGCTGCAACGCCGCCGTGTATGCCGTTTCCGCGAACGCGGGCTGATGGATTTTTTCCATTTCCAGGGCGCCGGCAAAAAAACTTTCGCGCGTGGCGGTCTTCGGCACTTCGTTGGGCGGCACGACGACAATTGCCCAATAATTGCTGCGCTTCCACGTGTGTTCGAATGTTGTCAAAGGTAAGATCTGGCGCGGTTCTTTTCCGGAACGCAAGATAAGTATTCGTTGCGGTAAATCGTAGCCGACTACCACGGCATAGTGCCAAACCGGATACCAGTTGAGTCCGAGGTTTTGCAGCACGAGAACCGGATTCCCGTTCGCTACTTCGGTGAGTAGATCCTTGATTCGACCGGACATGGTCACCGCGAGCATGCCGTGCCGGCGTGTCGCACTGCGCATTTCAACTTGAAGTGAGCCTTGACGACTCGGTAGGAAAACTTGTTTCACCAAGTCTTCCGGCCGGATATCTACACCTTTGGCACGCAGCACGGTCGCCAGCGCGGCCGGACCGCACTGATAGTCTTCTTGCGGGAAAAAAGGCACGTCGAGAAGTTCCGCCTGTGCTGGAAGAGCGGCCGGCGGATTCTTTAGCAGGCCCCGGCTTTCGAGCGTCGCGCAGCCGGAAACGATCATCCCAAAAAGCAACACGCCCGCAAGGTTGCGGGCGCGTTGTAGTTTAGAGCGAATCAAACGCTTACTCGCGCGGACTAATCGACCACGGGAAAATTTTCGTCCACCCCAAAATATCAGTGATGACCAAAACGATGAACACGACCAGTAACACGATGAGCACGGTACCGGCGCCGCTACCTGCGGCAGGGAGTTCATCGATCTTGCCGGCGACCTTATTTATTTCCTGATCCGTCATGGAGGCGACGCGCGATGTCGCATCATCGGCGTTCACGCCCAACTTTTGTAATTGATCCCGCACGTCGGTGCGGGTCATAAATGCCTCAACCTTGTCACGGTTTTGCGCGGTGAGCGTTTGGTCTATGGCATTTTCAGTTCCAATCATAGCGGCATTGGCGCTGCTCATGGGTAAGTGCAGTGCGAACAACGAAACAATTAAGAAGCGTGCAACGAGACGGAAAAAACTACGATTCATGACTATCCTCCGTGAATGTCCATGTTTGGAAATAGAACCATACCACATGAATGGATGTTTTCCCAGAGATTTGGGGCTTGAGATCCCATGGCGACGGTTAGTCATTTCCATTCGGTGGCGCAAGTCGAGCATTGGAAAATCGAATCGATTCAGGATAGGGAAAAATATCTTCGACATGTCCCGCCGAAATACGGTCTTGCGTGGCTTTCCAATAATCTGCATCCAACAGGTCGGCATGGTGAGCCATGAATCGATCACGTACTTTGGGATCGGTTAGCAAGAACGGTGCAAATTCTTCCGGAAAAATATCGTTCGGCGCCACCGGATACCACGGTTCGGCGGCCATTTCATCTTCGTCGTTACGCGGCGCGGGAATGCGGCGGAAGTTGCAATTAGTCAGATAATCGATCTCGTCGTAATCATAGAACACGACGCGGCCGTAGCGTGTGACGCCAAAATTTTTGTACAACAAATCACCGGCGAAAATATTCGCAGCGGCGAGTTGCTTCAGCGCACGGCCGTATTCGAGCATGGCATGATCGCGCTCCTTATCGTTTGCCTGATCCAGGTGAATGTTCAGCGGTATCATGCGTCGTTCGATATAAAGATGTTTAATAATCAAATTGCCGCTGTCCTCCTCGAGTTGCGAAGGGACGAGTTTGTGCAACTCATCCAAGAGCTCAGTGGTGAATCTTTCCTTCGGAAACGCGACGTCGGAATATTCCAATGTATCCGCCATGCGTCCGACGCGGTCATGCAATTTCACCATCAAGTATTTAGCCTTGACCAGATCGCGGTTGGTGTCCTTCGGCGGTGCGACGACGTCACGAATCACTTTGAACACGTAGGGATAAGACGGCAGGGTAAACACCAGCATCACCAAGCCCTTGATGCCGGGCGCGATGATGAAATCGTCGCTGGAATGCTTCAGGTGGTGCAAGAAATCGCGGTAGAAAAGCGTCTTGCCGTGTTTTTGCAAACCGAGAATAGTGTAGAGCTCCCACTTCGGCCGATTCGGCAACATGCTCTGCAAAAATTCCACAAAGGCGGACGGCACTTCCATATCGACCATGAAATACGCGCGATAGGAACTGAACAAAATATCCAAGTGGTAACGGCTAAGCAGAACGGTATCAAGATACAGCAGGCCGTTTTGATTGTGCAGAATCGGTATGGCGAACGGCGATTCGTGATTGCCGTTGATGATTTTTCCGACCAGATAAGCGCCCTTGTTGCGATAAAACAGCGAACTCAATACTTGAATCTGATTGTTCGCTTCTAAATTAAATGGCCGCGGTAACTGCCGCCGCCAGGCATGTAGCACGTCGCGCAGATCGCGCTTCAGATGGGCGAACGGTCGCCGCAACGCGAGATCCGCGAAGATCTGCTCGAGGGCGCGGCGCAGCCCAACTTTGCGCGGGTAGTAACAACGATAAGCGGGGGGATCCGAATCCATGTGCTCGGTCGATAGGGCCGGGCGTACGAAGATGTAGTCGTTATGAAAATAAGTACGATGCAAAATGCTGCAACAAACGGAATTGAAGAAACTTTCGGCGAGTTCCGGCTGCTTGTGATTAGTCAGTAGTCCGATATAGTCCAGCTTGATGCGTTGCCACTCGGCGCCCAACGACCCGGCATGAAACGCTGTTTCCAGATATTCGACGGATTCCTTCACCCGTTGATCGTAAAATAAGATCCGGTCGCGGTTGGCTTGTTGGCCAATCGCCCAATCGCCCTGGTCAAAACGTGACTTCGCCGCGGTGCTCGTTTCCTGAAAAATTCGATAGTGTTTGTTGAAACCATCCAACAAGGCGCGCGCCACCGCAAAGGCGATATTAATATGGGGAGCGGGTTCGGCGCGTTGCATCGTCTCGATGTTCATGGGTGGTGGTTATTAATCGTTTCAACAGGGATGCGCAGAGCTGAACGGCAGGTTAAGTGAAAACTCCGGGCATTATGCGCTATCACGCGCGCTGGCATACAAGTCCGATCGTGTTGTATGGGCATATTCGCTGAACCGTATTGGCACTGGAAGGCAATACTAGCGTACCGTTCCAAATGGATGCGTTGGAAAGCCACTATCCGGGGGCTGGCCCGAGGTGGCCTAAGGCCATAGGGCCAGGGGCTGGCCTAGGGCCATGCGCCTTCTGGCAATGCCGATTTGAGGTTAACGTCGCGGCAATGAGTTTATTTCGCGTACAAACGTCGTCGCATTGTCGCGCACATCGGCGAGCGTCATGCCGGGGCGATACAGTGCAGATCCCAAACCAAAGCCAGTCACACCGGCGGTCCAGAAACCGGCCATCGTGCCAGGTGCGATGCCGCCGACCGGAATCATGATCGTTTCTTTGGGGAATACCGCGCGCATTGCCTTCACCACGTTGGCTGCTAACATTTCAGCCGGGAAAAGTTTGAGTCCATCGGCGCCCGCAGCCAGTGCCGAGAATCCTTCTGTCGGCGTTGCGATGCCGGGCGTGCAAATCA
Source organism: Pseudomonadota bacterium (assembly GCA_031371465.1). Lineage (GTDB taxonomy): Bacteria > Pseudomonadota > Gammaproteobacteria > Burkholderiales > JALYOK01 > JALYOK01. The sequence continues at coordinate 25,258 of JANMJR010000210.1, forward strand.
TATTCAGTCGCTTCGCCGCATGAATAACCGCGACATCGCTGTGGGGCATGACGATGAGCTGACCGCCCGCGTCCTGAACGCGCGTGACATCATCAGCACTCATTACGGTGCCCGCGCCGATTAGCGAATCATCGCCAAAGCGCTTGGCAATCGCGGCAATGCTGTCCAAGGGCTTGGGTGAATTCAGCGGAACTTCTATAATGCGAAAGCCGCGCTCGTGCAACACTTCCGCGACGGAGACAGATTCCTCGGGCGTGATTCCTCGCAGAATGGCGACGAAAGGGAGCCGGGTAAGGTATTGGTTTAGCGTGGCCATTAATTATTTCCAGTTGTTATCCTGAACGCAGTGATGACATGGTGTTTGATGTCGGTTTTTACTGCAATAGTCCCGCTGCCCGCGCAAGCCGAAATAATCCCAGCGCCGTGACATTCTCCTCGGCAACCGTGGCGCCTATTCCCGCGTAACCCAAGGCGCGTTGATAGCGCTTCGCCAAAACGGGTTCGGCGATGATAGTAACGCCACTCGAATGGTCAAATGCTTCTAGCGCGCCGCGGATTTCGTATCCAATCAATAAGCCGGAAAGGTAAGCGTGGAGTCCTTCCGCGGGAAGGCGATCGAATAGGGCAAGGGTGCGTGCGCTAAACAATTGTTGCAATAGTCCCGCGTGATTTACCTTCTCGTTCATGGCGTAGTCATAACCTTGTTTGAAGCACTCGACATCATCCGCGATCCCCTTCATGGTGTGGCCAAGAATGCTGTGTTCGCACAGCACGGCAAATACTTCGCCGGTCATGAAGGTCGCAAATCGCGTGATTTGATTTTTTTCCACGCTGACCCATTTGCTATGGGTTCCAGGCAAAACAAACAGCGATTGCATTGGTGTGGACGTGAGCGCGCCGATGATTTGCGTTTCTTCGCCGCGGATGACATCGGGCACAGCGCCAGAATTCTCGGTGCTAACGCCGGGGACAATGGCAACGCGTCGACCCTCTTTAGTGGTCAGCGAAACAAATTTCTGCGCCAGTTGATCGATGCTTGCCGGGCACGGCACATAGGGTGCCTCGAGCCATCCCTGGCGGCTGCCGATCATGCCAGACGCCAATACTGGAGCGGCGCCGAGGCCATTGTTTAGCCAAGAGCCGCAGACTTCCTTGAATGCGGCGTCGAAGTTATTATCGCGGATCTTGAGAATGCCAAGAGGCGCCGATTTTTTCTCCAGCACGTTGCCGGTATTGTTTAGCACGTAGGCGCGTAGTGAAGTCGTGCCCCAGTCGAGGGCAATGAGCGCCGGATCCGTCTTGTCGATGTTGCTCATATGCGATGAGTTAATACGTTGCAATCGCGGGTTTCCTTCCCGTCGAGGGGAAGGCGTCCGGGTTAGATACGTCCAAACTCCGCAAGCAATTGTTCGACGGTTTTGCCCTTCGCGATTTCCCGCCGCGTAAATTCTTCGCGCTCCGATTGCTGGCGCGCGAGTTGGAGCACTTCATCGAGCTTTGCATTCGGCACGACGGTGACACCAATTTCATCCGCAACAATAATATCGCCCGGCTCGACAATCACACCGCCGCAAGTGATCGGCACGTTGACCGCGACATCGCTTTTACGTCCGGAAAACATTGTGTGCGTACCACGTGCAGTTATCGCGCGGGTGTAGATTTGAAATTTGAGATCGCGCAGTTCGTCAATGTCACGCCCGGCGCCGTCAATGATTGCACCGGCTACGCCGCGCTGCATGCACAGCGCGCCCATCAACCCACCCCACACCGATGTTTCGGTTTCGCCGAATGCATCGACGACGATCACATCGCCCGGTTGCGCGATTTCCAGTGCCGCGAGTGGATCTTGCAGATCGCCCGCCGACAGGCGCACCGGCAGCGCGACGCCGACCAGCTTGCCGGGAAAAATAGGTTTGATGCCGCTATGCATGACGTTGCCGCGGCTTTGCACATCGGCAAAAACACAGGACGCGCTATAGCATTCTGCAACGTCGCGAAATGCCTGAATCGTGGCTTGACTGGGGCGATTCATTGGTAATTTTCTCCAGATCGAATGTTGCCGAATAGTAGCATGGGCGCGTCGAATTTTTACTCGACGCGATGTCCTGTTACTATATTTGCCAGGTTTTGAAAATAACGCAAATGTCATCCTGAACGAAGTGAAGGATCTGCTTTTTCAAAGCCGTGAAAATACAGAAGCAGATCCTTCACTTCGTTCAGGATGACGTGAGGAGAGGAAATGGGAAATAATTTTATTCATCCGGAATTCATCGTTGAAACGAGTTGGCTTGCCGATCACTTAAATGATCCGACTGTGCGCGTGCTCGATTGCACGACGCATCTCATGCCGCCAACCCAAGACGGTCCGTACGATGTCGTTTCCGGTCGCGCGGATTATGAGAAAGGGCATATCCCCGGCGCGGGATTCGCCGACATCGATAACCAGCTTTCCGACAAAAATCATCGCTTACATTTCATGCTGCCGTCAAAGGGATTTTTTGCCGAGGCAATCGGTAAGCTCGGCGTCGGCGATGACACCAAAGTCATTCTCTATGCCACGGCGAATCATTGGTGGGCAACGCGGTTGTGGTGGATGCTGCGTGTATTCGGGCACGATAATGCGGCCGTGTTGAATGGTGGATTTCAGAAGTGGTCACGCGAAGGACGGCCTGTAGAACAAGGCGCAGAGCGGCTCTCCAAGCCGGCAGCGTTTACGCCGAAGTATCGCAGCGGCCATGTGGTCGGCAAAGAAGACGTGCTCGCGGCCATCGGCGCCAGTGATGTTTGCACACTCAACGCGTTGCGGCCCGATCAACACGCCGGCAAAGGCGGCGCCGTCTATGGTCGTTCGGGACACATCAAGGGCAGCCTCAATATCGCCGCCGTGAATGTGGTTGACGCCAATAACGAATTTAAAACCGTAGACGAATTGCGGGCGCAGTTTGCCGAGGCCTTGGCCATGCCGCGCGTGATCACCTATTGCGGCGGCGGGATTGCGGCATCGAGCGCGACGATGTTGCTCACCATGTTGGGTCACAAGAATGTGCAGCTTTACGATGCATCGTTATCAGAATGGGCGCCGGATCCCACTTTGCCAATGGAAATGTAGTCGCGTAGCCGCGGCTTGGGTGAGGGAAAAACCCAAACAAACGATATTGAGCGAGGCTCGATTTTCAGGACGAGCAAGTTGATGTTGCTTTAAGAAGAATTTAAACGCGAAGCCATCAAGCTCGTCAATGATCACGGGCTGACGATTGTAAAGGCCAGCCGGAAGCTAGATACGGGGTAGCCCGAGGCTAGCCGCTGGCCTAGGGCCATTGCCAGCAAATTCTTACGCAGCCAAGCAGGCAATGCCAATTACAGCGCGGCGGCGAACAAGGATCATAAGCCGACATGGTTTGATTTTTTAAGCACTCATTGCCAAACGCCCGCTCCCCGGTGTTTCGAAAATCTAATTGTTTTCACGCGCCGTCGCATCCAGTGCCGGCCATAATCGGTGCGCCATCGCCGACGTCTTTCGTTCGGTAATATCGACCGCGTCAATTCACGGTCGGAAGTACAGTCACTTTTAGCGGAGCGGAGAAACCGAGGTTTCCCTTTTTGTCTCTGCCTCTAAGCCGGATTTGATGCACGGTAGAGCCGTCGCTTGGAACTTTCTTGAGACAGACGGTCGTATTTTGATCGAAGGAGAGCGCCTTGAGCTGCAGGTCACTGCGATTGGTCTCCCAGAAATCGATTGCTGCGAAGTCCTGGTCCTCTTCATCGAACCCGAACCCTGCTACCCGAAGACATGCCTCGCCCGATCCGGGATCAACCCGAATCACGATATCGTTCCTGCTCGGCGTGGTGATCTGCATGTTGGGCGGAGCATCAGCCACGGCCGGGGTGACTTCGATCAGCCGCATTTGATCCGCAGTGCCGCCACAGACTCCGGTGTAATTGACGATGATGAAGTGCGAGCCGACACTTAGCCTGCGGATCAGACGCTGTCCGGTTCCGATCTCTCCCGCATTCAGGTCCGACCACCGAACGTTTGCGGAAACCAGCCCGCCGAGGGCCTTGTTGGGGTCCAGGCCTCCGGCTTCAAAGGTGATGTCCTGATTGGCCGAAAATTTTTGGTGGTTCGCGAGGGAGATGATGTCTATCGTCGGCTTTTTCGCCAGCGCCGCTCCCCCGGCAGTGAGAACGACCTCGTTGGACTGGGTACTAAGACCGATGCCGTCGGTTGCAGTCGCGGTGATCCTATGTGTTCCGGGAGAAAGCGTACGTGAAAACGAATTACCGGCGCCCAGCGGGTTTTGGAGGCTACTGGTCCATTTGACCGTTGGCGGGCCATTGTCCGGATCAGTCGTTGCCGCGGTGAAGTTATACAGCGTCTCGCACGCTCCAAACTGCTGTGCGGCGTCTACCGCGATTGTGATTTCGGGAGGCGTCCCGCCAAGCGCTTTGATCACGGCGGCATACGCGTTGACGTAACGGCGGACCAGTCCGTCTTTACTGGGATTCGCAGTATCGATGAGGATCTTCTCCACGTCATTGTTGGTCAATGTCGGATTGGCTGCAACGACCAACGCGGCAACCCCCGCAACGAATGGCGATGCCGCACTCGTGGCGGAGAAGCCATGGACATCCTGGTATTGTAGATCGGGCCCGACCCAGACGGAGCCGGGGCCGAAGAGGGCAACGGTATCGCTGCCGTAGTTGGATGAAGGCAATTTCTGATCGGAGTTACGAGTCAGAGCCCCGATGCACGTGACGCCGCCATTTTCACAAGGAACGTACCAGACGCGCTCCCAGCAAGGCCAGTCGAATGGCCAGGCACAATCTTCTCCGTCAACGTCAAGACCGTCGTTTCCTGCTGACGCAAACAGCATCTGCCCCGTGCCATGCATGAGGACCGTCAACGCATCGACCGGCAAGACCGCCCAGGAAAGAAGGAATGGCACGCCGCCGCTAAAACTCATATTCACAATCCGTGCATTGCTCATCCTCGCGGCAATGAAACTTCCCAGATAGTTGAAGACATCTCCGCTGCTGCGAATGGCGAGGGCGGTGGCCACCGGCCCTGCGGGGCCCGCGGCGCCGTAGCTGTTGTTGGCGACACCCATGAGGGTCCCAACCACGTTCGTTCCATGCCAGTCACAGACAAGCCCGCTCGTGCATGTCTGCTCATTCTTGCGATTTGGATCCTTCGCCCAGATCGAATTGGTGTCGATCGTGAAGTCGCCTGGATTGTCGTCATTCGACAGGAAGCCTCCGTCGATAACCGCGATCTTGACTATGGGCTTGAGCCGGCCAACTTGATCAAGAACACGCCACGCATCACCCACGCCAATGTTCTGCGTGCCGGCGCCGCGCACAAAGTAGCTCCACGTATTGGGGTTCCGATTGAACGATTCTCCCTGCGGTGGCGAGGTGGACCCACCGGCAGGAGGCATGCCTTCCGTTAGATTCTTATCGCTGTAGCCGGTCGAGGACAAAACGAAATTGATCCCGATCGGTTGACCTGCCGCCGCTTCGTGACTGGCGATCGCTACCAGTGCCAGGCCCGCGTCGCTGGAGAGGATCAGCTTTCCCGATCTTCCAGGATTTAGTTTTTTGAGATCTGAGACCATCTGTATTGTGTTGGCGCTTTTTGCGTCGATGCGGACAAGATACTGACTTGGGGCGCGCAGACCGGCCTCGACCGGCACAAGATGGCGTACTACGGCGCCCCCAGAGCGCTTTACAAACGATTCTAGGGCGGTTTTGTCGTCGGTCGTGTAGATCAGCTCATCTTCGACAAACGAGATGGTCGTCCCTCTACCATCGCTTAGGGCCGCGACTGGTCTAGGCGGCTCTTTGTCGAATCCGGAGATGGTGCGAACGGCGGGTGTGATCTTTATATCGACCGCGACCGAGACACTGCCAGGTAGGAAATAACCCCTGCGGTGTATGCCCCATATCAAGATCGCGATCAGAATCGCCACGATCAGCAACAGGAGGGGTAGCTTTTTGTAAGAGTTCATCCGGTATATCCTCTCTGGAAAACGCTGAAAAATGCAAAGGTCCGACGCGGCAGGACCAGTGACGCCTCTCTAGCGTGGGTCGTTTGCGAAGGCTAAGCTACTATCGGCCTCGTCGAACCGCTGTGCATCACTCCGGTTACGGGATGTTTATGTAAGCATTGCGGCCGTTGGCAGTGTATTCGCTGTCGGTCGCCGCTCGGTGCTCTGCTCGGTGTCGCGTGTAGGCAAAGCCCCGAGTTATCGCTCCTGAGCCTCCAGATGGAACGACCGGGCGGCGAGATGACAGTCCACTTTCCGTTCGACGCACGCTGACATGAAAACAGGTAACGTGCCCCTGTAAAGCGTACCGCGTTGCGATGGCTTCCTTTATGCCAGAGCTCGTGGCCTGCGAAAATTTATTTCCTTCGATACTCATTGCATGGTGCGCCGAAATTTGATTTATGGATATAGGCCAAAAGACATAGACAGAGTGAGTGTCCGGCGAAGAGGTCTTGCTTGAGCGCGGGCGTCGGTTTCGGGTTGCCACCGACTTCCCACGTCAAGAGGGTGCGGATCTCAGGCGCCCAGCGCAGCGTCATCAATCTTCCGTTTATCACCACGGACAAGTAGGGACTCGTGTTCAAGACC
>JANMJR010000260.1:0-5695 GCA_031371465.1 Pseudomonadota bacterium
ATCCTGGTATTGGATGCCCATCAGGAAATCAGTGACCAGGACGCCCATATCGCCGGGTTTATTCTGGAAGAGGGGCGGGCGTTGGTGGTGGCGATCAACAAATGGGATGATCTGGACGACTATAGCCGTGAGCGCATTAAATCGGAAGTTAAGCGCAAACTCGGTTTCCTAAGCTTTGCCAGGCAACATTTCATTTCCGCATTGCAAGGGGCGGGCATTCCGCAGGTGATGCGCTCGGTTGACGAGGCCTACGCGGCTGCCATGGCGAAGTTGCCCACGCCAAAATTAACCAAGGTATTGGCGCTCGCCACGCAGCAGCATCAGCCACCGCAACACGGCCCCTTCCGGCCACGGCTGAAGTACGCCCACCAGGGCGGCAGCAATCCACCGTTGATCGTGATACATGGCACGGCGGTAGATAAAATAGGCGATTCCTATCGGCGTTTTCTGGAAAATCGCTTCCGCGAAGCCTTTGAATTAAGCGGTACGCCGCTGCGGGTGGAATTCCGTCAGGGCGCTAACCCCTTCGACCGCGACCGCCGCCGTTAACCGCGCCAATATGCCCGGCAAAATAATCCATGGAAAAGCGTTTGATTTTGGTTTAAAGTATCACCTCTTTACCAAAAACCAGTCTTGGAGAATAAAATGAGCGGCAAAGGGCAATTATTACAAGACCCGTTTCTGAACATTCTGCGCAAAGAACATGTTCCCGTATCGATTTACCTGGTCAACGGGATTAAGCTGCAAGGTCAGGTTGAATCTTTTGACCAGTACGTCGTACTGCTGAAAAATACCGTCACCCAAATGGTGTATAAACACGCTATTTCGACGGTTGTTCCTGCGCGTCCCGTTACCATCCCTTTTGAGCAGACCCCAGAATCTTAACGGCGTTGCATGACCGGTAACAGCACGAACGGCGTCAAGGCCGTTCTGGTGGGTTTGGATATGGGGATGTCCAACCACCACGAGGATCTAGGCGAACTGCGTGAGTTGGCGTTAAGCGCTGGGCTGAAGCCGGTCGATGAGATCGGCGGAAAGCGTTTGAAACCCGATCCTGCCACTTTTGCCGGTTCCGGCAAGGTGGAGGAGATTGCGCTCGCCGTCAAGGCGAGCGACGCCCAATTTGTCCTGTTAAATCACGACATCACCGCAGTTCAGGAGAGAAACTTGGAAAAGGCGGTGGGCGTGCGCGTGATCGATCGCACCGGCCTGATCCTGGAAATTTTTGCGTTACGCGCCAAGAGCTTTGAAGGTAAGTTGCAGGTTGAACTGGCGCAGATGGAGCGACTTTCAACGCGCTTGATCCGCGGTTGGACCCACTTGGAACGGCAACGCGGCGGCATCGGCGTGCGCGGCGGACCGGGCGAGACGCAGTTGGAAATCGATCGGCGTTTACTCAGCGATCGCATCAAAAAGCTCAAGGATCAACTCAAGCGACTAAAGGGCCAGCGCGGTTTGCAGCGCAATGCGCGAAAACGTAACCGCGTTTTCAATGTCTCCATCGTTGGCTATACCAATGCCGGTAAGTCGACTCTGTTTAACCGCGTCGTGCGCGGCAATACCTATGTTGCGAATCAACTCTTTGCGACACTCGATACCACCACGCGCAAGGTTTTTCTCGGTGACAACCAACACGCCGTCATATCCGATACGGTCGGGTTCATTCGCGATCTGCCGCATACCTTGGTCGCCGCGTTTCGCGCAACACTGGAAGAGACTATTCATGCCGACCTATTGCTGCATGTAGTCGACGCCGCCAATCCTTTCCGCGACGATCAGATCATGGAGGTCAATAACGTATTGGCGGAAATTGGCGCCCAGGATTTGCCGCAAGTCATGGTGTGGAACAAAATCGACCTGGTTCCGCAGTTGGAGCCAGGCCTGGAGCGCGATGAATATGGTAATATCCGCGTGGTAAAAATGAGCGCCTTAACCGGCATTGGATTGGATGCGCTGCGGCTGGCCCTGCAGGAAATCGCACAACAGGGCAAAATCCAAGCGGTTGCTGGTTCCGCATCGGCTGAGGCCACATTGAATAATCTCGGCGCAGCCCTCACATAGAATTCTCACCTGTCACCGCAAATACCAACATGGCCCAAAATGATCCCCAGTGGGGAAAGCGAAACAACCCCGGTCCGCCGGACTTAGACGAGTTGTTTCGCCGCTTTAACCGAAAAGTCTCTGAATTAATGGGCCGTCGCCCAAGTTCAGGGGGCAACGATGGCGGCGGCTCGCCAATACGCGCCCTGCCCGGCGGCGCGTGGGTGATCCCTGGCATTATGCTGGCGATTTGGCTCGCCAGCGGTTTTTATATCGTCGATGCCAGTAGCAAAGGCATCGTTTTGCGCTTCGGCAAATATTTAGAAACGACCGACCCGGGTCCGCGCTGGCATTTTCCATGGCCGGTCGAGACCAAAGAAGTCGTGAATGTCTCCGCCGTACATACGGCGGACATCGGTTTTCGCGGCAACTCGAAGTCATCGAAAATAATTGAAGAGTCCTTGATGTTGACGGACGATTTGAACATTATCGATATTCAATTCGCGGTGCAGTATTTGTTAATTGATCCCAAGGCATTTCTTTTTGAGAACCGTTCCTATGAAGCCAATGCCGAAGATCTAGTTCGGCAAGCGGCGGAGACGGCGACGCGCCAAGTGGTTGGGAAACACAAAATGGACTACGTCCTAAACGAGGGCCGCACCGAGATTGCGGAACAATCCGCCAAACTGATGCAAACGATTTTGGATCGCTACAAGGCGGGTATCAAAATCAGCCGGGTGAATATGCAAAACGCGCAGCCGCCGGAACAGGTGCAGCAAGCGTTTGACGACGCCAATAAGGCCAACCAGGATAAAGAACGGCAAATCAACGAAGGCCAGGCTTACGCCAACGATATTTTGCCAAAGGCCGTGGGTACGGCAGCGCGTTTGAGTGCGGAAGCCAATGGTTATCAGCAGCGCGTGATTGCCGCGGCGGAAGGCGATGCCAGCCGCTTTAAGCAGGTGTTGACCGAGTATCAGAAAGCGCCGGTGGTGACCCGCGAGCGGCTGTACTTGGACATGATGCAGCAAGTTCTCACTAATACCACTAAGGTTCTGGTCGATCAAAAGGGCACGGGCAACTTGCTCTATCTTCCACTCGATAAGCTGATGCAAATGGGCGAGGGCAGTGGCGCGGCGCCCCTAGTTGAGGCCACGCCGCGCCAACCGGAGGCCGTTCCCACACCGGAACCGGCCTCGCGCGCGCGCGATCTTTTCCGTTCCCGCGAACGGGATGCGCGCTAGTGTCGACTGGCGCCCAATTAAACTGACATCATTATGAATAAAATTAGCGCATCTGTCGTTACCGTGATCGTTGCTTTGGTCATCGGTAGTTTGTGTTTCTTCACCGTCGATCAGCGCCAGCAGGCGATCGTGTTTCAACTCGGCGAAATTGTTCGCGTCATCAAGGAACCCGGCTGGTATTTGAAGTTGCCGTCGCCGGTGCAAAACGTCCGATATTTCGACGCCCGTGTGCAAACTCTCGATGCCAAGGAGCCGGAACAGTTCATCACCAAAGAGAAAATTAACGTTCGCGTCGATCTATTCGTCAAATGGCGCATCCTCGATGTGAAGCAATATTACGTCAGCGTTGGCGGTGACGAGCGGCGCGCGCAAATTCGCCTGGCGCAGACGATCAACAATGATTTACGCGCGGAATTCGGCAACCGCACCGTCCATCAAGTCGTCTCCGGCGAGCGCGATCAAATTATGGAAGTGATGCGTTCGCGCGCCGATGCCGATGCTCGTAGTATCGGCGTCCAAGTGCTCGATGTGCGAGTGAAGCGCGTCGACTATCAGCAAGAAGTGAGCGAGTCGGTCTATAAGCGCATGGAAGCTGAGCGCAAACGCGTCGCCAACGAGCGGCGTTCCGAAGGCTTTGCCGAATCGGAAAAAATTCGCGCGGAAGCGGAACGTAAGCGTGAAGTCATCGTCGCCGGCGCTTATCGTGATGCGCAAAAGGCAAAGGGCGAAGGCGATGCCAAGGCCGCGGCCATTTACGCCGAGGCATTCAATCAGGATCCAAAATTCTACGAGTTTTATAGAAGTTTGGATGTGTACCGCGCCGGTCTGCGAACTAAGAACGATGTTCTCTTGTTGGACCCGAATTCCGAGTTCTTCAAACACCTGAAGAGTCCCGGTCAAACGAAATAAATACGGATGTCGGATTCATGGCTCACCGCCCTCGCGCTCATGTTGGTGCTCGAGGGCTTGCTACCCTTTGCCGTCCCAAGCGTGTGGCGCGATACCTTTAAGAAACTTACCGAAATGAGCGATGGCCAAATTCGTTTTATCGGATTGATTTCGATCGTTTCGGGCTTGGTTTTTTTGCTATTTTTCCGGTCGTCGAACAGTTGAAATCGTGAATCGAAACTGGTTGCTCCCCGAATATATCGAAGACGTGTTGCCGCCTTTTTCCTGGCGCATGGAGCGGGTACGCCGATCCATTCTGGATCTATTTTGGAGCCATGGTTACGAACTGATTCAGCCGCCATTGCTGGAATATTTGGAATCGCTGCTGACCGGAACCGGCCACGACCTTGATCTGAAGACCTTTAAGTTGGTCGACGAATTGAGCGGTCGCCACATGGGTTTACGCGCCGACATCACACCGCAGGTTGCGCGCATCGACGCTCATTTGATGAACTACAAAGGCGTGAATCGGCTGTGCTATTCCGGCAGCGTGTTGCAAACCCGGCCTGACAATATGTTGGGGACACGGGAGCCATTGCAAATCGGCGCCGAGTTATTTGGTCACGCCGGCCTGGAGAGCGACTTCGAGGTGCAAAACCTCATGGTGGAAGCCTTGACTTTGGCGGGCGTCGAGGACATTTTGATCGACCTCGGCCATGTCGCGATTTTTCGCGCCTTGGTGTCCCAGTCGGCGCAATCCGCTGCAAGGGAAATAGCGCTATTTCAAGCGTTGCAAAGCAAGGACGCACCCTTGATCGCCGAACTCACCGCAGATCTCGATTCGAGTTTGGCCAAGGCGTTTTGCGCATTGCCCGAACTTAACGGCGACAGCGAAATTCTTACCCGCGCAAAAGCGCTATTACCCGCTAACACAAGCATTCATGCGGCGCTTGACGAGTTAAATCGTTTAGGCGGAATGTTACGCCAGCGCGGCATCAACGTCACCTACGACCTCGCCGAGCTACGCGGATATCATTACCATAGCGGCATTGTATTCGCCGCCTACGCCGATGGCTTCCGCGATGCGGTCGCAAAGGGTGGGCGCTACGATGAAGTAGGCAAAGCATTCGGCCGCTGCCGCGCCGCGACCGGTTTTAGTATGGATTTGCGCGAAGCTTTGAGCAACGGGGATCTTCCCGTTCGCAGTGGCGTGTTAGCGCCTTATTTGAATGGCGATAACGCGTTGGAAAAAACCATTGCAGCGTTGCGTAAGCAGGGCGAACGTATCGTGGCGGAGCTGCCCGGCGTCACCTCCAGCGCCGTCGAACTCGGCTGCGATCGACGTCTGGTTTTTGAATCCGGTCGATGGCAAATTAAATCAATCTCAACGGCACAGTGATGGCGAAGAATGTAGTAGTGATCGGCACCCAATGGGGCGATGAAGGAAAAGGCAAACTGGTTGATTGGTTAACCGATCGCGCGCGCGGCGTCGTGCGTTTTCAGGGCGGTCACAATGCCGGTCA
>JANMJR010000341.1:0-14647 GCA_031371465.1 Pseudomonadota bacterium
GTGCGCTGAATTGCCCGACCTCAATACGCTGTCCCGCGCTCTCGGGACGTTGTACGTGGTGGAGGGCGCCACCCTCGGCGGACAAATTATTGGGCGACAACTTAGCCAGAACTTAGCGGTAACGCCAGAGCGCGGCGGACGTTTCTTTGCGAGCTACGGCGAAAACGTGCGGGCGATGTGGGCGTCGCTCGGCGCCACGCTCATTGCGCATGCCAATACGGCGGACATCGAAACGTCCGTCGTTCAGTCGGCATGCGATACCTTCAGTGCTTTCATCCGCTGGTTTCAAAAGGAAAATGATGTGGCAAGATAAAAGCCTTAGCCCATCCTTGTCGCCATGGCCCCAAGGCCTGTACAGTATAAAGCGACACGGCGCCACGATTTCCAATTGCGACCACGAGCCGGTGCAAACACCGGGCTGTGTGCAAGATCACGGCGCGCTACTGGTGCTGCGCGCGGCTGATTTAAGCATCGCGCAAGCGAGCGAAAATGCCGAGCGCTGGCTCGGCCTGCCGCCGCATACGCTCCTTGAAAAGCCAGTGTCGGTGGCCGTTGGTGAAGACGGCGAAGCTCGACTACGGAACTTTATTGCGCGCGAGCCAACCGAGCGCAACCCGATCTATGCTTTTACCTTGCCAGCGCGCATCGGCGCGGCGCTCGCTCTGGATGTCACGGTGCACACGATGGACGGCTCGGTGCTGGTTGAGTTCGAGGCGAGCGGACGCACCTCCACAGCCGAGCCCGACTACTATTCCCTAGTCAAAAAAACCGTCATGCGGTTACAGGCCGCGGGGACATTACAGGGGTTTTGCGACGTAGCAGCGGAAGAATTTCGCGCCCTAACCGTCCTCGACCGAGTGATGATCTACAAGTTTCACGCCGATCTGCACGGCGAAGTCTATGCCGAGAGCAAGCGTGACGATCTGCCGCCTTGGTTGGGACTTCACTATCCCGCCGAGGACATTCCAAAGCAGGCACGCGATATTTTCATGAAGATATGGGTACGCGGGGTACCGGATGTGCGGGCGCCACTGCACGAGTTGATTCCGCTCGCTCACCCCGACACCGGACGGCCGCTCGAAATGACGCATTGCACATTGCGCGGCGCGTCGATTATGTACACCGAGTATTTGCAAAATATGCAGGTCGACGCCGCGCTCACCATGCCGATTCGGCGCGATGGCGAACTGTGGGGGCTGATCGTCGGTCACCATTACTCGGGACCGGCGCAGGTCACCTACGCCGTGCGCGCGGCGTGCGAGTTTCTGGCGCAAGTCGTTTCGCTTCAGCACAAAGCCGCGCAGGACCGCGAACACCTGGTCTATCGCCTCAATCTCGAGGGCGTGCATGGGCAACTCGTCGCCGCCGCCGCGCAAGAGGGCGGGCTCGCCGCAATGACGGACGGCTCACCCACGCTGCTAGACGGTATGGATGCAAGCGGCGCAGCGATTTATCACCGCGATCGCTGGTGGCGCCTCGGCGTAACACCGACCGAGTTGGAACTCGACGTGCTTGCCGAGTGGCTCACTTCGCGACCAGAATTTGCCATAGAGGCACGGCCGCTTTACTTCACCGACTCGCTGGTGCGCGACTACCCGCTCGGCGCCGGATTCGCTGCAGTCGCCAGCGGCGTGCTGGCGCTGCGACTTTCCCGCGGCGGGCCCAACATGTTGCTTTGGTTTCGGCCGGAGATAATACAAACCGTTCAGTGGGGCGGGAATCCGCAGGAAATGCCGCTCGTGACGGGACCGCACGGGCCGCGCCTCACGCCACGCAAAAGTTTTGAATTGTTCACCGAATCCGTGCGCCAGCGCTCGCAACCATGGCGCGAAGTCGAAATCGATTCCGCCGCGCGTTTTCGGCTCCTGGTCATGGAGCTTGTGGTTACTCGCGCGGAGCAACTCGCCGACCTTAATGCGGATCTGTTGCGCTCCAACGAAGATTTAGATGCATTTGCCTATGTCGCGAGCCACGACCTGAAGGAGCCTCTACGAGGTATCCATAAATACGCGCACCAATTGCTCGAAGCCGCGAAGGTGACGGACGCGGAACAGCGTTTCAAACTCGAAGGATTGATGCGCCTCACCTTGCGCATGGACTCGCTACTCGACGCGCTGCTGCATTTCTCCCGTGTAGGCCGCGTGGCGCTGGCTTTTGAGGATGTGGATTTGAATGAAGTCGTGGCCGAGGCAGTCGAGATGGTGGGCTCGCGCATTCACGACGACAATACCCAGTTTATCATCCCACGACCGCTGCCCACGGTGCGCTGCGACCGGGTGCGCTGTCGGGAGATTTACGTCAATCTGCTTTCCAACGCCCTCAAGTACAACAACTCAGCGGTGAAGCGGATCGAACTCGGACATATTCAACCGTCCGAAGCGACCAATCATCTTGGACTGCGTCCCGAGGCCGCTGGCCAAATCGTCTACACGGTGCGCGATAACGGCATTGGCATTCAGGAAAAACATTATGAGCAAGTGTTCAAAATGTTCAGGCGCCTGCATGGCCGCGATGAGTTCGGCGGCGGCACGGGCGCCGGACTCACTATCGTAAAGAAACTGGTCGAACGGCAAGGCGGAATCGTCTGGCTGATATCGGCGCCGGGGGACGGTACGACGTTCTTTTTTACTTTACCCCGCGAGGAGCGCCACTAATGTCAATTACCTCTCAGCCGTCGATTATCGTCGTCGAAGATTCTGACGAGGACTATGACACCCTGCAAGAGGCGGCCAAGCAGGCCGGTCTCAGCATCTTGTTTCACCGCGCGGTCACCGGTGATGAATGTCTCGACCTGCTGCGTAGTCCGGCGTTGCCGCGGCCAGCAATTGTCCTCATGGATCTCAACACCTCGGGCGCGGACGGTCGCGAAACCCTGGCGATAATAAAGCGTGATACCGCCTTGCGCGATGTGCCGGTCATCGTGTTGACCACCTCGAATAATCCGCGTGAATTGCAGTTCTGCTACGCTGCCGGCGCGAATGCCTATCATGTCAAGCCGGTTCGCTACTCGGAGCATTTGGCGTTGCTGGTCGTGGTGTTCTCGTATTGGTTGAAGAACGTGATTTTGCCCGACAGCAAGAGGCAAGCGCCGTGACGACTGAAATCTGGCGCGTCGTCATCATCGACGACAGTTCGGATGACCGCGCCGAGATTCGTCGCCTGTTACTCCAAGGTTCAGATCGCCGCTACCAGTTCGTCGAGGCGGAAACTGCTGATGCGGGAGTCGCCGCCGCGTTAGGTGCGGCGGACGGCGCGATCAACTGCGTTGTGCTTGACTACAATTTACCAGATGCAACCGCTTTGGACGTGCTGGCGGCGTTGGCCATCGAGCCGGGAATGCCCGTTTGTCCGGTCGTCGTTCTCACGGGGAGTTCCTCTGAAGAAATGACGGCGGGGGTACTGCGTGCCGGCGCCCAGGATTACATCGGTAAAAGCTGGATCACGGCGGAAAGCCTGACGCGATCGCTGGAAAATGCGGTCGAGCGCTATGGCCTGGTTCGCCAACTGCGCGAGAGCGAAGCGCGCTTATCCAGCGCGATGGGCGCAGCGGGGCTCATCGCCTGGGAGCCCGATCTTCAAAGCGATGGTGATTGGTGGGACAAACCCGTTTCGCGCACGTTTGACGTCCGATCCAGCATCACATCTGATTTTTTTGACGGCGTGACGGACTTCGTCCACCCTGAAGATTGCGTTTTTGTGGCGGCAGCCTTTCAGTCGGCGATAGCGACGGGCAGGCGCTATGACTGCGAGTTTCGCGTGACGCGTCCCGGTGGTCAGACCCGTTGGCTCGCCATCCACGGCGACACCTTACGCGGACCCTCTGGTTTGGTCGAACGCGTAGTGGGTGTGGTGCAAGATGTGACCGAACGTAAGCGTAGCGAGGACGCGCTCAACCACTATGCTGAACAACTTAGGGATGCCGACCATCGCAAGGACGAATTCCTCGCCATGCTTGCTCACGAACTGAGGAACCCACTGGCGCCGATCCGCAATGCTGTACAGCTCTTAAGGAATATCGATATCAACCCCGAGCACGCGGTTCGCACCCTTGACATGATCGAGCGCCAATCGACTCACCTGACACGCTTGGTCGACGATCTACTCGACGTATCGCGAATCAATGAGGGCAAGGTGCTACTCAAGCGAGAAGTCGTGGACCTTAATAGTGTCCTGACCGCGGCGGTCGAGCTTGCGCGCCCGTTTATCGATGCCAAACGGCATCGGCTTCGCATCACCGTGCCGCACGAAGCGCTGTATTTGGAATGTGACCCCGCACGCATGACGCAGGTGGTCGGTAACTTGCTCAACAACGCCGCCAAATACACTGACGTAGGAGGCGACATAGAGCTCTTCGCAGAGCGCTTAGATGACACCTTGATGCTAAAGGTGCGCGACAATGGAATTGGAATTTCGCCTGATCTTTTACCGCATGTCTTCGAATTGTTTACTCAGGCGGAGCTTACCATCGACCGATCACAGGGCGGTTTGGGGATCGGCTTATCCTTAGTAAAAACCTTGGTTGCCTTACACGGCGGCGCCGTAGAGGCGGTAAGTGCGGGCCTTGGTAACGGCAGCGAGTTCAAAATACGACTGCCACTCGTCGCCCGGCCGCACACCGAAGCCACCGTGGCGGGTCCCGCTATAGCGATTGCGCCACGTTGCATACTCGTGGTGGACGACAATATCGATTCCGCCGAGAGTATTGGCATGCTCCTGCAAATGGACGGTCACACAGTTCATTACGCCCATGACGGCCATGCGGCCCTGGACGTGGCAATCAAAACGCGGCCGGACGTCGCTTTGCTAGATATCGGTCTGCCGGGCATGGATGGTTATGCACTCGGTCGAGCACTGCGTACGCGGCACGAAACCCGCAAGACGTTCCTCATTGCACTCACCGGGTACGGTCGGGACGAGGATCGGCGGCGCTCAAGGGAAGCGGGATTTGACGTTCATTTCATTAAGCCCGTAGACCCACAGCGGTTGTCTGCGGTCATCGCCGGGTCGCCGCTGTCTGCATCGGCCAAATAGCTACTGCAGCGTGGCGCCAACGCTTCACAGCTGTTGACGAGGAATTGCCGAATGAAATTGGAACCTAAGAAGATCCCCGTGCCGCTCGGAAATGACTGGACATCACCGAATCGCGTCCAAACTTTCGTTATGCTGGCCGCGACTGGTTTTGGAATTTACCTTTGTTTCTTACTGGCCGCACCGTTTTTGCCCGCGCTTACCGGGGCTTTGGCGCTCGCGGTTTTGTTTACACCCTTGCAACGATGGCTTGAATCAAAGCTAAAATATTCAAGCCTCGCCGCTGTCGTGGCGGTATTGACGATCGGCACGAGTGTAGCCGTCCCGGCCACATTCGTGGGGCAAAGACTTGCAGTACAGGCAGCAAAGGGCGCGGAACTTGTGCAAACCAAGGTCAAATCCGGCGAGTGGCGGCGCGCGCTGGAAGCTCGGCCGCGCCTGGCCACGCTCGCTGACCAAATCGAACGGCAGATTGACCTGCCGGGCACTGTTGCGACGCTCGCCACGTGGTTGAGCACCACCGCCGGGACGATCGTCAAAGGTTCCCTGTATCAGGTGATCGGCTTTTGCCTGACCTTCTATCTGCTGTTCTTTTTCCTGCGTGATCGCGATGCGGCGCTTCGATCGTTCCGCGCTGTGTTGCCGCTGTCAGAAACGACAATGGATCGGCTGTTCAGCCGCATCAGCGATACCATTTACGCAACGATTTACGGAACGCTGGCGGTCTCCTCGGTGCAAGGCGTGTTGGGCGGACTGATGTTCTGGTGGTTGGGTTTGTCGGCGCCGTTACTTTGGGGGGTAGTAATGGCCTTGCTTGCCGTGGTGCCGGTGTTGGGCGCCTTTATTGTTTGGATTCCAGCGGCACTGTTTCTGGTTTTGGAAGGCAGTTGGGGAAAGGCCCTGATTCTTGCCCTATGGGGCATGTTTGTCGTCGGCACCGTGGACAACCTGCTGCGTCCGATCTTGGTGGGAAATCGGCTTAAACTCCACACCGTTCTCGCCTTCATGTCTGTCGTCGGCGGCTTGATTATGTTTGGTCCCGCTGGTTTGATTCTGGGTCCGTTGGCTCTCACGGTTACCACCGTGCTGCTGGAAATCTGGCGCGGCCGAATTGCCGGGGAGGGGTTGGCGCGTGTTGAGCCCGAACAAGGTCCGCCATGAAAAATTCGGTAGGGCCGGATGACCCGTCCGTTGACGACGCGAACCAGGTCGCAAGTGCGCTTGCTACGGATCTTGAAATCGGGCTGAGTTCAAAAGAAGCGTCGCGCCGGCTTGCGGAAAATGGCCGTAACGAACTCCGCGCGACCGTGCCAATTCCCACCTGGCGCCGCGTCCTGTCGCAGTTCCAGGATCCGCTCATCTATCTGTTGCTGGCCGCCATCGGTATCGCGCTTGCGGCATGGTTGATCGAGGGCGGCGCCGGCTGGCCGGTGGACGCGATCGTTATCGCGTTGGTGGTGGTCCTCAACGCGCTCTTGGGTTATGTGCAGCAGGCCAAGGCGGAGAACGCCGTCGCCGCCCTGGCGCGGATGACCGCGGTGACCTCAGTCGTCATACGCGGCGGCCAAGTGGTGCGGATTCCCAGCGCCGAGCTGGTGCGAGGGGACTTGCTGGTGCTGGGCGAGGGCGACGCCGTCGGGGCGGACGCTCGCCTACTACAAGCGAGTTCATTACGTGTGCAAGAGGCCTCGTTGACGGGCGAGAGTGAAGCCGTGCTCAAGGATTCCGCAACGCTGCGCGAACCGGTTGCGCTCAGTGACCGGCTTAACATGGTCTTCAAGGGAACATCCGTCGCGCAGGGAACCGGTCGGGCCGTGGTCACGGCGACCGGCATGGACACTCAGATCGGCTCGATTGCAGAAATGCTCGACGCCACCGTAGAGGAGCCGACGCCGCTGCAGAAAGAGATCGGCCGCGTCGGGCGCATGCTGGGCATCGCCATCGTCATCATTGCCGTTGTTGTGGTCGGAACCATCCTAGTGATGTCCAATATCCGCAGCGCCGCCGATGTGGTCCACGTCTTGCTGCTCGGCGTAGCTCTGGCGGTGGCGGCGGTCCCGGAGGGGCTGCCGGCAATTCTGTCGGTGGTGCTAGCCCTTGGGGTCCAGCGTATGGCAACGCACAACGCAATCGTCAAAAATCTTTCGTCGGTCGAAACACTCGGATCGGCCTCGGTCATTTGCTCCGACAAGACTGGAACGCTGACCCGCTCGGAGATGACCATCGAGCGAGTGATGACCGCTTCCGGCGGCGCGCATATCACCGGCGTTGGATACGCGCCGCAGGGGCAGGTAGAACATGCGGGGGCTAAGCTTACAGCCGGGCCCATGCACGTCGAGAATATCGTCGTCCTCAGCGGCGGTAGCCTAGCGGGCAATGCCGACCTGCGACAGGCGGCTGGGGGTGAATGGGAAATTCATGGC
This sequence comes from Pseudomonadota bacterium, assembly GCA_031371465.1. Lineage (GTDB taxonomy): Bacteria > Pseudomonadota > Gammaproteobacteria > Burkholderiales > JALYOK01 > JALYOK01. Next base: position 7,452 of record JANMJR010000341.1, read on the forward strand.
GACCCGACCGAAGCCGCATTTCTGGTAGCCGAGCGCAAGTTCGGCATCAGCGAGCGGCGCGCGCGGCGTTTCGAGCGTATCGGCGAAATCCCGTTTACGTCCGAACGCAAGATGATGTCGGCGCTCGCGCGCGATCATGAACACAACGACGCGGTGGTGCTGATTAGCAAGGGCGCGCCTGACGTTCTGCTGCAACGTTGTACCCGGGCGAGAGTCGGGCTGGAGGTCGTCGAACTGGACGACGCGCTGCGCGCGCGGATCTTGGCCGATGTCGACACGCTTTCCGATGCGGCGCTGCGTACGTTGGCGGTAGCCTATCGTCCACTCGCCGCCGATGAGGACTCGAAGGCTACGGAAGCGCTCGAGCGCGACCTAATTTTCGTCGGTACGGTAGGCATCATCGACCCGCCGCGCGAGGAAGCCGCCGTCGCCATTCGCGAAGCGCACCGCGCCGGCATACGGGTGATCATGATCACCGGTGACCATCCGCGTACTGCCGCGCGTATCGCCGCCGATCTGGGGATCGTGGCGGCCGGTACCAGCGCCATGACCGGAATCGAGCTTGATGCGCTCGCCGATGAAGCTTTTGCCGATGCAGTTCGCGAGACATCCGTTTACGCTCGGGTATCGCCAGCGCACAAGCTGCGCATCGTTGACGCCCTGCAGCGCGACGGCAACATCGTCGCCATGACCGGCGACGGCGTTAATGACGCGCCGGCGTTGAAGTCGGCGGACATCGGTGTCGCGATGGGAATTACCGGAACCGAAGTAACGAAGCAAGCGGCTAAGATGGTTCTCGCCGACGACAACTTCGCCACAATAGTCGAGGCGGTCCGCGAAGGTCGCGGCATCTTTGACAATATCCGTAAGTTTCTGCGGTATTTGTTGTCGTCTAACATGGGCGAGGTGCTAACCGTGTTTTTGGGCGTTGTCGGGGCGGGCGTCATCGGGCTGGCCGGGGACGACGGCGCAGTGATTTTACCGCTACTTGCCACGCAGATACTGTGGATTAACCTGATCACCGATTCCGGGCCGGCGTTGGCGATGGGCATCGATCCGCCGACCGAGGACGTGATGGCGCGCAAGCCGCGTCACTTGACCGACCGGGTGATCGACGCCCGCATGTGGTCGGGTGTGCTGCAGATCGGCCTGGTGGTGGCCTTGGTTACACTGCTGACCATTGACCTATATCTCCCAGGCGGGTTAATTGAAGGCGCGCAAGATCTTGCCACGGCGCGCACCGCGGGTTTCACGGTGCTTGTCATCACCAGTTTGTTCAATTGTTTCAACGCGCGATCGGAGACCACCAGTGCCTTCGTCCATTTATTCGTCAACCCGTGGCTGTGGGGCGCAATCGCTTTGTCGATTGTATTGCAGGTGGCGGTGGTGAATCTCGAATTCCTGAACGTTGCCTTCGGCACTGTGCCGCTGACCTTCGATCAGTGGTTAGTCTGTACCGCGATGGGTAGTATCGTGCTGTGGTTCAGCGAACTACGCAAGCTGGTGGGGCGCACATTGGCGCGACGACGAATCGCCCAAGGCGACCAGGCAATCGCACCGACGCGTTGAGCAGGTCATTCTACGTTCGATCCTCAAACTACATTGTCATCGGGCTTAAAATTCTCCGCGGCGATTCACGTAGTCTTAAATTTTTGCGAAGTGGCGGCTCTATCTGAATAATCCCACTCTGGCCGATAAGATATTGGATTGTCTCGTTCACAACGCTTACCGACGTAACTTGAAAAGCGATTCGATGTGGGCAAAATACGCGACAAATATTGACGACTTAACCCGGAAACAGTAACAATGACTCTCTCGCTCCGTGGATCGGCATGCCACAGAATGATGGATTCGTTAATGCCGAAATCTTGGATCGGCTTGGTCGGACTGCGCAGTGCCTCAAATGCGGCGGGACATAAATTACGTTTGCAATGAGATCATTTATACAATTGTTGCGGGGAATCGGATTAACCAATGCGCTGCTTTATGTAATTAATCGGTTGCTGCAAAAGTTTAGCAGCGCTTGTTCGCTCGATAGCTACTACCTCGTCGCTCAACCGGTTTCCGCAAAACCTTTATTAGCGCCTCATAGAGGTAAGGCCATCACGGTGCGATTGGCCAGTCCGGGAGATGAAGCGCTAGCGTTTGTGCAACGACCGATTGATGAGATCGAGCGACGATTTGCCGGGCCCGGAGTATGTTTTGTAGCGGAACGAGAGGGCCAACTGGTGGGATTTCTTTGGTTAATACTCGGGTCTTACCAAGAACCCTCAGATCGTTGCACTTTTTACATCGATTCGCGACATGCGGCATGGGATCTTGACGTATATGTCGCGCCTGAGTTTAGGCTAAGTCCAGTATTTGCACTTCTCTGGACGGCGGCAAACGCATGGATGCGGGCGCGGGACATCTCTTGGACGCTAAGTCGCGTGTCATGTTTCAATGAGCGTTCTCTGCGATCCCATGGGCGCTTAGGATTGGTTAAACTAGGCCGTCTTACTATTGCTCGGTTCGGTCCCGCGCAGATTACGCTTAGCAGCGTAAAGCCATACGTTAGTCTCTCGGTCCGCTCGGGGCACGGACCGACTTTGCGTTTGAAACCGCCCGCCTAGAATCGCGCGGGACGGGCACCGCGGTTCTCTGTAGGGTGAAATTGCGTATTGACTTCTTGTTACGGCTCGCCGGACGAGCTACGTACAAAAGTTTATAAATCGCATTGCTCAGCAGTCAGTCATGTCGGATCCCGAAGGGTGCGTGAACAATGGGCGCACCCGTTTAGGGCAGTTGCTTGTTTTCAGCAATTGATCGCTACACGCACCACGCTCCGCGCACGCAGTCCAAAGTCAATGCGGAGCGACTAAGTGAATATTCCGCCGCGCGTTCGCGGGGTCCCTAACAAAGCCGATCGTAGAAATTCGAACCGACGCAATATTTACCCTTAGCAACGCGCTAGTCCCTAGCTCAACAGCCGAATCAAAGCGTCGTCGATTTGGCCGATAAGCCGCGGTGGTGTGTGTTCGGTAAAATCGATCCAATGGCCATTTTTCCAAGTGCCGGATGCCCACTCCACTGACTTGGCGCCGCTACGGTTCAGCAGTAACGCGACTGATAGAATCTGCGCGTTTTCTTCTGCGTGTACGGCGACTAAACTTCCACGGATGCGGTCAGGGTACGTCCCATTTCGAGTATGTATCGAACTTGTAGAACATGCTTGGGAATTATTACATTTTGCGTAAGCCAATTCACTCGCGTCGATCGGAATGATGGTTACATCCTCTTTTAAGATGTTCGCGTTAAGCAACGCCTCTACAAATCTTTCCGCTTCTGTAAAATTTTCAAAAGTACCCGCTATTATCGATGCCATGTGCTCCCCGGAATCAAGCGACTTTGATTGACGGCCCGCGCGAGAATGAATAGAGCGCGGGCGGCCGACAGAGATTAGCGAAAGCCAACTTTTCGTCGTGGGCGATCGAATTCATTCATGAGCAATGCTCAATTCGTCGAGCACAGATTAACTCAGTGGCGCCCGTAAAACGATAAGCAACAATCTTGCCAGTGAGTGTCGCTGTTATCGTTAGTTAGATCAGAGGATTCACCAAGCAGGCGGTGGCTTTTTCTGTTCCGATTCAATTGCAATTAATCGATAACTAGGGATTGAGATTCAGGCAAAATAGCAACGAGCTTTAGCATGGCTACTCCAAGCGCAATCACCGAAAACCTTACGCAATGGTTACGCCAGTCAGTCGGGCAACGAATTCGAATGTTACGACCTGATTTTCAACATGCCTCATTCGGAAATTTCTAGAATTTGTTGTACTTTTTACAAGACGCCGCCATTGCAGGCTACTGACCCGCAACGTTTTCACGTATTGGCAAGATTTAACTTAAGCATCGGAATTGGAAGCGGGGCGATCAACAAACAATGCCTCAAACCGCTCCCGTGAGCGGTCATGGACCTTTCGCGCCAACGCTTCCAACCGAAACGCGAGTCGTGGTCGCCGCAGCCGGATCCAGTGCATGTTTTCCGAGTTGGTCGCCAAACTACGTTTGTATTGCCCATCACCGGCTAGCAAATCGTAGTAATCAAAACCATCGGCAAGCGCGCGCTCAATCGCCAGTACGTGACTCACCAGTCCGGGTTTAATTTTCGCATTATTCTCGTAATTGAAACCGCTTTGATACGAATAGACCGTTTGCTCGTGAATTAAGTTATACAAGTAACCGATTTCGTAGTCGTCAATCGATACGCGCGCGAGCTGAACAGCGCCGCCGCTCCAACCTTGCTGGATAAAGCGGCGATGAAAGATCTCAAAGAATTCGGATCCGAATGCACCCGGTTTACCGCGGGCTTGCCAGTAACGCTGATGAAAATACTTAAGGCGTTCAAAGAACGCAAAGGCTTCATCGACGGACCCAGCCAATTCGAATCTGATCTCGCCGCGCTTGCCGAACTCTTTGAGTGCGCGACGCACCTGAGATCGGGTATTTGCGCTTAACCATTCCAAACGGCCGCAGTGAGGTTTAACGGCAGCAAGATCCACGCTGTACCAAGGTTTTTGGCCAAACTCATGCACCATCCAACCCATACGCATCGCCAACTCTTCGTACTGATCGCGGACGGTTGTGGAGTCGATGCCGCTTAAAACCCATTCGTCCCAGTCATTTCGCTCTCTTAGTGCGTGCCCCACTTGCAAAATCACCTGGCTTTCGTACGCCGGATCACACAACAAGCCGTTATGCTCGACCGCAACGCAGTCAAGATTCGGTTTTCCGGTTTCACTGAGGAAAAAAGCATTTGCCTTGCCAAATTTGCTTTTTACTTTTGCCTTACAAACGAAACCCAGGCCAAGTGCTTGCGCCCCGGACGATACTCGTACGAGTAATGGATGAATGTCTTCTGGTAAAACTGACAGCCAACAACTAATCCAAGCCCACGACTGAAACACAGATGCGTTGCCGAGACTTTCTAGCGCACACCACTGGTTTTTTAGTCGAAGTAACCCGTAATCGCTAATGATTTCGACTTTAAGTGTTTCTGTCGCGTTGTTCCTTTCCATTTGACCTCGAGAACGCCCAAAACTTCTTCCTAAACCGAATGTGGTCGACGCTATCGAATGGCAGGTAGCTTCAGCGTCCAGGTGAGACACGCAAGGGATATGCCAGTAGCCCGCTGAACTTCCGAGGCGCCGACGTCGCTCGAATATCTCCGTAAGAAAATAAATAAGTAACTAATCTTCTTGGCAAGGCTTACCTATGCGATGTAAAAATTGCATCCGTTCCCCGGTTCACAAGTTAGCGTCCGGTCACTCCGCCTGGAGTTTCTGAATTATTTGCGCACACTAATTTGCTTCGATCGATGGAAAGGACCATGGCGAAGGACGACGCGCAGGATGCACACGGGCAGAAGCACGTCAAGGCATTGCGGACGAGCGGACTTCCTTGCAGGCGGACCGCAAATTCGAAGGGCTTAAGCAGTAAGAAAACGCGAGTCCCATTGCCATTTTTTAGTGTTGTATCTTCCAAAAATGTTGGGTAGTCGTGTTGGCCCCTTTTACCATTGGAGTTACTGCAGTGTTTATTGATCCAGGTCAAACCGATTCGTTCGACCCCAATTACCATGAGGCCTTGATTAACAAAATGGTTGGGCGAGGCGCAATATGTTCAATTCCCCTCTGCAGCATTGTCCGGTGTGCAAGCAACACGTCGCCCTAGACCAGAGCAAGGAAGAGTGCGCTCGCGAGCAGCATTGTGAGGCCGAGAACTGCCCCCTGTCGCACTTGTTCATCACCGCAACGGCCATCGCGAGCGGGGACGAAAACGAGAAACCGGTTCTGGATCACAACACCCGTGCCGGAATGGAAAGTTACCTGCCGTGATGAGGTCGTAAACTACCGGAAAACGAGGCTTTCAACCTTGAAACCCATGAGCAAACATGAATACGAAAATCATTAAGTTTCATGCCGAAGCGCGCTCCAAAATAGTCGCAGGAGTCAATATCCTGGCCGATGCCGTTAAGGTGACGCTAGGACCGAAAGGCCGCCTGGTGATTCTCGATCGTTCCTATGGCCCGCCTACGGTCATCAATTCCGGCGTGATTGTCGCGAAGGAAATCGAGCTGAAAGACCGCTTCGAAAACATGGGCGCTCGCATGATGCGGGAAGTCGCCAGCCGCACGTCCGAAATGGCTGATCTTAACGACCGACTGTGTCGTGGCCGAAGCAGAGATTAGCCCGGAACCGGAGATGGCGGAAATGTAGCTCTATCGGCATCGCGTCACGGAATTTGCAACGCTACGGCGCCAAGGCAACTGATGTCCAGATTACTAAGCAGGAACCTAATATCCGTATTCCCGAAAATTGGAACGCGTTTCAAACGTTCGATAGGGTCTCGAATGGCATTCCTTTGCGTGCCCTTGGTTTTCGGCCTTTCGCCGACAATATTCGCATTTCCCGTAACCTATACTTTTACCGGACACCTAACAAACGTCGATGCGGGACCGCCGTTCCTTTCTATCGATGATCAGTTCAGCGGATCATTCACGATCGACTCGGCTACGCCGAGAAGCCCGGTACCGGATTATGCAACCTGGGCTCTATACAATTCTCGGTCCGCAGTTGTACTCAGCATCGGCAGTAGGACATGGTCACGTAATGCCATGGGCAGTGAGCGTTGTATTTTCACCGTTCAAAATGGTGAACGGGATGAAATCGATTTTGTCTGCGGCGCCGATCGAGGACCCACCCGCCTACATTGGTGGTGGAGATTTGTTGACAGCACAGGAAATGCTTTCGTTAATAACGAAATCCCATTAGGACCTTTTGCGCCAGACGCTTTCAATGGTGGTTTCGCTTTTATGAATTTTTATTGGCGAATCCTTTAGTGCTGTGCGTGGCGCAGCGGATTCTTTAAGTGTCAGCTATACCATTGAACCCCATGGGCTTTGGATCATGTTTAGTAGCCTTGTCGACCTGATTTTGGTGTGTCGTCCTAACTGCCGCGACCAGTTCTGCCCTTGCTTCCAGGGACCTTTAGGAATAATGCATCAGAAATTGGCCCGAAAATTCCTCTAATCGCGATTCTGGAAGGTGATTGATGCCGGCCGCCATGGGGCGTCCACCACCGGTTTCGAATCCGCAACATATCTCGTCCGCCCCTTTTGGCTTGGACAACGGCGCACGAACGCTGACGGTGTAACC
>JANMJR010000363.1:0-4388 GCA_031371465.1 Pseudomonadota bacterium
GAGGAAGCGCTCACTAATGCGATTCCTTTGTCATCTTATTTGGTGCAGGAATTGCAGCAAGGCCAAGATTTACGCAAGGAAGAAGGCCGTGCCGCTTTGTTGCAAAGCGCGAAACCCTTGCTTAAACAGATCGCCGCACCGTTACTCAGCGTGATGCTACGCAAGCGCTTCGCAGAAATTGCCGGCATTCCCCGCGAAGAGCTGGAAAGCTTGCTGGACATCAAACCGCTCCCGCAAATCCGGCGCGGCGCCCCCTTGGTGCAGGCGCGGGATACCTCGCTGCCCATTCCTCTTAGGCTTGCTGCACTGGTTATGGCGCAGCCGAGTCTAACCGCCGGTTGCGATGTAGATCTGCAGGACGCGAACGAGCCTGAATTCATTTTCTTGCGCCAGGTCATTGATTTTTGCCGGGATCATCCAAACGTTCAGGCAGCGGGCCAAATAGAGGCGGGCTTGGCCGAAACCGCCGCAAAATCATTGTTAGATAGGACCGTCCGGTTTCTTGCGATGGAAGAGCAAGAATTTTCCTGGAGCGCGGAACAAATTGAGGTGGTATTTCAGGACGGATTGGCCAAAATGAAGAAGGAACTCGAAAAGAAGTTCACCCAAGCTCGCTACCGGACAGCTAAATCGACCGCAGACCTCAAAACAAGCGCGGCGCCGAATGCGAAATAACCCCGAAAAACCCGGCGTGAAAAAAACACTCAAAAAGAGTATAATTGAGGGTTTTCCCGCCGCATTGAAGAGATCAAGCATGGCAGCGAATAATAGTAAAGCCGAAGCCAAGAGAGCCGAAGCGAGAAAGGCCGAAGCGAAGATGGAAGCCAAGCCGGTCGATATCGAATCCCAGCGACTTAGACTCAAAAACCTGATCGTGCTCGGTAAGGAGCGCGGGTTTTTGACCTATGCCGAGATCAACGATTCGCTGCCGGATGACATCGTCGATGCCGAGCAGATCGAAGGCGTGATCAGCATGATCAACGACATGGGCATCCAGGTCTACGAAGAAGCGCCGGATGCGGAAGCCTTGCTCATGACCGACGCCGCCCCTGCCGTGGCGGACGAAGATGTCGTTGAGGAAGCGGAAGCCGCACTCACCACCGTTGACTCCGAATTTGGTCGTACCACCGATCCGGTTCGCATGTATATGCGCGAAATGGGCACGGTCGAGCTGCTCACTCGGGAAGGCGAAATCGAAATCGCCAAGCGTATTGAAGATGGTTTGAAGCACATGATTCAAGCCATTTCCGCGTGCCCTACCACCATCGCCGAAATTCTCGATCTGGCCGATCGCATCGAGCGCGACGAAATTCGCGTTGATGATGTGGTCGATGGACTGATCGATCCAAACGAAGAAGAAGTAATGGAGGCGGAATTTTCAACCGAAGAAGATATTGAAGCGGACGAGGAAGACGCAGAGGAACCCGATCCCGAAGAAGAGGCCTTGGCAAACGCCGCCGACCTCGAGCAACTTAAGCAAGATGCGCTTGAGCGCTTCAACGCGATTCGCCGCGCCTACAAAAAAATGCGTAAGGCATTGACCGAAAAAGGGGCCCGTAGCCGTGCGTTTAAAGATTTGCAGGAACAGATTTCCACTGAACTCATGCAGATTCGTTTTGGCGCCAAAATCGTCGACGCCTTGTGCACCAGTCTGCGAGGTCTAGTTGAGCAAGTGCGTGGTTATGAACGCCAAATTATGGAATTGTGCGTTAATTCCGCCGGTATGCCGCGCGCCTACTTCATCAAAACCTTCCCCGGCAATGAGACCAATCTAAAGTGGGTGATCGAAGAAGCGGCGCAGCGCAAAACCTACAGCGCCACGCTCGGACGTTTCAAACACGCCATCGTCGAACAGCAACAGAGCATCATCGATCTGCACAAGATGGTCGGCATTCCGATCAAAGAATTAAAGGAGATCGGCCGCCAGATGTCCACCGGCGAAGCGCGTGCGCGCCGCGCGAAGCGGGAAATGATCGAGGCGAACTTGCGTCTGGTGATTTCCATCGCCAAGAAATACACCAACCGAGGACTGCAATTCTTGGATCTGATTCAAGAAGGCAACATCGGTTTGATGAAGGCCGTTGACAAATTCGAGTATCGCCGCGGCTACAAGTTCTCGACCTATGCTACGTGGTGGATTCGCCAGGCGATCACGCGCTCGATCGCTGACCAAGCGCGCACCATCCGCATCCCGGTGCACATGATCGAAACCATCAACAAAATGAATCGGATATCCCGACAAATTTTGCAAGAGACCGGGCAAGAACCCGATCCGTCGGAACTCGCGAAAAAAATGGAAATGCCCGAGGAAAAGATCCGCAAAATCCTCAAAATTTCTAAAGAGCCGATCTCCATGGAAACCCCGATCGGCGACGACGACGATTCGCACTTGGGCGATTTCATTGAGGATTTGTCCACTGTCGCGCCGTCGGATTCCGCGGTATATGCAAGCTTGCGCGATGTGACCAAGGATATTCTAGACACGCTGACGCCACGCGAAGCAAAAGTATTACGTATGCGCTTCGGCATCGAAATGAACACCGATCACACATTGGAAGAAGTCGGTAAACAATTCGACGTCACCCGCGAACGCATCCGCCAAATCGAAGCTAAGGCGCTACGCAAGCTGCGTCATCCGTCCCGTTCCGAGCGGCTGCGCAGCTTCATCGATAACGAGCAGTAAGCGTTCCTCGAATTGTCGCGCGGCGAATTCGTCAACGCGCGACATCGGGGTATGTATAGCGCAGAGGGCCCGGCATCCTGTCGCGTGACGCTGGTGGTCAAGCGAAGTGGCCCGAATTTGTGCAGCAATTTTTGAAGTTGAGCCGTAAAAATCGGGCCCTTAGCTCAGTTGGTTAGAGCAGTGGACTCATAATCCATTGGTCGTTGGTTCAAGTCCAACAGGGCCCACCAAAACCTGCCAACCTCACCGTTTGCGCTACCGTGTCGGAACTGCGCTGAACGTCAATTCGAATCAAATTCGAAGGTTCTCTCGCCAACTAAATGTTGGAAGTGCCACCGACTAAAAGGCCATCGTGGGTGACTGTGGTGAAGTGCGAGTTGCTTGCCCAGCAATGTAGCCCCGTACGCTGGCCTTTTCGCCATTATTTGTCCATTGGATGGCGTGTCGAACTGCCACGTTCCCACTTAAAATTTGGTTGAGCAAAAAATGTTATGCTCAAACTTTTTAATTTTCCCACTAAAGGTGCACTATGGATTTAGGATTGCGAGGCAAGGCGGTTCTTATCACCGGCGCGTCCAAGGGGATCGGCCTGGCCTGCGCGAAGGCGTTTGCGGCGGAAGGATGTAACCTTCAGTTAGCAGCGCGCTCGGCGGAGTTGCTTGCCGCTACGTCGCGCGACATTCAGTCACGATACGGCGTCAGCGTTGTGACCCATGTTTGCGATCTACGCGCTGCGGGCGCGGTTCAGCGGCTCGCCGATGCCGCTGCCCAGGTCGATATTCTGGTCAACAACGCCGGTGATATTCCGGGCGGCAACATCGAATCGGTCGATGAAGCGCGCTGGCGCCATGCTTGGGAACTGAAGGTTTTCGGCTACATCAATCTCACGCGCGCGATGCTCGCGCATATGAAGCCGCGTGGAAAAGGTGTGATCGTGAACGTCGTCGGCATGGCGGGGGTGACCCATCCGCCGGAATATATTTGCGGCACGATGGGTAACGCGGCGTTGGAAGCCTTCACCAAAGGTGTCGGCAAAGGTTCGATCGAATATGGCGTGCGCGTGCTTGGCATGCACCCGCCGGCGACGCGCACCGATCGCATTATTGAATTGAACAAAACCATCGCGAAACAAAAATTCGGCGACGAATCGCGCTGGGAAGAACTGCTCAAGTTAACGCGCATGATCGAACCGGAACAGGTGGCGGATACGGTTTTATTTTTTGCGTCGGAGCGGGCGAATCATTTGTCGGGTGTGATGTTGAATCTGGGGACGTATTGAATACCATTACCGCCATGCCTGCGAGGCACTTCCCCTGCGACTGCTAACAGGATGCTCATGCAGATACAACAAAGCCGGCACTGCCGGCTTTGTTGCTTGCTGATACTTCGCTTCTCTATGTCTTATCCGTTGTCGTTTCTTCCACTGCATCGGGTCGATCAAGCAGCTCAACCAAGGCCATCGGGGCATTGTCACCCTGGCGGAATCCATATTTCAGAATACGCAGATAACCACCATTGCGATTTTGAAAGCGCGGGCCTAGCTCGTCGAATAGTTTGACGACGACATCCCGATCGCGCAGACGATCGAACGCGAGTCTCCGGTTGGCGAGGCTAGGCTTCTTGCCGAGGGTAATGAGCGGCTCGGCGACACGGCGCAATTCCTTGGCTTTGGGCAGTGTGGTTTTGATGACCTCGTGCTGCAGCA
>JANMJR010000374.1:0-5088 GCA_031371465.1 Pseudomonadota bacterium
GGCCGGCAACCCGAAGAAAATCTCGCGTACGGTCGAAATCGTCGCTGGCGATAACATGCGTTATGCGCCGGATCAAATCAATGTCAAGGAAGGCGAAACCATCCGTTTCGTCGTAAAGAACACCGGAAAACTGAAACACGAACTGGTGCTCGGCACCCAAAAAGAGCTTAAAGAACATGCGGCATTAATGCAGAAATTTCCGGAGATGGAGCATGCCGATGCCAACATGCTGAGCCTGTTGCCGGGGAAAACCGGTGAGATCGTTTGGCAGTTTACCCATAGCGGTACGGTCGACTTCGCCTGCCTCCAACCGGGCCATATGGAAGCCGGCATGATCGGCAAAGTCGCCGTTAAACATTAATTCATTTTTCTTATCTAAAGGAACACTGTATGAAACGCACTCACTTACTATCCCTGGCCTTAGTCATGGCACTGGGCGCGCCGCTTTCCCGAGCCTTCGCCGATCAGCATGACAGCCATCACGAGGGTTCGACCGCGATGACCACCGGCGAAGTCAAGAAAGTCGACAAGGATGCCGGTAAGGTCACCATTAAACATGGCCCGATAAAAAACCTGGATATGCCCGGCATGACCATGATCTTTCGCGTCAAAGACGCCGCGATGCTCGACCAGGTCAAAGAAGGGGATAAAATCAACTTCACTGCCGACAAACTCAACGGCGCGTTCACTCTTATGCAGGTGGAACAGGTGAAGTAACAACGCCGCGCCCGCCGGCGAATCGCATTCGCCACTCGGTGCTCGCGCTGGCTAAGACGTGCGTGGTCTTGTTTGACCACGGTCTGGGGCTTGAGGCCAGTGGCTAGCTTGGAGCTTCCCTAGATGACCTTTCCAGGATTCATGATGCCAAGTGGATCCCACGCACGTTTCACCGCACGCATTAGATCGAGTTCAAGCGGACTTTTGTAACGCGTGATCTCATCGCGTTTCAGTTGTCCCAAGCCGTGCTCTGCGCTGATGCTGCCATTCATGGCATGAACTAAATCGTGGACGATTTCGTTCATGCGGTGGGATTGCGCAAAGAAATCCACATCGCTTTGCGCGTGGGGCCGGCTGACGTTGAAATGCAGATTTCCATCGCCCATGTGGCCGAACACGATGAAGCGTATGCCTGGCAGCGCCGCTTCCAGCGCGGCGCTCGCGCGGGTGACGAATTCCGGGATGGAACTGATGGGCACCGAAATATCGTGCTTGACGCTGGCGCCTTCGAAGCGTTGCGCTTCGGAAATATTCTCACGCAGCGACCACAAGGCTTGGCTCTGGGCGGTACTTTTCGCGACCACCGCATCAACCGCCACGCTGCGTTCCAACGCGACGCCGAGCTCTTGTTCCAGCATGTCACTCGCGTTCAGCGCCGCAGCGCTTTCCGACAACTCGATTAGCACGTACCAGGGATAGGGCGTGGTCAGCGGGTCTTTGCTGGTGGGAATATGGCGCAGTACGAAATCCAAGCACAGCCGCGAAATCAACTCGAAACCAGTCAAGCGTTCCGCGCAGTTCGCACGCAATTGATTGAACAATCGTAGCGCCTGGGATGGGCTGGTGATGCTAACCAATGCCGTGGCGCTCGACTTCGGTTGCGGAAATAGTTTCATCACCGCGGCGGTAATGACGCCCAGCGTGCCTTCCGCGCCGATGAATAATTGCTTGAGATCGTAGCCGGTGTTGTCTTTGCGTAAACCGCGCAGGCCGCTCCACACCTGGCCGTCGGGCAATACGACTTCGAGCCCCAAGGTCAGTTCGCGCGTGTTGCCGTAACGTAATACCGCTGTTCCGCCGGCGTTAGTAGATAAATTTCCACCGATGGTGCAACTGCCTTGGGCAGCCAGGCTCAGGGGAAACAAGCGCTCGTGACCTTTCGCAACTTGCTGTAACTGCGCGAGCACGCAGCCGGCGTCGACCGTCATCGTGTTGTTATCCAGATCGACAGCGCGGACTTGGTTCATGCGCGTGAGATTCAGCACAATGGCGTTGCTTTTTTCCGCCGGTACCGATGCGCCGCAAAGGCTGGTATTGCCACCTTGTGGGACGATGGCGGTGCGGGTTTGCGCGCAAAGTCTTACGACGGCGACGACTTGATCCGTATTGTTAGGCTTGACGACCGCGACGGCGTCGCCGTGATAGCGGCCGCGCCAGTCGTTGAGGTGGGGCGCCATGGCGTCGGCTTGGATGATGATGGCGTTTGGGCCGACGATGGCGGTGAGTTTTTCGATGAGATTGTCGGGCATACAGATAGAGCTGCAAACTTGAAAATGTTAAGTGTGTGGCCCGAGGCCACACGATTGAATTTTTGAGCTATGTGAAAAACGCGCACTCATGACCGAATCTTTTTCAGCATCGCCGTGGTCGAACGTTCATGCAAGAACGCAATCGAGTGAACGGTCCCGCCCCAACTCAGCACCTCAGTCGCGCCGACGATTTGCGCGGCCGGCCAATCGCCTCCCTTCACCAGCACATCGGGTCTGCAGGCAAGAATTAAATTCAACGGCGTATCGTCTTCAAAGAAGGTCACCGCGTCCACCATGGACAACGCGGCGGCGACGGCCATGCGATCGTCTAAGGTATTGATCGGCCGGTCGCTACCTTTGTCCAAGCGTTTTACCGAAGCGTCGCTGTTCAGCGCCAGGATCATGCTGGCGCCGAGCGCGCGGGCTTGGGCGAGATAGGTCACGTGGCCGCGATGTAAAATGTCGAATACACCATTGGTGAATACCAGCGGCCGCGGCATGAGTAAAACCCGTTGCAGTAATTCTGTCGGCGAACAAATCTTCGCTGCAAAGTTCGGAGCACCAGGGCTCATGCAAACTCTTTGCGGTAACGGCTCAGGTCACGGGCGGTGGAGAAGCGGCGCTTACACACGATCGATAGATTCTTTAAGATAACCTGAATCACGCGCTCGTCCCACGCCTTATCGAAGCAAATCTGCTCGTCCAGCCAGCGATCCATCCAGCCCGGATCCGGCAGGCGGCTTTGCACCGTATCGTTGGGATACAGACTTCGATTGACATGCAGATTGGTCGGATGCATCGCTTTGCCGATTTTGCGGCTGGTCATCAATAGCCCTATTTTAACGAATGCCAGCCGTGCCGGGTCTCCGTAGCGTTCGATGGCGCGCAACATGTAACGGCGATAGGCGCTGCCATGGCGCGCCTCGTCGTGGGACAGCAGGCCGTAGAGGTGTTTGATCACCGGTTCGCTGTGCCACTGGGCGGCGCGGCGATACCATTGCGTCAAGCGCACTTCGCCGCAAAAATGCAGCATCAGGGTTTCCAGCGCCGGGGCGGGATCGAACTCAAAGCGCACGGCGGCCAATTCCGCTTCCGAGGGCGCCAAGTCGGGACGAAAGCGCGACAGGTATTCCATCAGCGCCAGGGAATGTTTTTGTTCTTCGTAGAACCAGACGGACAAGAAGGCGGAAAAATCCGTATCCTCGCGATTGTCGCGCAGGAACATTTCCGTGGCCGGCAGCGCCGCCCACTCGGTGATGGCATTCATTTTGATGGTTTGGGCTTGTTCGTCGCTCAGCCGCGCCGCGTCGAAGCGCGGCCACGGCACATCGTCCGTGAGGCTCCATCGAGCGTGTTCCAATTGCTTAAATAGTTTGGGATAGAGCATGGGGGCTTTTCGAAAGGCAGCGACCGAATAAGAACGCTGCGCGCGGAGGTTGGGCGCCGTGGGAAACGACGCGTTCTTCGATCCTTGACTTCCCCATTCTACAGGACATACACGCTCATGCACGGTTTGTCATAGGGGTTAACTTCACCACGTCACGGGCGGTGGCCTTTTTTACTGCTCGAATAACGCGATAGACTCCACGTGCCCGGTATGCGGAAACATATTCACCACACCCGCCGCTTTCAAGGCATAGCCTTTGGTATGAACCAACACACCCGCGTCGCGCGCTAAGGTGGCCGGGCTACAAGAAACGTAAACGATGCTGCGCGGAAATGGCGCTTCGATCGCCTTCACCACCTCGACCGCCCCATCGCGCGGCGGATCGATTAAGAGCTTGTCGAATTTGCCCAAGGCGCGCAGGGTTTGATCCGTATCGGACGCGAATAGATTCGCCACATGAAACTTGGCATTTTCCGCTAAAGCGTTTTTCCGCGCGTTCTCGGTTGCCTGGCGAACAAGCCCTGGCGCGCCTTCCAGGCCCAACACTTGCGCCCCACTGCGCGCGATCGCGAGGCTAAAATTGCCCAGTCCACAAAATAAATCGGCGATGCGCTCGCCCGGTCGCGGCGCCAACAAATTCACCGCGCGTTTTACCAGCACCCGATTCACCGCGTGATTCACTTGGGTAAAATCGGTCGGCGAAAAGTACAGCTTGAGATCGAACTCGGGGATCGAATAGTAAAGCGGCGCTGAGTCCAGCGGCCAAAATGGCTGCGCCGTATCGGGCCCCTTGGGTTGCAACCAAAATTGAATGCCGTGAAGCTGCGCGAATTGCTTGAGTCGCAAGGCATCCCGCTCCAAGATCGGCTCCAGATTTCGCACGACGAGCACCGTGACTTCGGCGCCGCATGCCAACTCGATCTGCGGCAGGCGTTCACGCAAATCCATGCTCATTATTAGATCCGCCAACTTCGGAATCAGCGCGGCAATGTTCACCGGCAATACCTCGCAGGTTTCCATCGCCGCAACAAAGCTGGATTTTTTTTCGTGGAAGCCCACCAGCACCCTGCCCTTTTTCTCCACATAGCGCACCGACAGCCGGGCACGCTGACGGTAACCCCACGCCGGGCCGTAGATCGGCGGCAACAACACATCGGGCGTGACCTTGCCGATGCGTTTCAAATTGTCTTCGAGAATACGCTGCTTCGACGCCACTTGCGCCGCAAATTCCGCGTGTTGCATATTGCAACCGCCACAGACGCCGTAGTGTTGGCAACGCGGCGTGGTGCGCACCGCGCTGGTTTTTTCAATACTGACAATCTGCGCAAATTCAAAACTTGGTTTTTTTCGGTACGGCGAATAAGTAACGATTTCACCCGGCAATGCGCCGTCGATGAAAATCGCTTTGCCGTCGTTGTGCGCCACGCCACGGCCTTCGTGGTCTAAGGATTCGAC
>JANMJR010000376.1:0-5879 GCA_031371465.1 Pseudomonadota bacterium
CGATGAGTTGCAATGCCGCCATGGAACGCGACAAGGCATAACAACCGGCGACTGCCGCCAGGGAGCCGACGACTTGATTGAACGTGAGTACGCAAAACAAACTCAGCGCCGTGACGATCGCAAGCTCGAAGAAAAGCGACACGCCCCACAGCATCGCGCGACTCGGTATGGCGAATAAGCACAATGGCAACGCGAACAGAACGGCAAGCATGAGCGCGATGCCAAGGTAGCCGATCAGCTTGCCAAATAGATAATGGGTGCGTGACAGATCGCGCGTTAGAAGCAGTTCGATGACTTTGTCGTTGGCTTCGCGCACCTGGCTGACGCTGACAAATGCCGCCAGGACGAACACGGCGGCGAAACGAAACAGCGCAGCGAGAAAAGCCAGTTGAATATCGCGAGTTTCGGTAATCGCGACTTGCTTAAGAAACAAAGTGAAGGCAAGCGCAATGATAACTATCAGCGCGATGAGATAGAGCAAGCGGTTGCGCGCTGCCTCGAGCAATGTGTAGTACGCGATGGTCAAAACGTTACGCCGCATTGTGCACTTTAGATTTCGCTAGGCCCGATCATCCTAGAAACGGCGGTTAGACGGGGTGGAGTGTGCGGTTATGGGGGTGCAGGGCAAGGCGCGACGAGGCGGAATGGTTGTTCCATTCCAAGGAGTTGCAACGCCGCCTTGCGCCGTCAGAACCGTGCAATCCGCCTCGTAGCGAGAGCTCTCCAAACTGGTGAGCACAAAAGTTACCGAGCATTTAATTAACATCATGTTGTTGCATCTCCGATGCAGCGGTCAACTGCCGTTACTAGGATGATATAGTGGATAAACACTAAGCCGCAAATTACGCTTGTTAAAAACGATTCAATCACACTTTCTTTCGCCTCGACGCCTGAGTAATACCATGGCTGCGATGCCCTTGGCTATTGCCGTTCCCACTACTATGCCTGCAGACCCAGCACCCATGCGGCATCCAGGTCAGCAAGGTTTTTGAACATGGTGCGCAGGTTGTTCAACCGCCGCTCGACCATGATTCTGATGTTGGCGACCTTGCATCTTGCGCTCACCGGCGCGCTGTCGAGTTTCGCATCGCGCGCGTTGCTGCTCGCGCACTTCGGGGTGTTTTTGTTGTGGCAACCGGTGTTTCGCGCCGACAGTAAGCTCAGCCCGACGGTGATTATCACGATCGCAATTTGCGGCGCGTTAGTATTTCTCACCAGCGGTGTCTGGCTGGTGGCGTTGTGGCTGGTCGGCTTGATTGGCGCGATTGGCGGGCGCGTGTTCACTGCGGAGATGCCGCGCCTGCGTTTGTTTTATCAGTTTGCCCTTGGCTATTTGTTGATGCTGCTGCTATTTTGGGTCGTGCCGGTGTTGGTTGCCGGCCACGAAGTCCCGGACAATCTGGAATACGCCGTGCGTTACGGCTTGCCGCTGCTGCTGGCGGTGATGTTGTTCTTACCCTTGGAAAGCGATGCAATCGATCCCGGTCGCGTGGTCGATTTTTTTTACGGGCTATTATTTTTTCTGCTCGTCAGCGTGTTGGCGCTCGCCAGCCTAGCTTTCACCAAACAGGCGGGAAATTATTATCTCGCCCTGATTTTTACCACGCTCGGCGTCGGCGTGGCGTTGCTATTACTGGGCCTGTTGTGGAATCCCTCTGGTGGTTACAGCGGATTGCAGACTTTCTTTTCGCGCTATCTGCTCAGCCTTGGATTGCCGTTCGAAATCTGGCTCAAGCAATTGGCCGAAGGTGCGGACAAATATGAGGATCCGGATCAGTTTCTCAAATTTTCGTCAGAGCAACTTGCGCGCTTGCCGTGGGTCATCGGCGTCGCCTGGAAATCCCCCAGCGGTTGCGGGGAGATTGGCCAATCCAGCATGGAAGAAGCAACGTTTCTATCCCATGACCTGAACATCCGGATTTTTGCGCGCGTGCGCTTAAGTCCGGCGATCCTGCTTCATCTGCGCTTGCTAACCCAGTTACTCGGCGCTTTTTATGAAGCGAAACAACGTGAACAAATATTGCAGCAGAATGCCTACACGCAGGCCGTTCACGAGACCGGCGCACGCTTGACCCACGACATCAAAAACTTATTGCAATCGCTATTCTCACTGGCGTCGGCCGGCGAGAATTTACGTAGCGATCAAATGGATGACTATGCGAAGCTAATCCAACGACAATTGCCACCGCTGACCAAGCGCTTGCAACTCACGCTCGAAGGCCTACGCGCGCCGCAACAGCCTTCGGTCGATATGCTGACCAGCGCCGCGGATTGGCTGACCAATCTCAAGGCGCGCTACGATGGCCGGCATATCGAGTTTGTCAGCGAGGGGCCGGGGGAGGCACAAATCCCGCGCAATCTATTCGACAGCGTGGTCGAGAATCTGCTGGAAAACGCGCGCCGCAAGCGTATAAACGACCCGGATATGGCGATCCAAGTCACCCTGGTTACGCATGCGCCCAAACAACTTTTGGTCTGTGATCGCGGCAGGGCAATCAAACCCGAGATTGTCGCGAAACTATTCAGTCAGCCCGTCAGCAGCGGACAGGGCACCGGCATTGGACTGTATCAAGCCTACCGCCAAGCGCAAAGCGCCGGATTCGAATTGGCGCTGCAAAGCAATCAAGATGGCGCCGTATGTTTTTCGCTCACCAGTCGGAAATAATTTTTATTTGATGCATTGCCGGGAGGCAATAGCCCGAGGCCACCCCGTATGGGTGCGGCTTTCAGAGCATGCATTGCCACGAGGCAAGCTCGGCCCGGCTCGTGGCAATGTCTCAAGTTATGGTAGGCGTCCGGCTGCGAGCAGCCGACTAAAAAGAATCGAACTCGGCACCCAAGTAACAATGTCGTCAAATTCGCAAAATGGTTGGCCGGCCACGCTGTCGCTGCAACCATTTTGCTGTTCTGTGGTGTTCCTCCCCATAAAAATAACAGCTAGAGGATTCAGATTTTGGTTCTCATCAACGTTCGTAGCCGGAGGATTCGGTTGCACGATGTTTTGACTGTTAGTAGCGCCCAATCCATTTTTCCCAAATGAGGCGATCACGACCGGAACCTGCGTCGATAAATTTCGCTTTGCTTTGTCACCGGAATTCCTGGTTTCAACTGTAAGATTGCCAATATCCGTGAGACCCAAAGTGCACAAATTTGAATTGGGGGGAGGGTTCAAGCAATTTAACGGGTCGTTGGCAGTTGCATCGTCTTTTGCCCGAGTAAACTCATTCGTTACTCGATAAAAAAAGCGATTTCCCCAAGCGTCAATTTCCGGAACGCCGAGTGTTGCCCAAGGCACGAACCCGGAATACACCCCACCTCGGCAACCTTCAATCGGTGTGTCAACCGGTCCATTTGCAATCGCATCGTTGCGACGATTCTCTAACCCATTTGTCGCAACGGTTGCGGGACACGGAAGCCTGCCATTCGCGATCGCGAATCCCAACAACGACTCTTTAATCTCACGCAGGACGGCTTCTGTTTCGCTTATTCTGCGGGATTGCGCTTGCTTAGCGAGGGGCACTATTAAGCCGCCTAAAACCAAGCTAACGACGAGCAGCACAATAGCGAGTTCAATGAGCGTAAATCCGCCATGCGGCCTAGCGCAACTCATAAATGAAATGTCGTTCGTGAAACAATTGTTATAGTTCCGCCAAATATCAAAGGACTCAAATCAAGGGCATACAAAAACACGCGAAGCGTGCGTTACTTGATCGAACTCCACGCAATACAACAAATCATTCGTCGACCCAGCTTTTTCTAGGTCAGTTGCACCACTGGTATTCGGATGACTTGAACTATTTCTTCCCTCAAGGTAATTACTGATCAGTCCCTTTTCCGCAATCGAGTTGCGCGATTGGCCGGTAACCTTATCGTTTGCGAACAGAACAACGGCGGCATAAGTTCCTGTACCATTTACCGATAGGCACGTTGGACAAGGAAATGGCGTCGGTTTAAGTGATGCGGGCGTATAACTTCCGGATAAAAAATAAAAAAAGTGATCCTTCCAATTGGCATACCAGGCATCGTCGTCCAAAGTCCATGATTGGCAAAGGCCGATCACCGCATTAGCATTGGTGAATAGACCAGTCCCCACCATTCCATTGACGGTCGCCGTTTTTGATGTGTCAACTTTGAACGGCAACCGACCGGATTTTGGAGTCCCAATTGAACTGTCGTTATAGCTGTTGTTCAAATTGAAATCCGCTAAATTAACGAACGTCGGCCAAGGTAATCGATGATCCGTTACATCTTTTGGATTTCCATTAAACTCCCCGTACCTCCCCAAACATTCCGCGATGCTGCGGGTCAGCCTATCTAATCTTGGCCGAAAATCTTTCCGTCGACGGATGGGCTCACTAATTTCTTCGGGCGTAATAAAAATAATCCCATCATTGAAATCAACTGATTCTCCACGGGATATAAACCTACTCAGCGCATTGGCGGCAGGTGACACGACAGCGTTATTTACCCCGGCGCTACTATCGAGGTAGTTCACCGGGACGTAATTTCCCCCGCACTCCGGGGCATTCGCAACCTGCGCCCGGTTTTGACCACCGATAGTGGGGCCCGGGGCAATTATCGCGGCGACCGCTCGATTCTCAGGTCTGGATCCAGCCAATAGCGTCGTGCCATCCGCGGAAACGACTTCAAGGAGTCCGTTATTGTCCCAATTCATTAGATCAGTCTGTGGCGAATTCTTAAAAGTTCCGGAAACGACATACCACAGACATTCTCCGCTTGAGTCCCTCAACGGTTCAACACTCAACGATTGCCACGGAAGTCGCCCAATCGAGCTAACGTTTTTTGTGCCGCAGGTTGGCGCGCTACGGCCCTCGGGAAATCCCGTATTTGGGCAAGGTAGGTAGCCTGGTACGTTATCTTGATGGGTTTCGGAATACGTCACGGCATAGGCGATTAGCGCTTCCTTAGCTTTTGCCAGCGCGGCGGCTGTACTATTTTGCCGATCCAAACGCGCGAGGCGAGATGTTATCCCGTTTGCGATGAGCGCAAGCGCGATCATCACTAATCCGACAACAAAAATTAATAGCGCCAGGCCCCGCTGGTTATTAGGCAATGGTAGATTTAGACGGGATTCAGTTTTGGGCTTCAATCGCGGGGCGGCCGACGACGAGTAGTGGGTAGGTAGTTGGGAGAATGATTGATCCACACCGTATCATTCCCGCTGCTTCGAGTCACTCGCCCGGTGACTTTGGGCGGCGGCAGTGGGACGGACTCCGTGAGTTCGGGACTCGCCGCAAGTTCCTGTTTGGCTAACGATTCCCGCGCTAAGTCGGGCGCAGGAAGTGCGCGCTTCTGATTCAACAATTGGCGCTCTTGGGCGCTGAAAAATAAGCGACCCAGTTCTGCCGCTGTCGCCGTTGAAATCCCCACTGGGAATAACATCAGCAGCGCGGCGCAACCGCGAATGGATAGCCCACTCACGACGCTTTCTCCTTCACGGTGATCCACTGCATTGTGCAAGTCCCGGCGAGGTTCGGCTCCTTTGCCTTCGCTTCAGCGAAAACCTCGCGCTTAAGTGCGCAGGAATCCAGCAGAAAAAGTCCAGGGGCCTCTTTCTTGAAGTCGGCGAGAAAATCCAGCAGGTCTTGTTCGTGCAGTAGCGCCAATTTTAGATCGATCTTGCTGGCGTAAGCGGCGACATTCGCGACCTGCGTTGGCAATAGTTGTTGTGCCGAAACGTCGTAGTCGATGCTGAAAATTCCATGACGATCCCTTAACCGATTAATGGTTTCAATCCAGTCCAGGCGTTTCTCGTCGCCGAACAACCCTTTTGCCGCAATCTCGCCATAGGTTGCTTGGTTGTCGGCAAAATATCGCTGCTGTAAACGCGCGTTTTCGAGTTGCGCGCGCGCGGCGCC
>JANMJR010000396.1:0-7391 GCA_031371465.1 Pseudomonadota bacterium
TAACACGGAAATCGACGAACATCGGAATTTAACGTTCGAGAATTTCGGCGAGAACGTGCAGAGCCATCAGGATGCCGTCGCGTTTTGCCGCGACTATGCAGAAGTGCCGGTGACAAGCCGAAACAAAACGATCGACACCAGCGCTGCCGGTTATCCCCTCGATAATACTTATTACCAAAAGTTGAAAGGCATGGTCGGGCAGTTGGATATTTTGGAACCGGGCGGCAATTTGATCATCGCATCCGATTGCTCGGAAGGCATGGGCTCGGCGGAATACGTCGAAGCGCAGCGCCGTTTGATCGATCTGGGCAGCGATGGTTTTTTCGCCGACATCAGCAAAAAGCGATACGCCGACATCGACGAATGGCAAACCCAGATGCAGTTGAAGCCGATGAAGGTCGGCTCGGTATCGCTTTTCACTACCGGCTTGAACGCGGAAGAAAAAGCGCTGACCGGTGTGCGGATAGTCGATTCCGTCGAGCAGGCGATCAACGAAAGCATACGCAGCAGCAGCGATCGTCACGTTGCGATCGTGCCGGAAGGGCCGTACGTGGTGCCGGTCTATGCACCGGACCCGCCTATTCGCGCGGCGGCTTAGATTTAACAGAGTGAACGGGCTTCGCCTCTTAAGCGTATTTTTGCTCGCGGTGAATTGCGCCGCGGCGAACGATTTAGCCCACGATACCATCGCCGATGTTCTTCAACTGACCGGCACCGGCGGCACGGCGGGGGAACCGCGACGGCACGAAATACAAATTGGCGCCAAACTTTTCACCGACAAATTGGTGATGTTGGATCGTGGCGCGGTGCTTGTTGTTCGCTATTCGACTGATCAAACAATTTACGAATTTCGCGGACCGTCTCTGATTGTTATGTATCGCGATGGTCCGTTGGTGGTTGAGGGTGAAAAAGCAATTCGTCGTACCAAAAACCAATGAAACATGGCCCCTCCCCCTTGAAGGGGAGGAGATTCTAGTTGCCGCTGACGCAGTAAAATATTGACACTATTCACTTCAATTATTTTTCTAAGGAACCATCATGGCTCAATGGCTTAAGCGCGGCGCGCTCTCTGATCAACGGGAAGAGACGGACGCGAAAGTCCGGCAAACGGTTGAACAAATTTTAGAGAACATCGGCAAGCGCGGCGAAGCCGCGGTGCGCGAGTATTCGCAGAAGTTCGATAACTGGGCGCCGAAGGAATTCAAGCTTAGCGCAAATGACATCGAGCAAGCTGTGTCTAGCTTGCCGAAGCAGGCGATCGAAGACATCAAGTTCGCGCAGACCCAAGTTCGCAACTTTGCCCAAATCCAAAAAGATGCGTTGCGCGATGTCGAAGTGGAAACCATGCCAGGCGTGATCCTTGGTCACAAAAATATTCCGGTGAACTCCATCGGTGGCTACGTGCCCGGCGGCAAATATCCGCTGCTCGCTTCGGCGCATATGAGCATCGTCACGGCGCGCGTCGCCGGTGTGAAGCGCATCGTCTCCTGCGCGCCGCCGTTTCACGGCAAGCCGGCGCCGGCCATCATCGCGGCGATGCACTTGGGCGGCGCCGACGAGATTTACGTCATGGGTGGCGTGCAAGCCATCGGCGCGATGGCGCTGGGCATGGTCGGATTGGAGCCGGTCGACATGTTGGTCGGCCCCGGCAACGCCTATGTCGCGGAAGCGAAGCGGCAGTTGTTCGGCCGCTGCGGTCTTGATTTGTTGGCCGGCCCGACCGAAACCTTGATCATCGCCGACGAAACCTGCGACGCTGAAATGGCGGTGGTGGATCTCTTGGGCCAAGCCGAACATGGGCCGAATTCTCCGGCGATTTTGCTGACCACCAGCGAAAAGCTCGCGCGCGAAGTGCCCGCGGAAGTCGAACGGCAGTTGAAGATTCTGTCGACCGGCGAGGTGGCGGGAATCGCCTGGCGCGACTACGGCGAAATTATTCTCTGCAAAGACGACGCAGAAATGGTGCGCGAAGCCGATCGCATCGCATCCGAGCACGTGCAAGTGATGACGCGCGACCCCAATTATTTTTTGCAAAACATGACTAACTACGGCGCGCTTTTCCTCGGCCCGGAAACCAACGTCGCCTATGGTGACAAAGTAATCGGCACCAACCACACGCTGCCAACGCGCAAAGCGGCGCGCTACACCGGTGGCCTGTGGGTCGGCAAATTCATCAAGACCTGCACTTACCAAAAAGTAAAACCCGAAGCGAGCGCGGCAATCGGCGAAGTGTGTTCGCGGCTGTGCGAATTGGAAGGATTCGCTGGACACAAGGAACAAGCGGATTTGCGCGTACGGCGCTACGGAAAATTGAAGAAGGCCGCGGCGTAGCCGTTACCTCCCGTTCTTAAAGGGAGGGCAGGAGGGATTTACCAGCGCTGGTAATGCGGAAACGCGCAAAAATGCGCGCGGGGCAAATCTCTTCCTGGCGCCACGGAAAAATCACTATCTCAGGAATATTATTCGCGATGAATCACACGACCGAAAACCACGAACTAAAACTACCATCCTTCCGCCTCGACGGAAAAGTCGCGCTGGTGACCGGCGCGGGTGCGGGCCTTGGTGCCGCGATCGCGATCGGTCTGGCGGAATCAGGCGCCGAAGTTTTGTTAGTCGGCCGAACACAAACCAGTTTGGAACGGACCTCCGCCGTGATCTCGAAACACGGCGGTCGTTCGCGGGCGATCGTCTGTGACGTAACCGATTCGACCGCGATACGCCAGTTGATTGCCGCGCTGCCGCGGCTGGATGTTTTGATCAACAATGCCGGCACTAATTTTCCGGAGCCCTTTATTGACGTATCCGATGAGCATCTCGATACCATGCTCGATCTGAACGTGCGTGCGGCGTTCGTGGTTGCACAGGCGGCAGCTCGAAAAATGCTCGAAGACCCCATGCGTGCTGATGCCGCGATCATCAACCTATCGTCACAAATGGGCCACGTCGGTTCACCGAATCGAACGGTTTACTGCATGACTAAACATGCGTTGGAGGGTTTGACTAAAGCGATGGGCGTGGAACTCGCAGCGAAGAAAATCCGCGTCAACAGCATCGGCCCGACGTTTACCGATACGCCCCTGGTGCGCCGCATAGTCGATACCCCGGAGAAGCGCGAATTCGTGATGTCGAAAATTCCCATCGGAAAACTCGCGAATTTAGAGGACATCATGGCCGCCGCGGTGTTTCTTGCTTCTCCGGCCGCAGCGATGATTACCGGGACGCATTTAATCGTCGATGGTGGTTGGACGGCACAGTAATTCCACGTTGGGCTCATGCTCGCCGCTACGAAGATCGATGCTCGCCTTAATTGTCATTGCGAGGAGTGCTTTTTGCGACGAAGCAATCTGGTATTTTCACGGCCGTAAAAATCGAGATTGCTTCGTCGCGGCGTTTATCCCAAAGCGAAGCGTGGGACTCCTCGCAATGACAAATGTGCGATTTGCTTTTGACCTAAATCGGCGCGCCACCAAATACCGCAATCGCTGCGTCGGCATCGGCGATTCCTAATGGCGACAGAAACCGCGTCGCGGGATCCACGCAAGTCGCTGCAAGTACCGCTAAATCCATACCCGCCAATCCGCGATAGCGAACAGTTTCAAACGCCGTCTTTCCCGCACCACGTAAACGCTCGCAATGAAAACGATATTCGTTCTCGGACCGCACATGAATTTGTATGCCGGTTAGGCGTATTGTCGCCAGCGGCGCCCGGGCAATGGCGATGCGACCGCTTGCGAGCAACGGCTGCATCCAGCGACGGAAAAACATCAACAGCAGCGCGCCGCAATGAATGCCATCGGCATCAGGATCCATCAGCAGAACAATGCGCCCATAGCGCATTTTGCCGATATCGAAAGTATCGCCAAAGCCGGTACCCAGGGCATCGGTTAATGCAGCCAACCACGGATTCGCCGCCACTTTTTTCGGCGTTGCTCGAATCGCATTAAGCGGTTTGCCTTGCATCGGCAGTACGGCTTGGCGACGTTCATCGCGCACCCGACACACGGCGCTAGATGCGGAGTCGCCCTCGACGATGTAAAGTTCGGCGCCCGGACCGGGTGAGCTGCACTCTTCCAGTTTGCGTGATTGAAACGCAACCATGCGACTAAACCACTCAGTATAATTGACCTGCAAGCCAATGGCCAAAGGTGGCCCGAGGCCAGCCCCCCACCCGGTACCAGAGCGCCTCTTCAGGCATTATTAGGGCTCTTTGGTGATAATAATTGCGGTCTCTTTACTGCGACTCGCGCTCATTTGCAGCCAATAGTCGGTGTTGGCCTTGAGCGGAAACGCCGCGCTCTTGAACACTTTTTTGCATTGCGATTGCATCTCGAATTTATTCGATTTGATGCGCTTGCCGTCCGCGGCAACGATTTCTACCCAATAGGGAATTACCGTGGAAAATCGATAAGTTCCCTCTTGATCGACGCGCACTTTGGCGAGTCCGGCGAACTCCTCGGCTTTCTTGCCGCGCTTTTCCGGCTCGACCACAAAGCGAACTTCGCTGGTTGGGTAAAGTGAAACAGCCAGTTTTCTATCTAGTGATACAGGTGTTGCCGCACCATCCGCATTGGAGAAAACTTGGGCCGCGATCGCCTCGCCATCGGCAATAGCCAACTCATTGCGCATGTCCCATTCGTAGGCGCCACAATCGCCGCGCATCGCATCCATGGAACGCTTTTCTTGCGACGTACACGCCGCGAACGATGCCGCAAGCGTAACCATCAGCATTAAACTCAATATTTTCATCATCAGTTTCCTTTACGCGCAAAACGCTACCTTAACGCAAATTCAGGTCCAAGGCGGCTAGCGGCTTGCCACTCGCCACGTTTTCGCCCGGGAATCCCGCTTTCAAACAGGGGGGCGCCGCCGATGGGCGGCGTTGCCCCATTCAAGTAAAGGCCAGGCCTTGCAGGCCCGGCGCTAAGGCGTGATGCCAGCCTTAACGGCTGGTTACTTGGTAAGCGCACAGCGTTTTAAGAGCGTCGCCACCCGAATCATGACGCCCAACGCAGAGCTAAACGCCGCCCAACAAGCGGCGCAAGAAGCCACGCCGCTTGTTGGGCTTCCGTGTTGAGCGCCGGGTTGGGCGGCGACACCTTCGCCGCGGCGATCTGGCTCAGTGCTCCGCGTGGGCAAGCTTGTAGTCTGTGGCGTCCGGGTTCAAGCGGGCGAGTTCGCGATAGGTTTGGAAATCGGCTTCGTCGAAGAACGCGTACGAGCCGTGCTCGCCTGCCCCGGTAACCGGCTTCGGCCCGAGCGCGACCGTGGCGCCAAGGCCGGTGTACAGGTAGCGATCGCCGTAAGTTTTCTTCAGAATCTCAAAAGCCGGCTCGCCCGTGCAGTGACCCGGCGCCATCCACTCGACCTTCCAAGTGTCATGCAGCGCGGTGGCGATGCGTTGAGTCTCCTCATCCTTCGCTGGCAGTAAGTGCAGTCCCCCAACGACGAGATGAATCGGTTTATTGATCGCCACCTTCGCGGCCTCGATAATTTTTTCGATCGTGGGGTGGCTGCACCCCACCACTAGCACGATGCCCTCAGGCGTATCGATGGCCAGAGAGATTTCCATCACCTCCAAATCGACGCCCCACGGCCCCTTCAACAGGATCAGGTGAAAGCCGGGCGCCACCTCCGTCGTTTGCGCCACCCAGGTGAACTTGCCCTGCGGCCACGGGGTGCCAAAGCGCAGGGTCTCCGGCGGTTTCCCATCAAAGTAGCGCATTTCAGGAGGGAGGGATTCGTTACGTCGGTAGAAATTCCCTGGAAAGGATGAACCAAAGACGCCGAAGTTCTCCTTCGGTGCGTAGATCGCCACGTTCGGGTTGACGCTCAGCAGGTAATTTAAGCCACCCATGTGATCGCCATGGCGATGAGACATGATCACGAAATCCAGCTTGGCGAGATCAACCCCTTTGGCTTTCACGTTATGGGCGAAGATTTCGGAGTTGTTGCCGGTGTCGAACAGGATGCGCTTGCCGCCCACTTCGACCAGCGCGGAGAAGCCCCAGTCTTTCTTCATCGAAGCATCGCGCCCGAAGGCGTCATAGAGCACGGTGATTTGGTTCTTAGGCTTTGCAGCCTTCGCGGCGCCGGTTTGCGTGGTCGAGGCGCAACTCGTGAGAAGGACAGCTCCAAAGAGCGTGCCTGCCAGCAGGAACAATTTCTGTGCGCGTTTCACTTTTGCCTCCTGTTTGTGATGTGGCAAAGATGGCGTTGCCGCCTCGCCCAACGTTTGACATGAGGGGCAGACAAACGGCGCAGCTGTTCGTCTGCCCCTCGATGGAAGGGTTAGCGCAGTAATCGGCCGAACCCGAAAATCGCCCGAAAGTCGCTCAAAAATTGTCATGGTAGATCAATTGGTTAAAGGGAGCGACTTAAGAGGTCGCATTTCGGCCAGAAGCGGTGACATTCGACCCCAGATAGCTTTCAAGGAATTGGTCGAGTTGAACGACGCACCCCATTTTCAAGCACTTCTCAAGTTTGGCATCCATGATTGCGGTACTGGCGATCACCGTAGTCGAATGAGTGCGCTGCTGAACACTCTTAAGAGCTCCTACGAACGTGAGGATATCAGATTTGAGTGTCGTCATATTCGGGCGGTAGAGAAGGTTCGGAGAAGGGCGCCATGCGACCTAAGGAAGCTCTGAATAAGTCCGATTTCGTCATGATGCTGCGTTACTCACAAAAAATATCTCCTTACATATTCTCAATAAGCTGCGTCGATATTTTTTGTTCGCGCCTTGTCTCGCTTAGAACTCGAAATAAATCAGAGCTTCCTTAGCTCGTATCAATTGTACCGTTGCGCTATTTCACGTTAAGCGCCCGCAACACGGCGTCCGCCGCATCGTCTACGTAACCGCGCGCGGGTCCGCGCAGTGTGCCTTCGTAAATAAGGCGTGGAATATTCAGCATAATGCCGGAAAAGTGGCTGTACGCGACCTTCGGCAACATCGGCGGGAGCTCGCCGTTGCGCAGCGCTCGCCGCAAGATCGACATGAACAGCGTTCCTTGTACGCGGGAAACATCCGCTGCGGTGATCGAACTCGGCGGCAGCAGCAACACATAAGCAAACGCATCGGGATTACTGTCGTAGTACCCATAGGTCAGCTCGATCCACTCGCGCACCAATTCGGCGAACGGCATGACGCTCTTTGCCAGATGACGCTTCTGGTTCGCCATCTCGTCGACGATCTCCACATACGCGCTCGATAGTATTTCCTCTTTACTTTTGAAGTGGCGATACAGCGCAGCCTCATTCACGTTCATGCGCGCGGAGATCGCTTTGATCGTCGTGTTGCGAGCGCCACCCTCAACGACTAGGCGTATTGCAGAAGCTGTAATCGTATCGCGGCTGATCTTCGCTCGGCGTCCCATGATTTAATATATGTAAA
>JANMJR010000423.1:0-3587 GCA_031371465.1 Pseudomonadota bacterium
TGTCATTCCCGCGAAGGCGGGAATCCATTGAGCTCGGTCTCGGCACAGCAATCAAAGAATCACCGGCTCCGGCTCCAACTCAATCAAAAATTTCCCACGAACCGAAGACTGAATCGCCCGCGCCAACGCCAAAATTTCCGCACCTGTCGCGCCGCCACGATTCACCAGCACCAGCGCATGTTGCTCGTGTACACCGGCGCGGCCAAGTGACTTGCCTTTCCAGCCGCATTGCTCGATCAACCATCCTGCCGAGAGCTTTACTTTCCCGCCGGGCGCTGGGTAGTTCGGAACTTTTTCATTGGTACTCTGGATGCGTGCCAGTACGTCGCCGTCCACGATAGGATTTTTGAAGAAGCTGCCGGCGTTGCCGATCACCGTCGGGTCCGGCAGTTTGCGGCGGCGAATGTTGCACACCGCATCGCTCACATCCCGCGCCGTCGGGGCGGGACAGCCCATGCGTTCGAGTTCAGCGCGCACTTCGCCATATTCCAGATGAAGTTTCGCCGCGCGGGGCAGGCGGAAAGTTACGCTTGTAATTACGTAACGATCCTTGGGTTCTCGCTTGAACACGCTATCGCGGTAAGCAAACTCACAGGCGGCGCGATCGAAGGTGCGCACGCTCGCATCCACAACATCGATCGCTTGCAGCGAATGAAAAACATCTTGCATCTCGACACCGTAAGCGCCGATATTTTGAATCGGCGTCGCGCCCACCGTGCCGGGAATGAGCGAGAGATTTTCCAGGCCCGCCAACTGTTGATCTAAAGTCCAGCGCACAAAGTTGTGCCAATTCTCGCCCGCTGCCGCTTCCACGTAGGTCGCTTCATTGTCTTGCGCGACGATTTTTGTTCCGAGCAATTTGATGTGCAGCGCGAGGCCGGGAAAATCCTGAGTGAGCAACAGGTTGCTGCCGCCGCCGAGGATCAACAGCGGTTCGGTTAAGTCGCGCGATTGCAATGCCGCGCGCAGTTGTTCAACCTCGCAAATTTCGACGTAGGATCGCGCGCGCGCCCCAACGCGGAACGTGTTGAACGGCGTTAGATCAATGTTGTGTTGAATCGGCGACGAGGTCATTCAATTTTCCACACGATTCCTGGGAAGGCGCATGTATATTGGGCAGCCCTGGGCTAGCCACTGGCCTCGGGCTACTGGCTCTGCGGCATGCCTAGCACTGTCATTCCCGCGAAGGCGGGAATCCATAGTGCCTTTGCAAATTAATACGCTAAATGGATTCCCCGCCTTCGCGGGAATGACAAGAGGTGAAACATATCGCATTCAATGAACACCGACGTTGTGTCGCGCTATACGTTGAACCGAAAATGCATCACATCACCATCCTTCACGATGTATTCCTTGCCTTCCAATCGCATCTTCCCCGCTTCTTTCGCGCCCTGCTCGCCTTTCAGTGCAACATAGTCGTTGAAGGCGATGACTTCGGCGCGGATGAAGCCTTTTTCAAAATCCGTGTGGATCACGCCGGCGGCTTGCGGCGCCGTGGCGCCGATGGGAATAGTCCACGCGCGCACTTCTTTTTCACCGGCGGTGAAGTAGGTTTCTAAACCAAGCAATGAATAGGCGCCACGGATCACTCGATCCAGACCCGGCTCTTCCATCCCGGCATCGGCAAGAAACATTTTTTTGTCCTCGTCGCTCAGATCGGAAATCTCCGCTTCCAGCGCAGCGCAGACGGCGATCACCGGCGCATTTTCTTTCTTGGCATACGTGACAACTTGATCGAGCAACGGATTGCCGTCAAAGCCGTGTTCCTTGACGTTGGCGATATAGATTGCCGGTTTGGCGGTAAGGAAAAACATCGGTTTGAGCAATTTCATTTCGTCCGCATCGAAGCCCATGGCGCGCACCGGCGTGCCTTGATCGAGTTGGCTTTTGACTTTCTCCAACAGCGCGGCGAGTTTGATGGCTTCTTTGTCGCCGGAGCGGGTGTTCTTGCCAACGCGCAAAATCGCTTTGTCGACCGACTGCAAATCGGCCAGCGCCAATTCCGTGTGGATCACTTCGATGTCGTCGACGGGGCTGACTTTTCCGGCGACGTGAATGACATTGTCGTCTTGAAAACAGCGCACCACGTGGGCGATGGCGTCGGTCTCGCGGATGTTCGCAAGGAACTGATTGCCGAGTCCTTCGCCCTTCGATGCACCCGCCACCAAGCCGGCGATATCAACGAACTCGACGATGGCGGGAATAACTTTTTGCGGTTTGGCGATGGCCGTCAGCGCTTGCAGACGCGGGTCCGGCACTTCGACGACGCCGACGTTCGGCTCAATGGTGCAAAACGGATAATTCTCGGCGGCGATGCCGGCCTTGGTCAGGGCATTAAACAACGTCGATTTACCGACGTTGGGCAAGCCGACGATGCCACATTGCAAACTCATTTGCTTTCCTCTTTAGCATCCGCGTTCGATTTTGGACGCGTGTGTAATTTCAACATAGCCGCTTGCAAATCACCCTGCGCAATCTGCGGAAAAATGTGTAGCGAGCGAGTAATTGATTCTTTGATCGCGGTGCGTTCTTCAGAGCGCGGCGGTTGCAACACGAAATGAATTACCGCGTCGCGATCGCCCGGATGGCCGATGCCAAAACGTAGCCGCCAAAAATCCGGCGTACCCAAATGCGCAACGATATCCTTCAAGCCGTTGTGGCCGCCATGGCCGCCGCCGTGCTTGATCTTAACCGCGCCGGGTGGCAGATCCAAGTCGTCGTGCACCACTAAAATTTCCTGCGCTGTAATTTTGTAAAACGTCGCCAACGCCTGCACCGCGCGACCGCTGGCGTTCATGAACGTCATCGGTTGCAGCAGCCACAAATCGTGGCCGCCGACACTCAAGCGCGCCACATCACCATTAAATTTCTTCTCTGATTTTAGCGACACTCGCTCGTTCGCGCACAACTCATCGATCCACCAAAAGCCAGCGTTGTGGCGGGTTTTGGCGTACTCACTTCCGGGATTACCTAGGCCGACGATAAGTTTAATTGCCATGACATTAATTTATACCAAATACTCGATGCCTGGACGGGGTGGCCTAGGGCCAGAGGCGGTTCTAGAGCGGCTCTCAGAGCATGCCTTGCCAGGATGCAATCTGCAAGCGAATGCTGGCAAGGTCGATGAAATCATCAAAACATCTGTCATTCTGAGCGCAGCGAAGAATCTGCTTTTTGCATTCCATCGACCGCCGATAACAGCAGATTCTTCGCTGCGCTCGGAATGACAGATGGGTAAAAAAATTGCCCGCCCGGCGAACCGGGACGGGCAACAACAGCAAAGAACCTTTGATGACGATTATTTCTTTTTCTCGTCTTTCTTGGCCGGCGCTTTGGCCGGCGCCTTGTCTTCGACTTTCGCTGCCTGAGCCGTGACGGGTACGTCCGCAGCGGCAACTGCTGCAGCTTCTTCCTCGGCAATGGCCGCGCGCGGAATCACGATCGTGGCGACCACGGGATTTTCGAGCTTAACTTTCGCAACCACGTCCAAGCCGGCAGGTAACACCAGTTCTTTCACGTGTAACGAATGGCCGGCGACGAGATTGCTCAGATCGACTTGAATGAACTCGGGTAAATCTTTCGGCAAA
>JANMJR010000436.1:0-11310 GCA_031371465.1 Pseudomonadota bacterium
CCCCGTGTTTTCTTCTGATGGGCGCTTTTTTTTTTTTCTGGGCGCTCCCCGCCCCGCTGCTCGCGGGGTTGCGGGTGCGCGCCGCGATACTTTATTTGTTGATCGGCGTAGCGTTGGGACCGTACGGCCTGGGGCTGCTCATGATCGATCCCATGGCAAGCGCCAAGATGCTGGAGTTGGTCGCGGAGATCGCCGTGCTGATTTCGCTTTTCACCGTTGGATTGAAATTGAGGGTCAGCGTGTTTGATCGCGCATGGCGTTTGCCGTTGCGGCTGGCCGGCTGGACCATGATTGTCACTATCGTGTTGATCAGCGCTGTGGCGATGCTTGCGCTCAATTTGAGTTTAGGCGCGGCATTGCTATTGGGCGCAATCCTGGCGCCTACGGATCCGGTGCTTGCCTCAGACGTGCAAGTGCGTGACGCCGCCGATAGAGATCGGCTGCGTTTTGGCTTAACCGGGGAGGGCGGACTTAACGATGGGATCGCCTTCCCATTTGTGATGTTGGGTCTTGGCCTCATGGGCTTGCATGAAATCGGAGAAAACGCTTCGCTGTGGTTGTGGCGCGACGTCGCGTGGCCTATTGCTGCGGGCATCGCCAGCGGCTGGCTGTGCGGATTCTTGGTCGGTTATTGGGTGTTGTATCTGCGCCGTGTGCATCGAGAGGCGTTGGGTTTGGAAGAGTTTTTAGTGCTCGGACTCATCGCCTTTTCTTATGGTTTAGCGCTACTCATTCACAGCTATGGTTTTCTCGCCGTCTTTGCCGCAGGACTTGGTTTACGGCGGATCGGACATTCCCGGTTTAAGTCAATATTGGCGAAAGTCGCGCCACCGTTTCAAAAACCCGCTCCCGGCGAGCCCCGCGCCAACGACTCGCCCGAGACGCCGACCAACATGGCAAACGCGCTAATCGACTTCAACCAACAGTTGGAACGTATCGTCGAGGTTGCCGTAGTCGTGCTTCTGGGTAGCATGATTTCAACGCAAAGTTTTACATTCGAAGTAATGTGGTTCTGCGTTCTGTTATTCGTTGTCATCCGCCCCATTGCCGTGGCGTTCGGTCTGATTGGCTCACGTACACCGGCCACCCAACTTCGCCTGTTAGCTTGGTTCGGCATACGTGGGCTCGGGTCGTTTTATTACTTGATGTATGCCATCAATCACGGCTTGCCGGACAAGGAAGCTGGCGAGTTTGTTAACGTGGTTTTCGGCGTCATTGCCACCTCGATCGTTGTGCATGGCATATCGGCAACACCGCTAATGGAAAGATACTATGGTGCGCGCCGCGGCAAACAACATTGAATTCCAATTGCGTTGGCGTTTTGCTCGAAGGGCGTTGCATGCGATCCACTACTTAGACGGAGTGGACCCGACAGGCTGTCCTAAAGCCACATCCGCACGGATACTGGGTGGCCCCGGGCCATTACCTCCCAAGGCATGCGCCGCGCGTCGGCAAGCAGGGGCGGATGGTGGCGCGAGAGCCAAAAAAATGTGCAATTCACACCGGCTGGGTTGGCGTCTTCGGCGCGATCAAGCGTAACGCGCTGCTGCGTGATGACGTCCGACCGAGGGATCAGGCGCTCCGTTGCCTTCGCAAACTTCATCCATTGTATTGCCGCTTGAGACTCCTTGGCACAATAGTTGCATAAAGTCGACTGTCGAACTCCCTAGGAGACGACATCAATACGCAGGTTGAACCGACCGGCGGCCGAGACGTTCTTGCGGCTCACGGTTGAAAGAGCAGCTATCCGGTAGCAGCACATGCGTACTACAGCGTGCTCACGAAAGTAGCTCACGAAAGTAGCGTGAGTATTTTATCGAAGCAGCAAAACTTTTCGTAGGTAAACTATTTTTTGAAGGAGTGGATTTATGATCAATGTCATCATATGGCTAGTGGTCGGTGGAGTTCTCGGCTGGCTCGCAAGCATCGTTATGAAAACCGATGCACAACAGGGCATTATCTTGAATGTCATCGTTGGTATCGTCGGCGCCGTGCTGGGTGGATGGCTGCTTGGGCCGTTGTTCGGAACGGGCACCATCAATCAAGACAACTTGAGCCTGCCGTCGCTTTTGGTATCGTTTCTCGGCGCGATCATTTTGCTGGCGATTGTCAATCTTCTGCGTCGAGGAACGGCGCGCTGATCTAAGCAGCCGCAGATTACGATGGCGCGGGGGAGCCAAGTATCGCTATTGCCGTTTTCAGCGATACCGAGTCAGAAAATGCCGGCGATTCCCCCGCCAGTCATCCCGCGATAGCAGGCAACCCTGTGTCGAATTTTAGCCCAAGGATTACCGCTTTCGCGGGATAACAAGTAGGAAGTCCGGCCATGGCGTGACTTTGGCTACGTCGCAGCTTTTAAGAATTTGGACAATTCGGCGGGATCGACTCTTCCATCTTTGTCAGCATCGGCGGAGTCGAACATTTCGCGGAGGCCGCGCAGTCGCTGTGCTTCCATTTTGTCGATCAAGCCATCTTTGTCGACATCCAGCTTTTCTAAAATCGGTGTCACATCCGTTGTGGCGTCCTGGTGAATGGCCGGATAGTCATCGTGTTGGGTTTTAGAATCAGCGGCGAATCCATTGGCCGCGATTCCGGTGCTTAAAATCAAGGCAAGCGTTGGAATGTGGCTAGTCATTGTTAGTCTCCAGTTAACATGATCGGCGCGGTAATTCGGCTGCGCAGAACGCGCCCTATTACACATGACGACATGCCTTGCCAAATCGAATGTCAGTTGCTGCGGTAAGTGAATGCGACCTCAGAGCGCCGTCACATGCGTCGCGATTGATGTTTCCTCAACCATTGGCCCAACCGCTTGCGCAGCCTCACTGCCTGGTGTATCGGGTCTGGGTAACAACAAACGCAATGCATCGATCTGATGGCAGGTTTCTTCCAGCGTTGTCGCCACGTCGCTTCCCCCGGCGGCCACCAGTTGTGCGTGCATTCTCTTGACGTCGCCGACATATCCCCAGCGGCCAACCAGAATTTTTAACTCGGGGAAGCGTGCGTGTAACCGCATGCAGAGCAACCTCGCCTGGGTACCGCCGCCAGGCGGCACCGACCCGATGCAAATCAGCGCCGGCTTATAGTCCATCGCGCGTGCGATGGATTCCGACGCCAAAAGCCCCGGCTCCATGATCGAAAGTTCCAATCGGGCATCGTTGATGCACTCGCTTAACATGGACAGGGCAACGTGATCGGACGCGTCGCGGGCGGGAATTCCGAGAATACGAATTGGGGCGTCCACTGGCGGCTCGGCGACTGGAAGGCTCTCCGCGCCGCGCTTGGTTTTATTTTCATCTAGCGTGGCAAGGTGGTCCGCAACTTCGCGCGCGGCCTCGACTACCCCGCGCTGCTCGTCGTCGCTCAACGTATCGCGGTCCACGTCACGTCTGCCGTTAGTGAGCGCTGAGATCAACAGCGCATCGTAGGTCGTCACCAACGCCTGATTCTCGAGATGTGTTTCAGCGATTTCGGAAGCTTCGTCGTGGTCACGCGCAAGCAGGCGCTGATAAAAAACGATGTGTGGTTCAAGCGCCGGCTGATCGCCCAGCAAGGTGTCGAGTACGCTCAGGAATGGGACATACTTGCCTAAGACTAGTATACACACGGTCAACGGCGTCGCCAGCACCAACCCAATCGGGCCCCACAGCCACGTCCAAAACGCAATCATGATCAAAGTGGCCGTCTCGGACACGCCGATGCCGCGTCCATACAACCAAGGCTCGATCAGCATGTTACTGACGAGTTCGAGCATTAAAAATAAACCCAGCACGAGCAACGGCGTGCTCCAGCCTTCGGACACAATTAGACTCAAGCCAACCGGTAGAATGGCGGCGAGCCAGGCGCCAAGATACGGAATGTAGCGCAACACGGTGGCCAGAAAACCCCATAACAACGCGTATGGAATGCCGATGGCGAACAGGCCCCCGGCAACCGCGAGTCCATAGGCGCCATTGACAATCAATTGCATCAGTAAGTAGCGACTGATGCGATCACCGGCTTCGTCTAACGCCTTGGTTGTCAGGGTGAGCCGGCCGCGCCCCACGATGCTGATCACGCGGTCGCGCAAATCTTCGCGGCGCAGCAGCATGAAGATGACCAGGACGATCGATAGTCCTGTCATAGCGAGAGGTTCCAACACCGGGCCTAACGCGGACCACAGGGCGGGGTACTCGAACGGATTGCCGTCTTCGACAATCTTTACCGGCAGCGGCGCTCTGCTGCGTTGCCCCTGCGGTTCACGCGACGCCGCTTGCTTGTCGAGTTGGCGCGAAATGCGCGCGACAATGCGCTGCACTTTATCGACGAAGCCACCGGTCACCGGTTGGAACGCCGCGAGTTTGGTGTTGATATTTTTTTCGTATTGCGGAAAAGTGTCGACTAAACTCGTTACCTGGCGACTAAGCAGCCATCCCAGGGCGAGAACAAGAGAGAAGGCGACGCCTACCACGATCATGACCGCAAACGCGCGCGCGGCAGCCTGACGCTTTGTAGCAGCGATACCAGTGGACTCAACATAAAAGTTAGTAAGATCGCAAGTGCGACCGGAACCAGCACTGCCTGCAACCAGAATAACATCCACAGCACTGCCGCGCTGCTGATTAGAATCATGAACCCGCGGGTTAAGTTGGACGTCACTGGCATGGTTTCGAATCGAATACGTGGATTGCAGCGGTGGTGGCGAGGCGGGTCAGTCTAAGTTTGCCCAGGGGCTCGCGATGTATGTCGACGCGGCGGGGGATGACATGCATTGATACACGAGACAATTTTGTTGTTTCCTAGATAAAATGCTTTTGTTTTTATCGGTAACCGCGGTCAATTTTTTAATATCCCGCTAGCGTTTATTGAGCGCGTTCAATCTTTTCAGTCGGACGCGGGCATCGTATTTCATTTAGTTATTTCGCGAGTGGTTGATCGCGTCAACTTGTTTTTCGCTTTGCGGTCGATTGCTTACGGCCGGCGCCGGTTTGGCTGCCCACGACGGACACTTTGTTAACCGTCGCCCATGCGCGAGCGTCCGCTTCCTCATCACTCAACCCACGTTCCACGTAGCCTTGCTTTACCTGCGTCGATTGCTGCGCGAGTCCCTTGGTGTAAACTTTTTTGCCAAATCTTACCATCTTGAAATCTCCAAACATAAAAATAAAACACGCCTGCACACCCGGGCAAGGCGAGAATTACGCAGCATTGGCTGCGGCGGACGGTGGCCCATGACGCCGCGGACTACGTCGCCGCCGGTTCTCGGCGACAACAGCGGGCAATTGTTTTTACGCCGTAACTTACCCGATTCGAGGGGTCGAACGTCCCTGGGACGGTTGCGGCTAGCGGTTTAACCACCAAATTGTAGCGTTCAATATTAGCGCGAATGTCACCCACAGCCAGTAAGGCGCTAGCAATAGACCGGCAGCCGGCTTTAAACGGTAGAACACGATGACGTTGAGAAAAATAGCCAGCCATAGAGCTATGATGTCGACGAGCGACAATCCCAGACTGCGCAGACCGAAAAACAAAGGTGTCCATAGAGCGTTCAGAATCAATTGCAGCGCGAATATCCAGAACGCGTTTTGCCGCGCAGCGCCGACACTGGAACTCCAGGCGAGGTAGCCGGCATAGCCGATGAGCAAATACAAAACAGTCCACACCGGACCGAATAACCAACCGGGAGGGTTCCACGACGGTTTATTCAAAGATTC
Organism: Pseudomonadota bacterium; assembly: GCA_031371465.1. Lineage (GTDB taxonomy): Bacteria > Pseudomonadota > Gammaproteobacteria > Burkholderiales > JALYOK01 > JALYOK01. Next base: position 5,694 of record JANMJR010000436.1, read on the forward strand.
ATACCACAAGTCTGGGGCGAACGCAGTGCCGATCAGCGCGGGCGCAAACGCGATCCCGAAAAAAATCAACAGCGTTGCGACGCCATCCCGGGGTACGTCCAGCGCCTGGCTATTCCTGGTGTTTGTTGTCATGCTCGTACCAATCAGTTGTCAAAATTCTTATTCGCGTCTTTTAAACAAGTCCTTCGAGCCTCACCGGAAAGCGTCTTGCAGCGTTCTTTCGCAACCGTATGGTCGGCTTTCATTTCCTTCGCGCGCGCTTGCAGCGTTGCTTCTTCCTTGGCGTTAACAGCCTTTGCCTCGGCAATACACACATCCTTCGCGTCGCCGGCGAGTGAATCGCATCTTTCCTTGGCAACTGCAAACTCAGCTTTGCTTATGGCTTCGCGTGCCTCGAGTTTAGCCTCACCCGTTCCTTCAAACGCGGCTTTTGCATCGGCTTTGGCTTTCGTTAGATTCGCCTTAGCTTTTTTCATACAGACGTCGCGATCATTTCCCGAAAAGTCTTTGCATCGCTGACTAGAAGCGTTGTAGTCCGCTTTGGCGCGCGCCTTGGCGGCGTTGTACTCCGCTTTGGTTTGATCAGGGTTCTCTGCAGCGGCGGCGTGTAACGCTGTGCCGCAAATAGCTAACGCCGCGAATATCGCCATCAATAAACGATCCATAGTCGACTCCTTTTTAAATTTAAATGGCGAAAATGCTCTATCGGTAACAGCTGCAAGTTATATGCCAAGGTGTGACTGGGGCGATTTTGCATAGGCGCCTTGCGCATGGCTTTTTCGACGCCCGGCGCATCGCGCGTAATCAGTGTTAACAGGCCCCAATTTTAGCGAATGGTGGGAATATTAAACGCGAGGCCCAACAAACGCTCCGAATGTAAAGTTTACGCGCCAATCGGGAATATTTGCCACAGCACGCCAAAAGAAGACGATGCAGAACGAGCATTTAGGCCTTGGTGATCAATTCCGGCTGGCAGGCATAAAAATTGCCTTGGATATGATCGTCAGATTTATTTTCGCCAATGAGGGCATTTTTTCCTCCTCCTTTCCTTCCCTCCTCCGAAGGTAAAGGTTTTAATCCCCGTCTCAGCCACGGGGATTTTTTTGTCGCCTCGATTTAAGCCTTCGTTGTCCGAAGTATGTTAAACAATCCATTCTGTCGCCCGCTTTGGTTTAAGCGCCGATCTGTTCCCGCTACACGAAATCGGCTGAGCAGGAATGTGCAGCGCGATCGTTGCACGGGTTACGCTTCGCCGTAAAACTTACCGCTAGCCTATGACCGAATCGACAGTTCTTCCACCGATTCATTTCACGCTCTACCTATCCACTCAAAAGCCTACGTAAATGGCATGCCCCTTGCTACGCAATCAACGGGGCCGTCGACTGCGGACCCGTTTTAATTTTCAGTCAGAGTAAGAGTAATAGAAGTGATTGTTATGAGGAAATTGTTTGTCGTGGCGCCGATTAAGTTGGCGGTGCGGCCCCTTGGCCTCGCGCCGCTGCGGTCACAGTACCGATGACGACGATGGCTCAGGCAGGTGTTTCGTAACCCTGCAAGTTTCCTAAAACCGGTATTGTATCTTCGATGTAACACGCTGAAACAAGTCGCCACCACTTGCTTAATGATGCGGGAATCGAACGACTTTATCGCCGATTATTTAAAGAACCTAACTTATGTATGAAGGAGTAAATGATGGGTACGTACGACACTAACCAACAGGACAGTAAACAGCGAATTGTCGGAAAAAATATCGACGATGATCATGTCGGCCCCGGTCCGGAAATCATGGGCGCAGATACCCTCACCGGCAATGACGTGGTCAACGTAGCGGGCGAGGATCTTGGCGAGATCGAAGCTATTATGTTGGATGTCCCGAGCGGCCGCGTTGCTTATGCCGTGCTATCGTTTGGCGGATTTCTCGGAATGGGCGAAAAGTTATTCGCCATTCCTTGGAAAGCGCTGCAACTCGATATCGGTAACAAGTGTTTTATTCTTGACGCCACGGTAGAACAGTTGCAAAACGCGCCCGGATTCGACAAAGGACAATGGCCATCCATGGCGGACCAAAAGTGGGCGCGAGAAATTCATTCCTATTACGCGTCACCACCCTATTGGGAATAGATGCGCTTGTGAACTTCGAACAGGGGACAACGGAAGTTGTCCCTTTATTTTTCTTAGTGCTTACTAGCGCAGTTGCGAAGACGACTACGAGCCAACCCTGGACTTCGGCGCTGTGGGATTGCCCGGCGTTTTGGTCGCCTTCAAACGATACATAGCGGCATCCGCTTTTTTAATCAACGCGTGATACGTACTACCGTCGTCGGGATAAACCGCGACGCCGATGCTCGCTTTTAGGCTGACCATTTCGCCCTCAATCGTGTACGGAGCGTCGAGGGTCGTTCTAATTTTCTGTGTGACCGCCGTTGCAGTATCGCCGCCGTCAAACTCTGGCAACATAACAACGAATTCATCTCCCCCATAGCGGCAAACAGTGTCCGCCACCCTTACGCAGTCGATCAGGCGCTTAGCAACTTGTTCCAATAGTTCATCGCCCGCCGAATGGCCGAGCCGATCGTTCAAGCTTTTGAATCCGTCCAAGTCGAGTAACAGCAACACGACGTGCTTGTGTTGCCGCTGCGCCTGAGCAACGGCCTGATTAAGGCGGTCTCGCAGCAGCCTGCGGTTCGGCAACCCGGTTAAATCATCGTGATACGCATAGTATTGCGCTTGGGACTCTTTTTGCAGCAGCAGCGTCAATTGATAGGTGAGTTCTAAGTTCCGTTCGACCAACGCCTTTACTTGTTGTATTCCTATCGTTGCGCGCTCCTGATCTCCGGCCAGTATTCGGTTAAGCTCGGTGACCTCTTCAACGGCTGACTGCAATCGCGCGAGGCTAGGATCATCAAGGTCGATATCGCGACCGCTATCGGGTATGTAGCGACCCGCGTTATTCTTTGTGGGGTCATGGGTGCGGATGCTTAAATAATTTGAGTGATCCATTTTCGTTTCGGGAGGAGATATAAACTTAAACTCAAAATGAGCAAGTAACATGCCAACCAAAAAATCAACGCGCGATTCTTTCACGTGAAAAATTTCTTAAACTATGCAAATGAAAAACTTACCGGCGCCGCAACGCATTTTGAGTAATTTCTACAAATCGCAGGTAACTTTGACACCCAAGCAGATCGAGATTCAATCAATAAAACATCGCGAATTCTGACCAGTCGATGCCACGATATCTATCTATACCGGCTGTAATAAATAGACAATTCAGCGATCTCACGCGAACATTCCGGTGTTGGCAAGGTTTTTGCGTAACAGTATTTGACGACTTCCATGAGTGTCGAATGAGAATTGCGGCGGGATTTCATTATCCTGGCGTTTAAGCAAGAGTTGTACGTATGGTTAATTACTTTTAAGGAGATTGGAAATGGTAATCAGAAATTTAAGGCAAGTAGTTGGGTTGATTTTTATTAGCGCAATGCTGGGAACGGTTGCCGTTGGTTGCACGCCCTCGGCAACGACTAGATCGGTTGGAACCACGGTAGACGACGCATCGCTAACCGCTAAAGTTAAAACAGAAATTGCGAAGGAACAAGGTCTGGGCGAAGCACTCCGTATAAATGTCGACACCTATCGAGGAGTCGTTTCCTTAAGTGGCTTCGTCGACTCCCAAGATCAGATCGAAAAGGCGACCAATTGTGCACGTCGAGTTGAAGGCGTCGCGCAGGTTAAGAATAATCTTTCCGTCAAACCACCCAAGTCTTAATGTTGATGTTGCCGAAGTAAGCTGATCGAGGCCGGTCACCGGAGTTGCCCGCCGTGACCCGCCTTTACGAGTGTTCCGGCGCGCAACGCTTTCAATTGCGAAGAGGCGCCACTCTATGGCGCCACCGGCCTAGCTCATTTAATACACCGCTCGCGCCAAACCCGATCGAATTCGCGACACATTTTTGCCGCAGCCACAGGATTCTATCGACGACGCCAATGGCGACTGTCGACGTTGGTTGAAAAGCGGCCGCCGTCAGCGGCGCAGTTTTTAATTGGCTCTGCGATTTCGCGTTTTCGAGTGGTCGTATCGCTTGTAAATAGGCCCAAAATGCCGCCGTTAATTCTGAATGATTCAACGCGGTTGCTTATGTCGCGAATCGTTTGGCTGATACTCGCGCTGTGGCTGACCACGATCCACAGCGCCGTGCAAGCCCAGGACGCGAGTTCATTGCGCGCGCGTTACGTCGAGCTTAAGGATCGTCTTGCGAACAATCAATTCAAACGCCCACTTTTCCTCGAATCAGGCCAAGCCGCGGGCAAGCTCAGCGGAGACATTTTCGCGGTGGTGGACTATCCGTTCGCTACCGTGCAGCAGGCGTTGCAATCGGTCGACCACTGGTGTGACATATTGATTCTTCACCTCAACATCAAACACTGTAAGACCGCTCGCAGCGCGAACGCAAGCAGTCTGTTGCTGGCGGTTGGAAAGAAGTATGACCAGCCCGCGGAGCAGGCCTACAAGCTCGACTTCGACTATCACCTCAGCGCAAACACCCTCGATTATTTTCAGCTCCGGCTCCACGCCGACGAAGGCCCCTTCGGGACGAGCAACTACCGGATTGAGTTCCAGGCCGCGCCGGTCGACGCGCGACGCAGTTTCATCCACATGTCGTATTCTTCCGGATACGGCTTCGCGGCCGGCCTGGCCATGCGAGCGTATCTGGCGACGCTCGGACGTGCGAAGGTCGGATTTAGCATTGTCAATCGCCGGCCCGATGGGCGACCGGTGTATATCCGCAACATGCTCGGTCTGGTCGAACGCAACACGATGCGCTACTACCTTGCGATCGATGCTTACCTGGGGGCCTATGCGCTGCCGGCGTCTGAGCAGGTGGAGCGGCGCATACAGGACTGGTACGCGAGCACCGAACGCTACGCAACCCAATTGCATGAAATTGAGCGCAGCCAGTACGTGGAAATGAAGCGCAAGGAAATCCGTCGCCAGCGGGCCGAGTAGGGCGTACAGAGCCGTTTTCGACGCCTTGCCACAAGGCTTTTGACGCTTGCCTCGCAGGGGGCATAGCCTAAGAGGCAATACCCATGCGTGTCTCAGGCCAAGCACTAAAATTGCCCCGCAAGTGAATCGCACTCCCTTTTAACCAAGCCACTTCGTACGCCCTGCTTTGACGACGGTTAGAGCAAGAACAGCCGATTCGAAATTGGCATTCAAAGATCCCGACAACCCCTTCGGCTGGTCGGATTCTTGACGGAACACGCGCTTCGTTTGTCGATCAGGAGGAACTACTCGCTGATCGACCCGTATCTGGCAACTTAAGTAATGCGGTTGGCGCCGCTTGTCACTCAGTGCTTGTAGTTCGGCTCAAGTGGATTTCGGGAGATCGCTTGCATCGCTTGCTCGTGTGTCAGCGACGTTGACTGAGACCGCTTGGTCTCCTCTACCCAATGGGTTTCCATATGCGTGAGAAATTCAGCTTTGGTGATTGTGCTGTTATTGTCCGTATCCATCATCTTGACATGCGCGCTGCGCATTAGCGCCGTTTTGTACTCCGGATCGAGGGGGTTCTGCGTTTCCATATTCGCCCACTTCGCGGACAATTCGTTGATC
>JANMJR010000440.1:0-3067 GCA_031371465.1 Pseudomonadota bacterium
AAATAAGCGATGTTAAGTTTCGTGCCAAGCCTCACCGTTCCTTGATTGGGCTCAACTTCGCCGGTCAGCAATTTCAGTAATGTGGTCTTGCCGATGCCGTTCGGCCCGATCAAACCAATGCGATCGCCGCGCAAAATTCGCACGGAAAAATCATGCATCACCACGCGATCGGCGTAAGACTTTCCAACGTGTTTCAGTTCCGCGACCAACTCACCGGAACGCTCGCCCGTCGCCAAGGAAAAATTCACTTGGCCCAAACGATCGCGCCGCGCCGCACGCTCCACCCGCAAACGCTCCAGCCGCCGCACCCGGCCTTCGTTGCGCGTGCGCCGCGCCTCGATGCCGCGGCGTATCCACACTTCTTCTTCGGCCAGCACTTTATCGAATTTTTCCTGGCGCACCGCTTCGATGACGAGCATGTCCTCTTTGCGTTTGCGATAGGCCGTGTAGTTCCCCGGAAAATCCCGCAGGATGCCGCGATCCAACTCGACAATGCGCGTGGCGACCCGATCAAGAAAGCGCCGGTCGTGGGTGACGAACAGCAAATTCAAATTCGACTCGCGCAGGAATTTCTCCAGCCAATCGATCGCCGTAATGTCCAGATGATTGGTCGGCTCATCCAGCACCAAAATATCCGGCTCGCCCACCAGCGCGCGCGCCAGCGCCACGCGCTTTCGCCAGCCACCGGAAAGGCTGCCGATTTTTGCATCGGCGTCCAGTTCCAATTGCTGCAATGTCGACTCGATACGGCTCTGCATACGCCAACCGCCTCCGGCCTCTAGCGCGTGGCTTAAGTGATCTAATCGTTGGTGGATCGCTGGATCGTGGTTCGGATCGGCGAGTTGATGCAACACATCGTGGTATTCAATCAATGTCGCCCGCAACGCCCCCAATCCAGCGGCGACAGTTTCAAACACCGTGGCCGCATCGTCTAACGGCGGCTCTTGCGGAACGTAACCTAGCTGAAGTCCGGGCGCGCGCCAGACGATGCCATCGTCAAGCACCACCGACCCGACGATGACTTTCAGCAAACTGGTTTTCCCGGCGCCATTACGACCGAGTAAACCCACTCGCTCGCCTTTATCAAGTTTAAATTCTGCGTGATCCAGCAACGGCACATGGCCGTAAGCAAGTTGGGCGTTATCGAGCGAAATGAGAGGCATGTTTAGCCCAGCGCGGCGGCCAGTTTCAGCTTTGGCGCAACATAAATGTGTAACACGAGCGCCGCGACCAGCGCGACAAAACCCGAAAAAAAGAATGCATACGACGCGTCGAAAAATTGCCAAAGACCACCGAACACCAGGCCCGCCGGAATCGCCGACAGGCCGATCATCATGTTGTACCAACCGTAGGCCGTCCCGCGCTCGGTCGGCGCGGCGAAGTCGCCGATCACGGCACGCTCAATGCCTTCGCCGAGCCCGGCAAATATTCCGTACACCAAGGTGACAATCCACAGCATCAGCGGCGTGGTGGTCATGCTCAACGCGACGAACGTCGCGGCATAGGCGATCCAACTGATCGCCATGACGCGTTCCTTGCCCAGCCGCAATGCCGCCTTGCCACCCCACCAGGAGGCCAGGGATTTCGCCAGATTGAGCATTGCCCACAACACCAGCAAGCTCACGACACCCATGCCCATACCATGGCCGAATAATACGATGAAGGTTTCCGAGACCCGAGCGAACGTAAACCACGCCAGCAGCAACAAATAATGCCGCAAGGTGCGCGACAATGCGTTCCACTGCAATGAAGGCGCCGCGACTAAAGGCCGCGCGGCGACTTTCGGTTCCTTGACCCACCACCACAGTAACAACACGCCGATGCATCCAGGAAGCGCCGACCAGGCGATCACCTCGCGTAACGACAGGGTTGACCAGGCGATCACCGCTGCCGCAAGCAGCGCGCCGCCTACGGCGCCTGCATTATCCAATGCGCGATGAAATCCGAATGCGACGCCACGCATAGCCGGTGGCGTAACGTCCGCCACCAACGCATCGCGCGGCGCGCTGCGAACGCCTTTGCCGAAGCGATCGACGCTGCGCAGCACGAGCAAACCGGCCCATCCTGATACGGCTCCAAAAAATGGCCGCACGCTGTTGGAAATAATATATCCAGTCAACGCCAAGCCCTTACGCCGACCGCCCAGGCGATCGGAATAACGTCCCGACCACAGCTTCAAAAAACTGGCCAGGGCATCGGCGACGCCCTCGATCAGTCCCAACATCAAGGGGCCCGCCGCCAGCTCCGTCGCGAGCAATAAGGGGATCAGCGGAATCACCATGTCGGAGGCAAGATCGTTAAAAAAACTCACCAACCCGAGCACGATTACGGTGCGGGGAAGTCGCGGAAGCAATTTGGATGGAGCCAACATGTTGGAAGTAATGGCTAGCAGCGGTTTGAGTCGATCACGGTCGTCATTCTACGCTAGAACAAGCAACGCACTTCGCGCCACCGGTGCGTGTTGATTGAGATTGCATAGCATGAAATTTTCGCGTAACGTCGTGAGCGTGCGATCGCAAAAAGACGATGCTTATTGCAAGTATCGTTCAAGCGACGTTCTATATATTCGCCCGTTTTCAAAATACATCGGAGGAGGAAAAATGAGCATTGATCTACATTCGAGAATCGCCCAAGGACTGGCACGCCGCCGGTTTCTACAACGCAGCGCCATGGCTGTTGGCGGCGCCGCGTTAGCGCTGCCTGCGCTCGCCGCGGCCAAAGAGTGCAAAGTGACCGAGCAGGATATCCTCGGCCCGATGTACAACTACGGCGCACCGAAATTCCAGGTTAAATTAGCGTCCGATGATGAGCCCGGACAAAAGCTCATGTTGCGCGGAACGGTATTCAGCGCCGATTGCAAAACGCCGTTGCCGGGCACCATCATCGAAATTTGGCAAGCGGATGACAAGGGCAACTACGATAAGAAAAGACCCGGCGACTTTCTTGAGCCACCGCCACCGTTTCATTTGCGCGGCATGTTGCTTACCGACGCCAGCGGACGCTACGAGATTGACACCATCGTGCCGGGCGCCTATCCGATTCCGCCCGGTGTGCCGGGATTGGAAAA
>JANMJR010000441.1:0-3615 GCA_031371465.1 Pseudomonadota bacterium
CGGCCACATCATGCCGATCTTTATGCGTTGCGATGCCGAAGGCATCCGTATCATCGACGTGCGCGATGAGCGTGCAGCGGTGTACATGGCCCACGCCCACAGCGAACTCACTGGGCAACTCGGCGTGGCGCTCGTCACCGCCGGGCCTGGGGTTACGAATGCTATGACCGGCATCGCCAATGCCCACATCGCGCGCGCATCGGTGCTGGTGTTATCGGGCTTGCCGCCGCGCCCGCAAGAAAATCGCGGTGCATTGCAGGACATCGTGCATACGGACTTTGTACGTTCGCTCACGCGTTACGCGCGGACGGTGCGCGAACCGTCTTTAGTGTTGCAAGAACTCGACGAAGCCGTTTCCCGCGCCTTCGGACAAGGTGGCGATCCTGGCCCGGTGTATTTGGATTTTCCGGTGGACACGTTGCGTGCTGAAGTGCCGCGCGCGCTGCAATTGGAGGAACATTTCCGCCCGAAGGCCAAGCCGGTTTTGCGTCCCGATCCCAACGATATCGAGGCCGCGGTCGATCTGCTTTGGTCGGCGAAACGGCCGTTGATCATAAGCGGACGCGGCGCGCGTGGCGCGGGCCCCGAATTAACGACGTTGCTCGACAAATGCGGCGCGCTGTATCTCGATACCGGCGAAAGCAAAGGCCTCGTACCGGACTCGCATCCGTCCGTCGTCGCCGCGATGCGCGGCACCGTGATGACCGAAGCCGATGTGATCGTGACGCTCGGTCGCCGTCTCGACTTCCAATTGGCCTTCGGCTCACCCGCCATATTCGGCGCTGCGCGCTTCATCCGCATTGGCGATGCGCCGGGCGACATGCGCGACAATCGACGCGGCGAAGTGGAAATCTTCGCTCAACCGGCCGCTACGCTTAGCGCGATGGTTCAAGTTGCGGGTAATCGCGCAGCCAATGCCGATCGCAATTGGCTGACCACAACTCGACAAAAGCACGAAGAGCGCGCGATCAAATTACGCCAAACCATGCAAACGGCTGCGCCGGGAAGCGATGGGCGCATTCATCCCAATCGTTTGCTCGGCGAGCTGCAAAAACAACTCGCGCCAGACGCAGTGATCATTGCGGACGGTGGCGATTTTTTGAGCTTCGCACGCGTCGGCTTGCCGGCTTCGACTTATCTTGACCCCGGTTCGCTTGGCTGCATTGGCATTGGTACACCGTTCGGTATCGCCGCGAGCCTCGCATTTCCCGATCGACAAGTGGTGGTCGCGACCGGTGACGGTTCATTTGGCTTCAATGCGATGGAAATCGACACGGCCGTGCGACATAAGGCGCCAGTGTTGATCATCGTCGCGAACAATGGCGCGTGGCAAATTGAAGTCCATGATCAGACCGACACCCACGGCAAAGTAGTCGGCACGCGTTTGCAGTTCGCCGATTATGCCGCGATGGCGCGCGCTTTCGGTATGCATGCGGAACGCGTGGAGAAAAGCGAAGACTTACCGGGCGCCATCGAACGTGGCCTGGCAAACCGGCCCGCTTTGCTCGATGTAGTCGTTACACCGGAAGCGAAATCGTCTGACGGAAAAACCGGCTTAGCTTGGGTGCCTGACCTCCAGGCGCTCGCCGTTTGGGACGAAGCAGAACGCAACTGGCGTCAGAGCGGCGGGCATCGCTAGTTATTAACGCGCGGGCATGGGAAACGGCGCGGCATCGCCGGCGCTAACAGAATCGAAAGCGTATGCGCCGCCCTTTTCCACCGCACGGCGATAGGCGGGGCGCGCCTGCATACGGGCGAGATAGTCGCGTAGCTTGGTGTGACGTTCCGTTAGGAGCGCGCCGTACGCGGCAAATTCCAATGGAAATACCATTTGCACGTCGGCGGCGCTGAATTCCGTTCCGGCGAGATGCGCGCTACGGCTCAGTTCGCCCTCAACCAAATCCAACTCATCGCCGATCATCGCTTCGACGCGCGTACGCATTGCCATCGCCGCCTCGCCAACGCGGATGAGATAAAGTCGCGCGACCATGTGCAGCATAATGGTGCCCTCGGCAAAGTGCATCCAAAATAAATAGCGGACATACTCCTTCGAACCCCGCTGCGGCATGAGCCGTCCCGCGCCATACCTCTCGACCAAATACTCGATAATCGCGCCCGACTCGGCTAATGTCAGATCGCCGTCTTGGATAATCGGCGATTTACCTAACGGGTGAATCGCGCGCAATTCGGGTGGTGCGAGATTGGTTTTGCCATCGCGCCGATGTTGCTCAATTCGGTAAGGTACGCCCAGTTCCTCCAGCAACCACGGGATGCGCTGTGAGCGCGAGTTGTTGAGATGATGTACGACAATCATGAATGGTTCTCCTCAATGGTTGCGATATGCTTGCTAGCGCAAGCGCGAAATAAAGTTGTTCGTCATCATCATAGTGTGTTTACCAGTTGTCCACCGTCGATGGCCAGCACCGTGCCGGTCGCGTAAGAGCCCGCGTTGGAAGCAAGCAGAAGGAGTGCAGCGTCAAGTTCTTGCGGATGACCCATACGCCGCTGCGGGATGCGCTTAATCAAAGCCTGACCGGCGTCCGTCGCGAAAAAATCGCTGTTAATGGATGTTTCAACATAGCCTGGCGCGAGCGCGTTAACGCGAATTTTATGTCGCGCCAATTCCAACGCCATCGCCTTGGTCAATTGAATCAACGCGGCTTTGGAAGCAACGTAGCTCGGCACCTGCGCCGCAACTCGTAAGCCCAGAATCGACGCGATGTTGACGATGCTGCCGCCCTGCTTATGTTGCACCATGTGGCGCGCCGCTTCCTGCGCCACTCGCCACGCACCGGTTAGGTTCACATCGATGACTTGATTCCAATCCTCGTCGTCGTGTTCGAGCAGCGGTTTGGTGACGGCAATGCCGGCGTTGTTGACCACAACGGTAACCGGTCCAAATACCCGCGCCGCTTGATCAAATGCGTGTACCACGCTGCGTCGATCTTTGACATCGAGTGCAATCGGTTCGACTTCGCCGCCTGCGGCACGAATCTGCTCCGCGACGTCGCGCAACGAATCGAGGCGCCGTGCGGTAATCGCAAGTTTTGCGCCGGCTTTGGCGAGAGTGAGGGCGAAATGACTACCGAGGCCGCCATTTGCGCCGGTGATAAGTGCAGTACTTCCTTCCAGGGTGAGATTCATATTTTGCTATGGCTATCTTCGCCGCGTCGGCGAGCTTCGTTGGACAAGAAGCCTTAACGGCTGTGTTGGTAAGGTTCGCCAATTGCATTTGTCGCGGATTGGAAAACAGCATCGGTGATAGGGCAACGGGCTCGAAATACCGACAATCCGCGGCCACCGCGCGCACGGGCAAGACCCCGCACCTGCGCGGGGCTTCAGTCTTTAATGGCGTAAACGAGGGATGATGCAATGAAACTACTTCTTGCCTATTGGCGCGACTTTGGCCGCAGCGGCCTTGATGGTGGTGTCTGCCAAATTGCCGAACTGGCGGGCGGCCTTGGTGGCGGTGTCGAAGGCGGACGTGGAAGCGGCCAACCCGGATTTTAACAATGCAATAAACGGCTCGGCGCCAACGGGCGCGGCCTTAGCAGCGCTCTCGAGTGCGGCGGCGGACTGCTGCTGCAACTGGGCGGCGCGCTGCTCAACGGCGGC
>JANMJR010000446.1:0-9489 GCA_031371465.1 Pseudomonadota bacterium
AAGCCAATCCGCCGGACGAGCGATGGTCGGATTGTTTGCGCCGACCCATCGCCGTGCCGAGTTTTATGGCCTGTGGGGTGTCGCGACCCGATTTTCCGCGGTGATTGGCCCGCTGACTTATGGCCTGGTGACGTGGCTCTCCGAGGGCAATCATCGCCTAGCGATTCTGATCAGCGGCCTTTCCTTCGTGCTCGGACTCATCGTGCTCGCGACGGTGAATATAGAACGCGGCCGCATCGCCGCAAGGTAAGCGTGTAGCGGGAATTTCCGGCTTACGGCCAAAAGCGTAAATTCAAATCTCAAAATCCACCGCCCGAAACCGGCCATTCAGATTTAGGAGAATCCGTACAGCCACGTGCCTTGCAGTTGGGCGTAATTCAAGCCTGCACACGGATTGGGGCGATGGATTAACAACTGGTGTCTAACGCCCCCCCTCAATTCGTTGCTTCAACGATTTTGCTTCCTGAGCTAAATATTTTTCCGTGAGTTTGCCGTACAAGCGCCCAACAACGTTTCCAACAAGTCCGGCAAAAGTCATACGGAGCACGACTTTCGATTCGCCGTCGGAAATCACGGTAATTAAATGATCCGCAAACATACAAATGCCTGGGCCCCGCGACTCCCAAGCGAAGCCTTTGAAGGGTTCCCATGTCGTGATTTCCCAAACTGCGGGGCTTAGCTGGGGTTGAGAAATTCTGAACCGCGAACCTTGCTGGAATGGCCCGGAACTGAGTGGTTCAATGCGCGTGATGGTGGGTGTCCATTCATGCCACTGCGTTACATCGGCCAAGACCATCCAGATCCGTTCGGCGGAAGCTAAAATTACAGCGTTTGACTCGTACGTCAACAATTTGTCTCGCCGAATATTCGATAAGACTTTTTCTTACGGGCGTTTATCCATCGGATGCAAGGGATATTACATTCGATGTTTTCTTTTTATCGCCGATCGGGTGCGCCTTCGACGGAAGAAACCGAGCCCCGCGAAGCCGAGTCCTAACAGCGCCAAGCTGGCTGGTTCGGGGACGGGTCCGCCCGGGTCTTGGGCCTGAAGGAAGCCGCGGATCTCGCCGCCGGGAAACAGGTTGGTATGGATGTTGAGATAAGATTTCCCGGCAAGCGCGCCAGCGAGCAATGCGGCTTCAGCGCCGGCGGGGGTACCACCGTTTGCCGTCACAAAGGGCGAGTTAAACGACGCTGCAAGCGTTGTATCGTAGGTATTGTCGTAGCTCCCGCTGGTTACACCTAATGGAAAACCACCGAATGTCGGCGTCTCGGTGGCGACACCGCTGGCGCCTGTGTTAGCGAGGGCATTACAACAATGAATGTGGGACGCCGTCACGGTACCCGACAATCCGGCAAAATCAACATGTACCGATAACGTATGCGCGGCAGTGTCGAAAATAACAATTGCGGAACCCGTTCCAGGGGAACCGGTCGGCACCGCCTCATTTTGGTCCAACGTCGCAGTAAAGGTAATGGGTATGGCGTGGGCTATCTGCGCGCCGAAAACTGCACAGACAAAAGCAAACACAAATGTAGACTGTTTCATTGCAGACCTCCTTACAGGGAATGATGGTCAATACGCCGCCGCCGGCGACTGCAGTCCGAGGCGGCGCGCGAAGTTTCTACGGATTGGCGAGCGCGCGTTCGGCATGGCCCTTGGGATTGATGGTCATTCGCATCCACGGGTGGATACAACACATGAATTTCTCCGTCTTGCCATTCTCGAGGACGGGCCCCGGCGCCGATTGACCGGCGGGCACAAAAAGGTTCGTTGCACTGGGCGACTTCGCGACCAACTGGCCGTTCACCACGTCGGCGCATTCCGGTGCGGGTATTGGATTGCCGCTGGCATCGTTTAGGGGTTGTACGAATCCGCCGCCAAACTCCTTCACTTTGGTAAAGGTGTGTAGCTCGCCACCGAAATTGGTCACCATCAGCTGCGTGCCTTTCTTGGCGCGGGCGAACAGCGGGTGAAAGCGCCAAGCCCCGACCGTTTGATCTTGACCCAATTCCGCAAAGAACTGCGTCAACGTGGTCGAAAACGATCCAACGCAGGTGCCGACGCCAAAGGCCGCGTTGAATGACACCGCGTCACAGGTATCGCGCAGTTTAATCTGTAACGGGCCCAACGGATTCTGATCGCTATCGTCATCACGGGCATTTGCGAGATTGGCAACTAATAACGTGGTGGTTAGGGCAGCGGCGAGGAGAAGGCGGTTCGTTAGGGAAATGCGCATGGTGTTTCCTCCTTTGATTTGCGGTGGACGAAATTTACTAGTGCAGCGATAACGTCAGGCGCATACAAGCGCGCTTGCTGGGTAGGTCGTCAATTGTCGGGCGACGGATTTCAGACAATTCGTGTACGGCCAAACGCAAAATGATCTTAATCCGATTTTGGTTGCGTGCCAAGATTGAGGGATTATGTGATCGCCGGGAAACTCAAGCGTGTGCATTCGTAGACTTCATTAATTTCGCCCCCAAATTACGGTAGCGTTATAAATCTTGGAGTTTTTAGGGTTGCTGATGAAATTTTCAGTACACCAAAATGAATCGAGAATTGCCAGTCAGTTTACGCCGATCCATTCTCGTGTCGGCCAAGAGCCGAAGTACAATTGCCAATGTCTACAGCCCGAAAGCTGACGCTTTGGCGGTGTGTAGCCTTGTCTCAGCCTTTTTTCAATCGTAAAGTAACTACGGTGATCGATATTGTTATCAAGAACCTTCAACGCATTTTTTGATTCGGAGAAATCCAGTGGAATTCTTCTAGTTCTATGCACGGTTATTTCCATCGCAATTGCAAATTCACCGGTAGGGGAATCGTATCTCGATTTCTGGCATAGTCGGGTTGGCACTCTTAGCCTTGAACACTGGATCAATGATGCACTGATTGCAATATTTTTCCTGCTCATTGGGCTGGAACTCGAACGCGAGATTTATGTGGGCGAATTGTCGAATTTCAAGAATGCGCTGTTACCGATATTTGCAGCTATCGGTGGGATGGCGTTTCCCGCGCTGATTCATTTTTCACTCAATGCGGGTTCGCCGACTCAAACCGGCATTGGCATTCCGATGGCGACCGATATCGCGTTTGCGTTAGGCGTTCTCGCCATTCTTGGCAACCGTGTCCCCGCGTCGCTGAAAGTATTCGTTGTGGCGTTCACAGTGATAGATGACTTGGGTGCGATAGTCATAATCGCGGCCGTCTACACGGCCAAACTTTCAATTGGATATCTTGGGGGTGCAGCGGCAGTTTGGATACTGCTGGTGGCTCTGAATCGTATCTTCCGGGTCACGCGTCTTATGCCCTACCTGCTAGGCGGAATAGTGATGTGGTATCTCATGCTAAAGTCCGGTGTGCATGCGACCGTCGCCGGCGTAATGTTGGCCTTTGCAATTCCATTTTCGGCGAAAGACGACGACCAGGATTCGCCTTCGCACCGACTAGAGAACTGGTTGCACAAACCGGTAGCATTCATCATTTTGCCGATTTTTTCCCTGGCAAATACCGGTATCGTGATTCAGGCTGATTGGTTTCAGCACTTGGCTACCGCGAATAGCATCGGCATTGCTGCGGGATTGATTGCAGGCAAGCCCTTGGGCGTCATGATTCTTTGTTTCGTGGCTGTCGCCAGCGGAATCTGCCGCTTGCCCTCTGACTTGCGGTGGTCACATGTAGTCGGCGCCGGGTTCCTGGGTGGCATCGGATTTACGATGTCGATATTTATTACGAATCTGGCTTTTTCGACCGACCCGGCAATCATAACCACCTCAAAAATCGCGATACTACTGGCTTCTCTCTCATCTGCCGTATTGGGTTTTCTATGGTTATGGTTTTCCGGCAAGGCTGCAACATAAACGATCATTGGCATTCGAGCGAGCGTAAATCCAAAGTTCGATACGCTTTTTCCCCTTGCGGACAATCGCTCGTAATTATGTTGCGGAATTCTTGAGTTGGGAAAAAATCACTTCGCGCGTAAGAGGCGTACCGTCTGGCTCGTGGGCAGAGCCCACCAGATTTATATCCGATTGGTCTCCTCGATAGCAGTGTGTCGCCAACTAGAGCAAAGGGTCGGCAATGAAGATTCGCGCGTCGCTTAGCGTGCGTAAATTGCCGTTTCTTGAGGTGACCCCAATTGGAAAATTTCAAAGCCGCGCATTTAGACTACCCGATTGCTGACGGTCGCCAACGGTAACTATGGGTCGGCTGCGTTATTTGCAAATAGTACAGCTTCGTCGTGCCGGCGCCCAATCGCAGTGCGGCGTCTGGCGGCGCCATGCTCGCAAGCCGCGCCTGTATTGCCGTTTCAGGCATTGCCTAAAATAATTGCTGCGCGCGTCAACGCATCTGCTTGTGATCTCGGCTACGCTTCCATTATGATCGGGTGCTTGACTATCGATTAAGCAGAACCATATGACCGCACTTCTCCAGGCAATCGAACTCAATACCGGCCACGATCCCGTCGGCGCGGTGATCTGGATGCACGGCCTCGGCGCCGACGGTAACGACTTCGTCCCGGTCGTTAAGGAACTCGGTTTGCCGGATCATCTGCCGCTACGGTTTATTTTTCCGCACGCGCGGATGCGCCCCGTGACCATCAATGCCGGTCAGGTGATGCGCGCGTGGTACGACATTATCGAAATCAGCAGCAACGAACGCAAAGTAGATGAAGCGGGGATTCGCGATTCGCAGCGCGCCATCGAGGCATTGATCGAGCGCGAAATTTCGCGCGGCATCGCGGCCAATCGAATCGTGCTCGCCGGATTTTCCCAAGGTGGCGCCATCGCGCTGCAAACGGGGCTGCGCTACCCGCAAGGACTGGCGGGCATCTTGGCGCTATCAACTTATTTGCCGTTGGCCGCTTCGCTGGCGGCCGAGGCGAGCAGCGCTAATCGCGCGATCCCGATTTTTATGGCCCACGGCGAGCAAGATACGGTCATTCCGATTTCCATCGCGGAGAGTTCGGCAAAAGAATTACGCCGCAACGGCTATAAAGTGGAGTGGCGCGAATACCCGATGCCGCACTCGGTTTCGATGGAAGAGATCAGCGACATAGGTATCTGGTTGAAACAGCGGGTCGAATAATCGCAAGGCGCCTCCCCCTTTTCTAAAGGTGGACGGAGCGGGAGTTACCAGCGCGTATTGCCGCGCAAACGCCGCAAATCCCTAGCCCTAGGCTACCCCGTCCCAGCCTCCCTTTATGGCATAAATACAAATACTGCCACCAGGGAAAGGGAGGGGCATGCTTGTAAATTTACCTTGAAGTGGTCAGCGCCCGCCCGACACATTGACGATCGCACCGGTCACGTAAGAAGCTTGATCAGACAACAACCACAAAATCGTTTCGGCAACTTCTTCCGCTGTTCCCGCGCGGCCCATGGGAATATTCGGCAGCGCTTTTTCCATGCGATTGGGTAGGCCGGTGGCCTGAATGTCCGTGTCGATAATGCCCGGCTGAATTGCATTCACGCGAATGCCTTTTTTGCCGAGTTCCACGCACATGCCCTTGGTCATGCTATCGATCGCGCCGCGCGACGCAGCGTAGTGAATCCATTCGTTGCCGCCGCCTAATTCCGCCGCGCGCGAGGAAACATTCACGATCGCGCCGCCTTTGCCGCCGCGCGCCGTGGACATGCGCTTCACCGCTTCGCGCGCGCACAAAAAATAACCGATGATGTTGACTTCCATCAGCTCGCGCAACATGTCGGCCTTTACGTCTTCGATCAACGCGACACCGCCGGTGATACCGGCGTTGTTGACCAACGCGCTCACCGGCCCCAATTCCCGATCGCATGCCTCGAACAGGCGCACCACGTCTTGATCCTGAGATGTATCGGCCTGAACGGCAAGCGCCACGCGGCCGGTGGCGCGGATGTCTTTTACAATCGCGTCCGCTTGCGCGGCGTTGGATTTATAGTTGAAGCAGACATCATAGCCGCGTGCTGCGGCGAGTTTTGCGGTCGCTGCGCCGATGCCGCGGCTGCCACCGGTTACCATCATTACTTTTGCCATGTTGATTCCTCCGTTGCTGCTTTGTTGTTCATAATGGGTGTCACTAGTTTTCTTACGAGGGAACGCCGTGAACGAAAAACGTTGTCGCATTTATTTTACGCGAACCTGAAGGCATGACTCTATCGATTCACCAGAAATATCGCGGACGCTTCGCGCCCTCCCCTACCGGCCCGCTGCATTTCGGTTCGCTCATCGCCGCGGTGGGCAGTTATCTACAAGCTAAAACGCAAAACGGCGAGTGGCTGCTGCGTATGGAAGATCTCGACACGCCGCGCAATATGCCCGGTGCGGCGGACGAAATCTTGCGCACGTTGCAAGCGTTCGGCTTCGCCTGGGATGGCGCGGTAATTTACCAAAGCCAACGCGATGAATTCTATCGCGCTGCGCTCGAACGATTGGCGACTCAGGGCGCGACGTTTCCCTGCGGCTGTTCGCGTAAGGAAATCGCCGATTCGTCATTGCTCGGAATAGAAGGCCCAGTTTATCCCGGCACTTGCCGCGCTGGCTTGGCCGCAGGGCGCAGTGGGCGCGCGATTCGCGTGCGCGTGGGATCGGCCCCAATCGAATTCCGCGACCTAATCCAAGGGCCCATCACGCAACATCTGGCGACAGAAATCGGCGATTTCGTGTTGCGTCGCGCCGACGGCATCGTCGCCTATCAACTTGCCGTCGTGGTGGATGACGCCGATCAAGGCATCACGCAAATCATCCGCGGTGCGGATCTTTTAGCCTCGACGCCGCGACAGATTTTTTTGCAGCGCGTGCTCGGCTACGCCGCGCTGAGTTATGGCCACTTGCCGGTCGCAACGAATCGCGCCGGGGAAAAACTTTCAAAACAAACGCTGGCGCGGGCGATTGATACAAGCAACGCGGTGAAACTGCTATTCGACGTGCTACGCTTTCTCGGTCAAAATCCACCCCCGGAATTGCAGCAATCGAGCCAGGCGCCGCTCTGGGATTGGGCCTTCAGGCATTGGTCGCTGGCGAAAGTGCCGCCTGCCCAAGCAATTCCATACGCTGACCCGGCGATCAATCCCGCTAAACTGATATAATTGCTTGTTAAATCAGGGAAAAGATGCAACAAGCATGAGCGAAATCCAACTTCACCGCATCGTGATTGTCGGCGGCGGCGCCGGTGGCCTTGAACTCGCCACTAAAATCGGCGACACCCTGGGCAAGCGAAAACACGCTGAAATTACGCTCGTCGACAAAAGTCCGACCCATGTCTGGAAGCCGCTGCTGCACCAAATCGCCGCCGGCACCAGCGGCCTGATGGAACACGAGTTGGAATATCTGGCGCAAGCCCATTGGCATCACTTTCGCTATCTGCTCGGCGAGATGACGGCCCTCAATCGCGCGGAAAAGAAGATTCAACTCGCGCCGATTTCCGACGATCGCGGCATCGAGATTAGCGCCGCGCGCACCCTGCAATACGACACGCTGGTGTTGTGCGTCGGCAGCCTCGCCAACGATTTCGGCACGCCCGGCGCGAAGGAACACGCCATCGCGCTGGAAACGCAATATGACGCGGCGAAATTCCATCGGCGTTTAATTAACGCCTTTATCCGCGCCCATTCACGGGCGCCGATGATCTCCAATAAGCTCGATATCGCCATCATCGGCGCCGGCGCCACCGGTGTGGAACTCGCGGCGGAATTGCACTACAGCACGCGCCAACTCGCGGCCTACGGCTTGGATCAAGTGATGCCCGATCGCGATGTACGTCTAACC
The DNA here is from genome assembly GCA_031371465.1 of Pseudomonadota bacterium. Classification (GTDB taxonomy): domain Bacteria; phylum Pseudomonadota; class Gammaproteobacteria; order Burkholderiales; family JALYOK01; genus JALYOK01. Next base: position 7,745 of record JANMJR010000446.1, read on the forward strand.
CTTATCGAAGCGGCGCCGCGAGTGTTGCCGGCGCTGCCGGAACGCTTGTCGGAAGCAATCTTGACGCAACTGGAAAAGCTCAATGTGCAGGTGTTGACCGGCGATCCGGTGGTGAAAGTGAGCTTGGAAGGCGTAGACACCAAGGGTGGCAAACATGTTCCCGCCGATTTGGTGGTGTGGGCGGCAGGCATCAAGGCGCCGGATTTTCTGGCGAATATCGACGGCCTGGAAATCGCGCGCAATAACCAAGTGATCGTCAAAGCCACCTTGCAGACTACCCGCGACGACAACATTTTCGCTTTCGGTGATTGCGCCGCGTGCCCCTGGCCGGAAAAGGGCGGCAACGTGCCGCCGCGCGCCCAGGCAGCGCACCAGCAGGCGGCCTTGATGGTTAAAAATATTCAACGCCGCATCGGCGGCGAGGCGCTCAAGGACTATCGTTACCGCGATTTCGGTTCGCTCGTCTCGCTGGGCGAATACAGCACCGTCGGCAACTTGATGGGGCGCTTGACCGGCGGGAGCATACTAATCGAAGGTTTGTTTGCGCGATTTATGTATGTCTCGCTATACAAGCTGCATTTGCTGGCGTTGCATGGTTTCGGTAAAACCGCGCTGGATACCATCGGGCGCTTAATCGCGCGCCGGACTCAACCGCAAATCAAGTTACACTGACGCTATGACCACACTCGTCGTCGTTCGCAAAAACAATTCCGCCGTCATCGCCGGCGATTCCCTCACCACATTCGGCGGCACGCGTTTGACGCCGGATTACGATCGTGCCTGGGAAAAAATCGTGCGTCACGGCGACACCTATTTCGGCCTGGCCGGCAGCGCCGCGCACCAGATGGTGATGGAGAGTTTGCTCAATCGCACGCCGGGTTTGTCATTCGACGGCCGTGTGGCCATTTTTGAAAGCTTCCGCAAAATTCATCCGGTGTTGAAGGACGAACATTATCTGAATCCAAAAGAAGAAGACGACGATCCCTACGAATCGAGCCAACTCATGGCGCTCATCGCTAATCGCGCCGGCATCTTCTCGGTCTATTCCATGCGCGAAGTGTTTGAACACCAAAAATTCTGGGCCATCGGCACAGGACGCGATTATGCGCTGGGCGCGATGTATACGGCCTTCGACCAAAACCTAAACGCGGAAGAAATTGCCACCATCGGTATTCGCGCCGGCTGCGAATTCGACACCTCGTCGCAAATGCCCATGACGCTGCATTCGATCAAGCTTGACTGAAAAAGTGACTGCGCATGAATCAGTGCGCATCGATAAATGGCTGTGGGCCGCACGGTTTTTTAAGACTCGATCGCTCGCCACGGATGCCGTCGAAGGCGGCAAGATCAAACTCAACGGCGAGCGCCCAAAACCGGCCAAGGCTGTGAAGGCTGGCGACAAAATTGAAGTGCGCAGCGGCCCGTTTACGTTTTCCCTCGCCGTCCTTGCGCTCAGCGACAAGCGCGGCCCCGCGAAGGTAGCCGCGCTGCTTTACGCGGAGACGGCCGAGAGCAGATCCGCGCGCCAACTACTCGCCGAACAACTGCGCGCCGATGCGGGCAGCACGCCTTTCGTCCGCGGCCGGCCAACGAAGAAAGCGCGGCGCGACATCATTCGATTCAACGACGACTTTGGCGAAAATTGAGCGTCGCTGCCCGATTGACAGTCACGCAATAGCCTGACAACATCCCGACCCTATACCCAAAGTTTTTGGAGCGAATTTGACGCTGTACGCGCGTGTAAT